>CAZYOU010000037.1:0-23369 GCA_964649315.1 uncultured Stakelama sp. | reverse complement strand
GGGCCACCGCTTCACCGGGGTGCGGGGCCATTTGCGAAGGCGGGCAGCTAGCGACCGGGGGCGGTTGAGTCAAGCCGGGATGAGTCACGCTGGACAGGCCCGCCTTGTGCCGTCAAAAGCTCGGCGCATGACCGATACGATCCTTTCCGGCCCTGACTGTTCGACGATGACCGAGGTGCGCGCGGGCGTTGACCAGGTCGACCGCGAGCTTGTTGCGCTGCTTGCCCGGCGCTTTGCCTATATGGACGCAGCTGCCCGGATCAAGCCGACCCGGGGCGTGGTGCGCGACGAAGTCCGCAAGGCGCAGGTGATCGCCAATGTCCGTGCCGCCGCTGCGACGGCGGGCGTTCCCGATGCACTGGTCAGCGACTTGTGGGAGATGCTGGTCGAAGCATCGATTGCTTATGAGCTCGAGGCATTCGACCGGCGCTAAGCGGGGGGTTCGACTGTTCAGCTGCGGTCTCGGGGCTTGTCCAGCGCTGACAGCACCCCCCGCATCGTCCGCACTTCCTGGCTCGACCAGCCCGGCTTGGTCAGCAGCGTGCGCAACGTGCGCCGCGTGACGGGGGTGCGATCGGGCGGGAAATAGAACCCGGTGCGGTCGAGCATGACGTCGAGCTGCTGGATCATCCCCTCCAGCTCTTCATGCGGCGCGGGTTCGGGCAGATCGGTGATCGGCGGACTCGCAAGCGCAATCCCTTTGCTCCATTCATAGGCCACCAGAATCACCGCCTGCGCGAGATTGAGCGAACCGAATTCGGGATTGATCGGCACGGTGATGATCGTGCGGGCAAGCGCGACATCATCGGTTTCCAGCCCGGCGCGTTCGGGGCCGAACAAGATGGCGGCACGGGTGGGCGCGGCGTGAATGTCTCGCGCGGCCACTTCGGGCGTCACCACCGGCTTGGTCACCCCGCGCTTGCGAACCGTCGTGGCATACACCTGCGCGCAATCGGCAACCGCTGCTGCCACGCTGTCGAACACGGTCGCGTTCTCAAGCACGACATCGGCCCCCGACGCCGCCGGCCCCGCCGACGGATTGGGCCAGCCGTCACGCGGCGACACCAGCCGCAGCTCGACCAGCCCGAAATTAAGCATCGCCCGCGCCGCCTTGCCGATATTCTCGCCAAGCTGGGGGCGGACGAGCACGATGACGGGGGGTGGGGCTATCGACACTAATCTGGCTTCATCAGGTTCCCGTTCGCCCCGAGTAGGTGTCGAGCTTGTCGAGACACCGTATCGAGGGGTCTGTGCATCGAAGCGCTTCTTGGCCGCAGCTGAAACCGCTGCCCAATCCGATCGAAACAGCGCTTCCTTTTTGGCTCGCGACCAGTTCTTGACCTGAACCTCCGCTTCCAACGCCTCGATACGCGACGGAAAATCCTGTGACCACATCAACGTGACCGGTCGCCGCGAATGGGTATAGCCCTGAAATGCCCCACTGTGATGCTGGCCCAAACGTTGGTCGAGATCATCGGTGTGCCCGGTGTAATAGCTGCCATCGGCGCAGCGCAGGATGTAGGCCCAGAATGTCACTTGTGCGGCTTATCCCTCGATACGCCATCTCGACAAGCTCGATGGCTACTCGGGACAAACGGTGTTTGGGGGGAGGCGTGGGGGAAGACGGGTGCCTCTGTCACCCCTTCCCCACTTCACTCACATTGCCCGCAAATTCCTCGAAATCGCGGGCTTCGCGGAAATCCTTATAGACGCTGGCGAAGCGGATATAGGCGACCGAATCGAGCTCCTTCAGTCCATCCATCACCATTTCGCCGATCCGCGTCGACGGGATATCGCTGTCGCCCAAAGTTTCGAGCTGGCGCTGAATGCTGGTGACGAGCTTTTCGATGCGGACCCCGTCGATGGGACGTTTGCGGCACGCGATCGCCACTGATCGCATCAGTTTTTCGCGATCGAACGGCTCGCGCCGGTCCTCGCTTTTGAGGACGGTCAGTTCCCGCAGCTGAATGCGTTCGAACGTCGTGAACCGCGCGGCGCAGCCCTCGCATTGCCGCCGTCGACGGATCGCAGCGCCGTCTTCGGTCGATCGGCTGTCTTTTACCTGGCTGTCTTCATGGCCGCAAAAGGGGCAGCGCATTCAGCCCCGGCGCTTCGCACGAAAATAGGTGATGCCCGCACCCGCGGCCGCGCCGATAAACGGCCCGACGAACGGCACCGGAATCGCAATCACCGCGCCAATGGCCGCCGCGATCGCCATTTTCTTGGTCAGCGCTTTTTCGTCTTCGGTCATGCTTACAATCCTTCGGGATAAATCGGGAAGCGCGCGCACAGCGCCATGACGCGCTGGCGCACATCGGCCTCGACCGCCGGGTCGCCCTCTTCCCCCTTGTTGCGCAATCCTTCGAGCACATCGGCGATCATATGGCCGATCTCGCGGAACTCGGCAGGGCCAAAGCCGCGCGTGGTGCCGGCGGGCGAACCGACGCGGATGCCACTCGTCTTGGTGGGCGGCAGCGGATCATTGGGGATGCCATTCTTGTTGCAGGTAATGCCTGCGCGCTCGAGAGCTTCGTCGGCATCCTTACCGGTCACGCCCAGCGGGGTGAGGTCGATCAGTGCCAGATGCGTGTCGGTGCCGCCCGAGATGATTTCGGCACCGCGTTCCTTCAGCGTCGCGGCGAGCACCTTGGCGTTTTCGATCACAGCGGCGATGTAGCTCTTATAATCGGGCTCGAGCGCCTCGCCGAAGGCGACTGCCTTGGCGGCGATCACGTGCATCAGCGGACCACCCTGCAGCCCCGGAAACACCGCCGAATTGAGCTTTTTGCCAAGCGTCTCGTCGTTCGACAGGATCATGCCGCCGCGCGGCCCCCGCAGCGTCTTGTGCGTGGTCGTGGTCGCGATGTGCGCATGCGGGAAGGGCGACGGGTGCAACCCGGCGGCGACCAGGCCGGAAAAATGCGCCATGTCGACCAGGAAATAAGCGCCCACTTCATCCGCAATCGCGCGAAACTTGGCGAAATCGATCTGGCGCGGATAGGCGGAGCCGCCCGCGATGATCAGCTTTGGCTGATGCTCGAGCGCGAGCGCGCGCACCTCGTCAAAATTGATCAGATGGGTAACCGGATCGACGCCATATTGCACCGCGTCGAACCATTTGCCCGACATTGCGGCCTTCGCACCGTGGGTCAGGTGGCCACCGGCATCCAGGCTCATGCCCAAAATCGTCTCGCCCGGCTTGACCAGCGCCAACATCACCGCGCCATTGGCCTGCGCGCCCGAATGGGGCTGCACATTGGCATAGGCACAGCCGAACAATTGCTTTGCCCGGTCGATCGCCAGCGTTTCCACCGCATCCGACGGGGCGCAACCCTGATAATAACGCTTGCCCGGATAGCCTTCGGCATATTTGTTGGTGAAGACGCTGCCTTGCGCCTGCAGCACTGCCTTTGACACGATGTTTTCGCTCGCGATCAGCTCGATCTGGGTCTGCTCGCGGGTAAGCTCCTGGCGGATCGCGCCGAACACCGCAGCATCGGCATCGGCCAGCGTCCGGGTGAAAAAGCCGTCGGGCTGCACGTCGCTCAGAATGCGGGGATTGGTGCTCATGCGTTTGACCTTTCGGGTAACGGTGCGCCGAGTTTGTCGACGCGGTGTTGATGGCGACCACCTTCGAAGTCGGTCGACAGAAATGCGGTGATGCACGCGCGAGCCATATCCTCGCCGATCAGGCGCGCGCCGAGGGCGATGGCGTTGGCATCGTTATGGCGGCGGGCAAGCTCTGCCGACAACGGCTCGGATACCAGGGCACAGCGGCAGGCCGGGTTGCGATTGGCGGCAATCGAAATGCCGATCCCCGATCCGCACAGCGCGATGCCGCGATCAGCGGTGTCATTGGCCAGCGCAGCCCCGATGGCCGCGCCGTAATCGGGATAATCAACGCTTTCGGGGCCATGCGTGCCCAGATCAGCAACGTCATGACCCTGCGCGATCAGCCAGGGGACAAGCAACTGCTTCAGCGCAAAGGCGGCGTGATCGGATGCGATGGCGATGCGCATAAAGGCGCGAAGGCTCCACAAGACAAAGGATGATCCGGGCTTTACCCAAAGAGCCGAGCAAACGCTACCCGCATCATGGGCTGTAGGGCAAATGGGCCTTAATGGGCCTTAGGCCGGGTACGATCGTACAGGCGGATGCAGCCAGCCCCGCGCCCGCACATCATTGGCGAAGCGCGCGCTGACCGGTACCCGGCGATCCCCCGTGGTCACCAACCACCAGCGCCGCCCCTCGCGCACGGCCCCGCGCACGGCGGCAGCGGCAATCCAGATACCCCGGTTTATCTGCAGGCCATCCACATCAGCCAATTGCCCCATCGCATCGCCGAAACGCAGATGGAGCAGCACGCTACCGCCCGTGCCTAGGTGCAGCCGACAGTAATGATCCTCGGCCTCGACCATCTGCAAATCACCGATCCGCGCGATACCGGCGCGATCGAGCAATGCCGGTCGCTTATCGACAGCAGGGGGCGGTGCCGCGGGCACCGAAGCGGGCAGGAATGCCCGTCGCCACGTTACCGCCGTTACCGTCAGAAAGATGATTGCGCCGATCACCAGCGACTTGGCCCAGATATCGCCTGGCCCGATCCGCACCTCCACCCCGACCAGCGCAAAGCTCGCCTGAATCTCAAACGGCAAGGCAATCGCGAGCAGCGGCATCCCGATCAGGCTGGCCCGCACCCAATCGCTATCGCGCCGCACCGTCGCGATCAGCCAGATCTGCCATTTGATGATCTCCATCGTCATCAGCGCGGCCCAGAACCCGGCCTGCTGTCCCCACGGAAGATTGCCGGTGCCGAACGCGCCAACCGTCGCCATCAACACGCCTGCTGCGATGCTTATCAACGGCAACAGCGGAATCCCGGGCCAGTCCCCGGCACGTTTCACGAAGGCAAAGGCGCGATTCACGAAATCATGATTGCCGACGGGTGCGCCTGTCCGGCGAAATGGCAGAAGGTTGCGCGCCATGCCAGCAAAACTGCCACGGCAGGGGGCGACAATCAATTATCGGCACTTCGGAAAAAACGGGTCCGGCTCGATCGGCCGGACGTCTTGGGGAGACAGTTTATGCGGTGGAATCAGATAGCGTTGGCAACGGCAACCGTCATCGTTGCCAGTGCGGCACCGGCAATCGCGCAGCGCGATGATGCGGCGGTGATTGCCACGCAGAAGGCGGCGATGGACAAGCTTGCCTGGATGGACGGCACCTGGCGCGGCCCGGGATCGACGCAAGCCGCAACGGGCGCCTATCGCGTCACCCAAACAGAGCGGATCGGGCCGATGCTCGACGGGACGATCAGGGTGCTCGAGGGCAAGGGCTATAATCCCGATGGAACCGTGGGGTTCAACGCCTTTGCGATCATTTCCTACGATCCGGCGACCAAGGCGTATGTCCTGCATTCCTACACGGGCGGACGCGTGGGCACATTCGCGCTCGTACCGACCGAAAGCGGCACGACAAAGGGCTATTACTGGGAAATTCCGGCGGGTCCGGCCATGATCCGCTATACCGCCACCTATGATGGCGCGACCTGGCGTGAAGTCGGCGAGCGGATCGTGCCCGATAAACCCGCCCAGCGCTTTTTCGAGATGACGCTGAACCGGGTTGGCAAAACCGACTGGCCGGCCGCAGGCACCTTGCCGCCGCGATAGGCAAAGGGCCCGCGTGGCAACGCATGTCGACGATCGCGATGACGGCGCGGCAGCATGGAGCGCCGTCATCATCGGCCAATCATCATGGTTGACTTAACAATTGTCGCGAGGGTGATGGGCGGCTAGGCAGGGGTAGATCATGCGCGCCCCGAAAGACCCTGATGCCGCCCGGGCCCACCTGGCCGAAGTCCTGATCAGGACGGGCAACGAAGACCGTTCCGCGCTAAAAGAACTCTATGCGCTCACATCTTCAAAACTTTTTGGCATTTGCCTGCGTATCTGTGGCGAGAGGCAGGCGGCTGAAGATGTGTTGCAGGAAGTGTATCTGACGGTTTGGAGACGGGCGGCGGGCTATGAACCCGGCCGCGCGAGCCCGGTCACCTGGCTCGCCACGATCGCGCGCAACCGTGCGATTGATTGGCGTCGTGCGCAAACGAGCCGTCCGTCGGCCCCGCTGGACGAGGCTCCCGATGTCGCCGATGATCGGCTGATCGCCAGCGAAGCGATGATCATCGACAGCGAAAATCAGCGACTGCACCTGTGCCTTGATGCGCTGGAGGATCGCCAGCGGCTTGCGATCCGCACCGCCTTTTTCGACGGCGTGACCTATGCCGAACTCGCCGAGCGGCAGGGCGTGCCGCTGGGCACGATGAAAAGCTGGGTGCGGCGCGGGCTGCAACGGCTGAAGGACTGCGTAGGCGATGACTGATGACACCGCCCCCGATGCGCCGATGACCGCCGCCGAACTCGCGCTTGGCCTGTTGGAAGGTGAGGAGCGCGCGGCCGCGCTGCGCCGCACGCTCGCCGACCCTGAATTTGCTGCCGAGGTTGAGGCATGGCGCGCGCATTTCGGTTTGCTGTTTGCGGCCGTTCCCGATGTTGCTGCGCCTGCCGACGGGTTTCCCCGGATCGAACGCGCCTTGTCGCCGGTTGCAACCGCCGCGAATGACGACGGCCCGGTGCGGCTGTGGCGCGGCATCGCGGTGGCGAGCAGCCTTGCTGCCACGCTGTTGCTGGCGCTGGTGCTGACATCGCGTCCCGCCACTGTTCCCGGTGCCCAGGCACCGCAGATTGCGCAGACGGTACCAGCGTCAACGCCCCGCCCGCTGCTGGTCGCACAGATCGCGCCGGTCGAAAACGGCCCGCCCGTGGCCGCCGTGTTCGATCCCACTACCGGTAATCTTCGGGTGGGAGCCGCAGCGCTGGTCGATGCCAATCACAGCCCCGAACTCTGGGTAATCCCCGCGGGTGGTACGCCCTATTCGCTCGGGGTGCTCCATTCCACCCAACCAACCGCGGTTGCGATCAGCAGCGCGGATCGGAAACGCTTCGCAGCGGGGGCGACGCTTGCCGTCACCATCGAGCCCGTTGGCGGATCGCCGAGCGGCAAGCCAACCGGTGCCGTGGTCGCCCAGGGCGCGCTGACGCTCGTCTAGCAATGTGCCCAGCCGCGACTGGCTCTCGACTAGCTATAGATCGATAATTTTTTCCGCCCGAAGGCAAACTTTCCTGCATCCGAATCAGGCACCGATGCGTATATGCCAGCGCACCTCGAAGAGGGTGCTCGCAGGAGAATTCAGCATGAAATCAGCTATCCGTCTTTCGCTCGTCGCCGCCGCCATCGCCCTTGCCGGTGGTGCCGTTGTTGCCAGCGAAACCAACCCAATGGTTGGCGGTGCAGCCATGTACCCCACCAAGAACATCGTCGAAAACGCTGTCAACTCCAAGGACCACACCACGCTCGTCGCCGCCGTCAAGGCTGCCGGCCTGGTCGACACGCTGATGAGCGCCGGTCCGTTCACCGTGTTCGCGCCCACCAACGATGCGTTCGGCAAGCTGCCAGCCGGCACCGTTGAAACGCTGGTGAAGCCTGAGAACAAGGCGACCCTGACCGCGATCCTCACCTATCATGTCGTCCCCGGCAAGATCAGTGCCGCTGCGATTGCCGCCAATGCCGCTGCGCATTCGGGCAAGGCAACCTACACCACGGTGCAGGGTGGCACGCTGACCTTCAGCAAGGGCGATCATGGCTGGGAAGTCACCGACGCCAAGGGCCACAAGGCACACATCACGATCGCTGATGTGAACCAGTCGAACGGCGTGATCCACGTGATCGACGGCGTCCTGCTGCCGTAACTTTTTTGCCCTTGGGCAAAAACTTTTGACGCCGCTGCATCCACCGATGCGGCGGCGTCGTAGTTTCTGTTGTCCTTTATGCACATGAAGGGCATGGAGCTGGTGTCCCTCCAAAGCACGGCTCCCGGGGCCTGCTGTCGCCCCTCGGCGGCAGGCCCCATTTTCATCGAAACGCTACGGCCGCTGGCCCTCATCCCACGCGGCGTTTTCGAAACGGCTTTGCTTTACCGCGCGGTGGCGGTATCGGCGGCTAGCAAAGCGCCCAGGAGACCCGTGATGAAAGCCCCGCGAAACCGAGCTGTGCGCAGTGCGGTTCACCGCCATGATCATCTCAGCAAGCAAGGCCTACTCGAACGCGCCTTTACCTTCGCGTTTCGGGGGCTGGTCTATGCGCAGATCTGGGAAGATCCCGAAGTCGACCTTGAGGCACTGGCCGTCACCCCCGATTGCCATATCGTCCAGATCGCATCGGGCGGCTGCAATGTGCTCAGCTATCTGACCGCGAACCCGCGGGCGATTACCGCTGTCGATCTGAACACCGCGCATATCGCGCTCAACAAATTGAAGCTGATCGCGGCCCGTGAACTGCCCGATTACGCCGCCTTCCACCGTTTCTTCGCGCGTGCCAATTCCAAGGAAAACATCGCCGCGTACAAACGCTACGTTCGCCCGCATCTCGACGAGCCGACCCGCCGCTATTGGGAAGGCCGCGACATGATCGGCCGTCGGCGGATCGGTGGCTTTGCCAAGGGCGTCTACAAGCGCGGGCTGCTCGGCAATTTCATCGGCGCAGCCCATTTCATCGCCAAGCTGAACGGCGTCGACCCCAAGGTAATGCTGGCCGCCAATTCGCTGCAGGAACAGCGCGAGATTTTCGACCGCGATATCGCGCCGGTGTTCGACAAGGGGTTCATCCGCTGGTTGACCGATCAGCCCGCATCGCTGTTCGGCCTGGGCATTCCGCCGTCGCAATATGAAGCGCTGGCGGGCGACAACAAAATGGCCGTGGTGCTGCGCGAGCGGCTGGAAAAGCTGGCCTGCGATTTCGACCTGAAGGACAATTATTTCGCGATGCAGGCCTTTGGCCGCGGCTATGGCGATGGGCCGACCGCGTCGCTGCCGCCCTATCTGCAGGAATCCAATTACGCCGATATCGTGTCGCGGGTTGACCGGGTCGAAGTGCGCCACGCCAATTTCGCGGAATATCTGCGCGAAATGCCCGATGCCTCGCTTGATCGGTACGTGCTGCTCGATGCGCAGGATTGGATGACCGACGAAATCCTGACCAACCTCTGGGCCGAGATCACCCGCACCGCCAAGCCGAATGCGCGCGTGCTGTTCCGCACTGCAGGCATTGAGACGATCCTGCCCGGCCGCGTGCCCGATGCGATCCTGTCACGCTGGAAATATTGGGCCGAGGAATCGCTCGATTACACCAAGCGCGACCGGTCGTCGATTTACGGCGGCGTCCACCTGTACGTGCTGGAGTAACCCGCCTGAGCGACACCAGCCATGCGGGCCATATGGATGCGATCTACCGGACGCAGCGCCATTTTTATGACCTGACCCGCAAATATTATCTGCTCGGCCGAGATCGGCTGATCCGCGACCTTGCACCGCCGCCCGGCGGAAGCGTGATCGAGATCGGCTGCGGCACCGGGCGTAACCTGATCGCCGCCGCCCGCGCCTGGCCGGATGCGCGCTATTTTGGCATCGATATCTCGGAAGCGATGCTCGAAACCGCGCGCGCCAAAGTGGCGGCCGTTGGTCTCTCTAACCGGATCACGCTGGCGCAGGGCGATGCGACCGCGTTCGATGCGCAGGCGCTGTTCGGGATCGCGGCGTTCGACCGGGTATTTCAGAGCTATACGCTGTCGATGATCCCCGACTGGCAGGGCGCACTGCGCGAAGGGGCGGGCAAGCTTGCGCCGGGTGGACGCCTGGATATTGTCGATTTCGGCCAGCAGGAACAGCTGCCGGGCGCGTTCAAGCGATTGTTGTTCGGCTGGCTCGCGCAGTTCGATGTCGAGCCGCGCCGTACCCTTCCCGATGTGCTCGGCGAGGTTGCGCGCGCCCATGGCCTTACTGACCAGTTCACCCCGCTCTATCGCGGCTATGCCTGGGCCGGGCGGCTTTCCGCCAGCAAGGGCTGATGATCGTGGCGCCGTCGCTTCCCCGCCTGCTCGGTTTTGCCGGGCTGCTGCCGCAACTGGCGGCAGGCTATGTGTTACTGGAGAATAACCCCGACTGGCGTTTTACCGCGCTCGCAATGGCCTATGCCTATGCCGCGCTGATCTTCAGCTTTCTGGGCGGGCTGTGGTGGGGCCTTGCAGCGGCGGCTGGCGATCGCGCGCCGAAATGGCTGTGGGTCGCTGCCGTTATCCCCTCGCTGGTGGCGCTCGGCAGCGCCTGGCCCTGGGCGACTGGCGGCACCTGGCCGGGGCCATCGATGATCGTGCTGGGGGCGGGGCTGATGGCAGCGTTGGTGGTCGATTGGCCGCTGCAAAAAAGCGGTATCGCACCCCCATGGTGGCTGTCGCTCCGCGTCCCGCTGTCGCTTGGGCTGGGCGGCATCACGCTGGCGATCGGGCTGGCCTAACTCAAAGCGCCGCGATCGTGGACAGGCCGTGCGCGGCGAGCGCAGGGGCAAGCGCGCGGGCGTTATCGTCAAGCCGGGTAAACACCGCCGTGCCGGGGTTGACGTCATTTCGCCAATCCTGACCTTGCGTCAAAAAAGCCACGCGGCGTGCGATGCCAGCGCTGCCATCGACAAAGCTGATCGGCCGATCAGCGGCAGCGGCAAGATCATCGACGACCAGCGGGAAATGGGTGCAGGCGAGCACGATCGTATCGATCGCATCGCCCCCCGGTTGCGCGAACAGCCCGTCGAGCGCAGCCGCGAACCGCGCCGGGTCGACCGCTTCGCCGCGCAGCCGCGCCTCCGCTGCCTCAACCAGATCAGCCGATCCGTGGCGGATCACGGTGCAGTCGGTCGCAAAGCGGGCGGTGAGATCATCGACATAGGGCTGGCGCACGGTCGCTTCGGTGCCGAGAACGCCAATCGTGCGCGTGGTGCTGGCCAGCGCGGCGGGTTTGATCGCAGGCACGGTCCCGACAATCGGCAAGTCGAGCGCGGTGCGCACGGCCGCCAGCGCGATCGTGGACGCGGTGTTGCACGCGATCACGATCAGGCGAGGGTGATAGCGCTCCGCCAGCCGCCCGAGCAGGGCGGGCACGCGCGCGGCAATTTCTGCCTCGGTCCGGATGCCATAGGGAAAACCGGCTGAATCGGCGGCATAGACGATCGGCGCCGTCGGCAGCAGCGCGCGCGTTGCCGCCAGCACGGATAGCCCGCCGATACCGGAATCGAAAAAAAGCAGCGGTCGGTGATCCATTGCTTCGGAATTACCGTTGGCTGTGCCCTTGGCAAGCGCATCCTGATCATGGGCACCTTTGCACGGCGGCTGGCCTCGGCTATCTTGGCGCCATTACGATGAGGGGCCGCCGCGTTGGGAACCGAGTATCTTTGGGCAGGACCCGCAGCCGCATTGCTCCTCGGCTATCTGCTGGGATCGATTCCTTTCGGCGTCATCCTGACGCGGATGGGCGGCGCAGGCGATCTGCGCCAGATCGGTTCGGGCAATATCGGCGCGACCAATGTGCTTCGCACTGGGCGCAAGGGGCTGGCGGCGGCAACGCTGCTGCTCGATGCCGCCAAGGGTGCCGTCGCCATTCTGCTGAGCGAGTATCTGTTCCCCGGCCACGGCGTGGTCGCCGCAACGGGCGCGTTTCTGGGCCATCTTTATCCCGTCTGGTTGGGGTTCAAGGGCGGCAAGGGTGTCGCAACGCTGATGGGCATCGTGCTGGCGCTCCACTGGCCAAGCGCGGTCGTATACGCCGTGGTGTGGATCGGGTTGCTGGCAACGGTGCGCATTTCTTCGGTCGCCGGGATTCTGGCGGCGATTAGCGGGCCGGTGAGTGCCGCCTATTTCGGCCAGTTCGATATCGTGCTGCTGCTGCTGGCGCTCGGCCTGCTGGTGCTGTGGAAGCACCGCGAGAATATCGACCGGCTGATGAGCGGCACCGAGCCGCGGATTGGCGCAAAGAGTGGCTGATCAGGGTGGGGACGGTCAGGCGCAAGCCGATCGGCTTCGCCTGATCCGGTCGGCGAATATCGGCCCCGTTACCTATGCCCAGCTGATCGCCCGATTCGGCACGGCCACCGCCGCGATCGCGGCGATCCCGATGCTCGCGGCACGCGGAGGCGGCCGGGCACCGGTGCTGGCCGATCCGCGCACCATCGACCGCGAAATGGCAGCCACCTCCCGGCTCGGCGCGCGCTATCTGTTCAGCGACGATCCCGATTATCCGCCCTTGCTTGCGGAACTCGAATCCGCCCCGCCCGCGCTGATCGTTCGCGGCAATGTCAACCTGCTGCACCGGACCAGCGTGGCGATGGTGGGGGCGCGCAATGCCTCTGCTGCGGCGTGCCGCTTTGCGCGCCAATTGGGGCATGATCTGGCCGATGCCGGGCTCGTGGTAGTCTCCGGCCTGGCGCGGGGGATCGACACCGCCGCGCATGTCGGCGCGCTGGGGGCCGATAGCAGCGACGGGGGGACGATCGCCGTCATTGCCTGTGGGATCGATATCGTCTTTCCGCCCGAAAATGCCGCGCTGCAGGAACGGATCGCGCGCGAGGCCCTGCTCATCACCGAACATCCGCCCGGCACCGAACCGCTCGCGCGCCATTTTCCGCAACGCAACCGGATCATCGCCGGGCTGGCGCTGGGCACGGTGGTGGTGGAGGCTGCGCCCAAATCTGGGTCGCTCATCACCGCCAGACTGGCGGGCGAGGCGGGGCGCGAGGTAATGGCGGTGCCCGGCAGCCCGATCGACCCGCGCGCACAAGGCTGTAACGGCCTGATCCGCGACGGCGCGACATTGATCCAGAACGCCGCCGACATTCTGGAACAGATCCGCCCGATCGATGGCCGGATGGTGCGCGCACCCACCAGTCCCTTCGGTGCCGCCCCGCCGGACGATGCAAGCGACGCCGATCGCCGCGCGATCACCGCGCTGCTGGGCATGGTCGCGGTGTCAGTGGACGAACTGATCCGCCAATCGGGCATCGCGCCTGCGATCGTCCAGACCGTCTTGCTCGAACTCGAGCTTGCCGGGCGACTGGAGCGGCACGCCGGTGGACGCGTGAGTTTGAGCGGCTAGCGCTCTCCCCCATCCTCGACCAGCGCCGCGATTGGCGCGGATGTTTCACGGGGTGCCGCCGGGTGGCTCGTTGCCGTCGCCGACAGATCGACCACGCACATCCCACCATAGGTGAGATGCGGCCCGCAGGCGACCCCGGCAAAGCGGTACTTGCCTGAAAACACCAGCAGCCGGTGGCCGCGCCGGGCGACACCATCATCAACAATCAGCTGGCGCACCACGCTGCGTGGATCGGGCGGGCCATAGGTAATGACTTCAGCAACATAGGCACCGCCACCGTGGCGCATCATCCGCGCGCTGGGGTTCAGCCCGCCCGAGCTGATATGCCCCACCCGCCCGCTTCGGCCCTGATCGGCGACGAGATCGCCGGCGCCCTTGCTGAGCAGCCCGGTCTCGCTGAGCGGCGGCAACGGCGTCTGGCGATCGAGAAAGGCGATCGCCTCCTCCACCGCGGCCGTCCCCTCTTTGGTCATGATGCCGTCAGGGGTTTCGCGCGAATAGGCGACGAGCCCGTCAAACCCCTCGCGGTAATCACGCAGTTCATCGGCATAGCCCTGCGGATCGGCGCGGGCGCGGTTGAGTTCGGCGAGCACATCGGCTTCCAGCCGTGGATCAATGTAAAAGTCGGCGGGCGCCAACGCCAGCATCGCGAACGCCATCCAGCCCAACATCATCACATCCCCACGCCGACACACCGGATCGCACAAGACTGACCCCGACCGGTCAACAATCTCCTAACGCCGCGCCCCATTCAACCCGCTGGCGATTGTCAGGCAGGCGTCAGACCGTATATCGGCAACGGCTTGACGCCGGGCGTTCTCCGCCGCCACCCTCGCGCGTACACGTAAGGAAGCCCGAACCCCCATGCAGCTTGTGATCGTCGAATCGCCCGCCAAGGCGAAAACCATCGAGAAATATCTGGGCAGCGATTACCGGGTGCTCGCCAGCTATGGCCATGTCCGCGATCTGCCGGCCAAGGACGGCTCGGTCGATCCCGATGCCGATTTCGCGATGGAATGGGAAAATTACGCCGACAAGGCCAAGCAGTTGAAGGCGATCACCGATCTGGCAAAAACCGCCGACCGCCTGATCCTGGCGACTGACCCTGATCGTGAGGGCGAGGCGATCAGCTGGCATGTGCGCGAAGTGCTGCGCGCAAAGAAAGCGCTGCCCAAGGACGTCCAGCGCGTCACCTTCAACGCGATCACCAAGGCAACGGTGACCGAGGCGATGCAGCATCCGCGCGAGCTCGATACCGATCTGATCGATGCCTATCGCGCCCGGCGTGCGCTTGATTATCTGGTCGGCTTCACGCTCTCCCCCGTGCTGTGGCGCAAGCTGCCGGGCGCGAAATCGGCGGGGCGGGTGCAATCGGTCGCGCTGCGGCTGATCGTCGAGCGTGAGCGCGAAACCGATGTGTTCGTGCCCCAGGAATATTGGTCGGTCACGGCCGAGATGGAGCATGACGGCACGCCCTTCACCACGCGGTTGACCAAGTGGCGCGGTGACAAGATCGATCGCCTGACGATCGGCAAGGAAGGCGACGCTATGGCCGCCAAGGCCGATGTCGAGGCCGGTCGGTTCTCGGTTGCCTCAGTCGAAACCAAGCCCGCCACGCGCAACCCGCCACCGCCGTTCACCACCTCCACCCTGCAACAGGAAGCCGCGCGCAAGCTGGGCTTTTCGGCCGATCACACGATGCGGATCGCGCAGGGGCTCTACGAAGACGGCGCGATCACCTATATGCGCACCGACGGCGTGCAGATGGACGGCAGCGCGATTTCGGCGGCGCGCAAGGCCGTCGCCGATCGCTATGATGCGAGCTATGTCCCCGACAAGCCGCGGCAATATCAGTCAAAAGCCAAGAACGCGCAGGAAGCGCATGAAGCGATCCGCCCCACCGATTTCGGTAAGGACAAGGCGGGGTCAGGCGACCACGCCCGCCTCTACGACCTGATCTGGAAGCGCGCGCTCGCCAGCCAGATGGCCTCTGCCAGGATGGAACGCACCACGATCGAGCTTACCGACGGCAGCGGCCAGCACGGGCTGCGCGCGACCGGCCAGGTCGTACTCTTCCCAGGCTATCTGGCGCTCTACGAAGAGGGCAGCGACGACACACAGGACGAAGAAGCCCGCCGCCTGCCGCGCCTGCGCGAGGGCGATGCGCCTGCCAAGAAGACGGTCAACGCCGAACAACATTTCACCCAGCCGCCGCCACGCTTTTCCGAAGCGTCGCTCGTCAAGCGGCTCGAGGAGCTCGGCATCGGGCGGCCGTCCACCTATGCGTCGATCATCAAGACGCTGAAGGACCGCGCCTATGTGCGCGTCGAGAAAAACCGCTTCTTCGCCGAGGAAAGCGGGCGACTGGTGACGGCGTTTCTGGAGCGGTTCTTCCAGAAATATGTCGGCTATGATTTCACCGCCGGGCTTGAAGACGAGCTCGACGAAGTATCGGGTGGCCGGGCGCAGTGGCAGGCAGTGCTCGAAGCCTTCTGGAAGGATTTCAAGCCGCGCACCACCGAAGTGATGGACTTCAAGCCATCGGAAGTGACCGCTGAGCTCGACACTTTCCTTGAGCCCTATCTGTTTCCAGTGAAGGAAGACGGCAGCGATCCGCGGCTGTGCCCCAATTGCCAGGTCGG
This sequence comes from uncultured Stakelama sp., assembly GCA_964649315.1. Taxonomy (GTDB): domain Bacteria; phylum Pseudomonadota; class Alphaproteobacteria; order Sphingomonadales; family Sphingomonadaceae; genus Sphingomonas. The sequence goes on along the minus strand of CAZYOU010000037.1, from coordinate 7,699 downwards.
GCGGCTGGCGCTTCGCGGCGGCAAGTTCGGTGCATTCGTGGCGTGCTCCAACTATCCCGAATGCAAATATACCCGTCGCTTCGCCCAGCCCGGCGGCGGCGAGGGGGATGATACCGGGCCGGAAGTGCTCGGCACCGATCCGGAGACCGGGCTTAAGGTGTCGCGACGCTCCGGTCGGTTCGGGCCTTATGTGCAGCTTGGTGACGGCAAGGAGGCGAAGCGCGGATCGATCCCCAAGGATCTGCCGGGCGACCTTGATCTCGACTGGGCGCTGAAGCTGCTGAGCCTGCCGCGCCTGATTGGCCTGCACCCCGAAACCGGCGAGCCGATCACCGCCTCGATCGGGCGTTATGGCCCCTATCTGGCGCATAACGGCAAATATGGTCGGCTGACCTCGACCGCCGAGGTGTTCGAGACGGGCATGAATGCGGCCGTGGTGAAACTCGTCGAGGCGGCAGCGGGCGGTGGCCGGCCGCAGCGCGGGAGCCAGGCACCGCTCAAGGTGCTGGGGCTACATCCCCGCACCGAGCTTGAGATCAAGCTGATGGAAGGGCGCTATGGCCCTTACGTCACCGATGGCACCACCAATGCGACGATCCCCAAGACGATCGAGAAAAATGCGCTGACGCTGGAGGAAGCCGCGCAATTAATCGACGCGCGGGCAGCAGCAGCGCCCGCCAAAAAGGGCAAGAAGCCGGTCAAGAAAGCGGCTACCAAAAAGGCGCCAGCGAAAAAGGTTGCAGCCAAAAAACCAGCGAAGAAAGCCGCAGCAAAGGGTTAAGTTGCTACCGTCACCCCCGCGAAGGCGGGGGTCCAGCTGCCTTGGCGACGGTCGAGAATGAAGCTGGATTCCTGCCTTCGCGGGGGTGACGGTGAAGGGCTATCGGCCCAGATACGGTGTCAGCACGGTCCATAGCAGCCACCCGGCCATCCCGAGCAGGATCAGCAGCGTGCCGATAATGCCGATCGAGCGCGCTGGACCTGGCGGGCCGGGCGGATTGAACAGGCCGATCGCGTTCAAGACGCGGCACAGCACGAACGCTCCGGCCAGCCCGGCCAGGATCGTGAAATCTACCCCGCTCGCTTCGAGCAGGCCGGTGAGCGTGATGCCGATCGGCATATATTCGGAAAGATTGCCGTGCGCGCGGATCGAGGAGACCAGGTCCTGATGCCCGCCATCGCCAAAGGCGGCGCGGTATTTCACGCGCAGGCGGATCGTATTCAGCGCCAGCAGGACGAGCAGGATCGCAAGCGATGCTGCCGTCAGCGCCGTAATGATCAAATGCATATCGCCCCCTTTGGTTCGGGGCCGAAACTATACGGCAAGATGCCGCAGGTAAATCAGGCGGCGCGGCGGCTCGTCTGCTGCAGGAAAGCGCGCGCGGCGCGCTGTGCTTCGGCAATCTCGCGCGCGGTCATGTCTTCAGCGATGTCGGCGCGGCATTGCTGTGCCGCTTCGCTACCGCCAACCGCGGCCAGATTGAACCATTTATGTGCTTCGATCAGATCGATGCCTACCCCGGCTGCCCCGGTCGAATAGACGATCCCAAGATCATAACAGGCGTTGTAATCGCCGCGCGCCGCATCGGCGATCCGGCTTTCGATCAGGAACGTTGCGCTCTTCAGGCTGCTGCCCATTTCCGCCACCCCTTGTTATGCCCCATTTGGCATCACAGGTTCTGGCCGAAACACGGTCAACAAATGGTTAACGCGATTAACCGTATTTTCCGCTGGTTTTTCAGCCGTTCGTGGCAGGCTCCACCGCGATATTGTCGATCAGGCGCGTGCCGGCAATCCGCGCAGCCGCCAGCAGTCGGCGGGGGCGCGCCGGATCGGGTAACGGCTCGAGCGTTTCGGCATCGATCAGCTCGACATAATCGACCGTATCGAACCCACCGGACAGCAGTGCATCACGCGCGGTGGCGAGTGCCTGCACCGCATCCCCGCCCTGCCCGATCACCCGAGCAGCGACGCCCAGCGCGCGCGGTAAGGCGACCGCCCGGTTGCGATCCTCCGGCGCGAGGTAAATATTGCGGGAGGAGAGCGCGAGTCCGTCATCATCGCGCTGGGTGGGCACGCTGATGATCTCGATCGGCAGGTTCAGATCGCTCACCATCCGGCGGATGACGGCGAGCTGCTGAAAATCCTTTTCCCCGAACAGCGCAACATCGGGGGCGACCTGATTGAACAGCTTGGCCACCACCGTCGCGACGCCATCGAAATGGCCGGGGCGCGCCGCACCGTCGAGACCATCGCTCACGCCGCTGACCGTGATATTGGTCGCAAAACCAGCCGGATACATCTCGTCGACGCCCGGCATCCACAGCACCGCACAGCCGGCATCAGCCAGCATCCGCGCATCGGCTTGCTCGCGCCGGGGGTAACGGGCCAGATCCTCGCCGGGCGCGAATTGCTTGGGATTGACGAAGATCGAGGCGACCACCTTGTCCGCCACCAGCTTGGCCGCTTCGATCAGCGCGATATGCCCGGCATGGAGTGCCCCCATTGTCGGCACCAGCGCGATCCGTGCCCCTTCACCGCGCAGCGTTGCAATCGTCTCACGCAGGGAAACTAGCTGACGGATGGTTTGCACGTAGGGATGGCCTTCGATATGGACAGGGCGGGCCTTCTATGGGGGCCGGTGCGAACGATCAACACATCAAATGCTTTAACAAAGGATGCAGTCGGGTTGTCTAGCAGGGAGTCGTCTGGCGGACCGGGCAAAACGCATGTTATCGTGTTCGCCAACGAAAAGGGCGGCACCGGCAAGTCGACCACCGCCGTGCATGTCGCGATTGCGCTGGTGGCGCGTGGCGCACGCGTTGCCGCCTATGATCTCGATCATCGCCAGCGCACGATGGGCCGCTATTTCGACAATCGTGCTGAAACCGTGAAACGCATCGGCCGCGAGCTGCCCATGCCGCGCCATTTGACGCATGACGGCGAAAGCCTGCCGCGCTTTACCGAGCAGCTCGAAGAACTGGCGATCGACAGCGATTTCCTGGTGATCGACACACCGGGCCGCGACGATCGTTTCGCGCGCATGGCCGCCCAGCGTGCAGACACGCTGGTAACGCCGATGAACGACAGTTTTGTCGATTTCGATTTGATCGGCCAGGTCGATCCGATCACCTATAAAGTCACCCGACCCAGCTTTTACGCCGAGCTGATCTGGGATGCGCGCAAGGCCCGCGCCAAGGCCGATGGGTCGACGATCGACTGGGTGGTGCTGCGCAACCGGCTTCAGCATATCGAAGCGCGCAACATGCGCCGCGTGTCCGATGCGCTCGATCAGCTGGCGAAACGGGTGGGTTTCCGCATTATCCCGGGGCTTGGCGAACGCGTGGTGTACCGCGAACTGTTTCCCAAGGGCCTGACGATGATCGATTCACGCGATTTCGGCGAAATGGGCCTGGCGCATGTCGCCGCACGACAGGAGCTGCGCGAAATGATGTCGGCGCTGGCCCTGCCCGAGCCTGCCTTGCCCCTGTTCGCTTGATGGCATTCGCCTGATGATCAAATTGCTTCTGATCGCCGCACTCGCGATCGGCATCGGCCTGTGGTTGCGTCGGTTGATGACGCCGCGACCCACGCTTGATGAGAGCGAAGCGCGCGCCATTCTGGGCATCGGTGCGGGCGCTGGCCCGGACGAAATCCGAAGCGCCCACCGCAAGCTTGTCAGCGCCGTTCACCCCGATCGCGGTGGGTCCGCAGAACTCGCCCGGCGGATCAATATGGCGCGCGATGTGTTGCTGAAGCGCACGGCGGACTAACGGCCGATATCTTTCCTTATCCCCAAAGGACCATTTCGATGACTCACCAATTCGATCGCACCTCGCTGCGCGAATATGACATTCGCGGCATCGTCGGCAAAACGCTGGGCGAGGCCGATGCCCGCGCGATCGGGCGCGGCTTTGCCACCCGGGTGCGCCGGGTGGGAGGCACCCGCGTTGCCGTAGGGTATGACGGGCGGCACAGCTCGCCCGCGCTCGAAGCGGCTTTGATCGAGGGGCTGACGGCTTCGGGGGTCGATGTGGTGCGCGTGGGGCTTGGGCCAACGCCGATGCTTTATTATGCCGAAGCGACGCTGGAAGTGGATGGCGGCATCCAGATCACCGGCAGCCATAACCCGGCCGAATATAATGGCTTCAAGATGGTGTTGCAGCACCTGCCATTTTTCGGCGCGGACATTCAGGATCTGGCGAAACTCGCCGCTGATGGTGATTGGGAGAGCGGCACCGGCAAGGTGAGCGAAGCCGATATCGTCGACGATTATGTCGGTCGGCTGATCGCTGGTTATGCCGGGGGTTCTTACCGGATCGGTTGGGATGCCGGCAACGGCGCGTCGGGCCCGGTCATCGAAAAGCTGACCAAGCTCCTCCCCGGTGAGCATCATCTGCTGTTCACCGATATCGACGGCGATTTTCCCAACCATCATCCCGATCCCACTGACGAAGCAAATCTGGCGCATCTGAAGCGGCTTGTTGCGGAGAAGAAGCTCGATTTCGGACTGGCGTTCGATGGTGACGGCGACCGGATCGGCGCGATTGACGGCGAAGGCCGGGTGATCTGGGGCGATCAAATCCTGTCCATTCTGGCGGTACCGGTGCTGAAGGAACTGCCCGGCGCGACGATCATCGCCGATGTGAAGGCCAGCCAGATGCTGTTCGACCGCGTCCGCGAGCTCGGCGGCGAACCGCTAATGTGGAAAACGGGGCACAGCCTGATCAAGACCAAGATGAAGGAAACCCACGCCCCGCTGGCAGGCGAGATGAGCGGGCATATTTTCTTTGCGCATGAATTTTACGGGTTCGACGATGCCCAATATGCCGCCGTCCGGCTGATCCGCGCAGTCCATATGATCGGCAAGACGATGAGCGAGATCAGGGGCGCGATGCCCGCCTTCGTCAACACGCCCGAAATGCGATTCCAGGTCGATGAAAGCCGCAAGTTCGCGGTTGTCGACGAAGTGCTCGACCGGCTTGAGGCCGAGGGCGCGGATGTGAACCGCACCGACGGGGCGCGCGTGAACACCCCCGATGGCTGGTGGCTGCTGCGCGCATCAAACACCCAGGACGTGCTCGTCGCGCGCGCCGAGGCAAAGGATCAGGCCGGACTCGACCGGTTGATGGCGATGATCGACGCGCAGCTGGCGGCAAGCGGGCTGGTGCGGGGACCACAGGCAGCGCATTAAGGGGGTCGCGCGAAGAAAGCGAAGGGACAGAAGCGCGCGAAGCGGTTGGGCTAGCGGCGCTCTTCGTGCACCTTCGCGCGCTTCGCGTGAACCAACTTTCTTCCCGCTCGCAATTTGCGCGCAAAGCCGCCATTTAGCGCGAATGGCCTCCCCCAGCATCATCCGCGTCATCGACCTTGAAACCACCGGCCAGGCGCCGCCGATGCACGGCGTGTGCGAAATCGGCTGGCAGGATGTCGCGCAAGGGCCTGATGGTCGGTGGGAGATCTGGGGTGAGGGCGGCAGCTTCCTCGTCAATCCGGGCCGCGCGATCCCGCCCGTCACGCAGGCGATCCACCACATCCTCGATGACGACGTTGCAGACGCGCCGATGTGGAATGATTGCGCGCGCCCCGTACTCGATCCCTATCCGCGCCGCCTCGCCCTCGCCGCGCACCGCGCCGATTTCGAGATGAAGTTCTGTTCGGCCGCGATGACGCGGAGCGCCGACTGGATCTGCACCTGGAAATGCGCGCTGCGGATCTGGCCCGAAAGCCCCAGCTTTTCCAATCAGGTGCTGCGATACTGGCGGCGACCCGAGGGCATCGACCATCAGCGCGGCCTGCCCGCCCACCGCGCCTTTCCCGATGCCTATGTGACGGCATTTCACCTGCGCGACATGCTCAACATGACGAGCGTGGCCCAACTGATCGAATGGTCGAACCTGCCGGGCCTGCTGCCGCGCGTCCGCAATGGGCCCGATCGCGGCAAGGACTGGCGCGAGCTGGAGGAAGCCGTGCTGGCGACCTTCGCTGCCGATCGCGACCCCGATGTGCGCTACACCGCCGAACAGGAACAGGCCCGCCGGCGCGGTGGTGGTGAGATCGGGCGGCAGAGCCTGCAGGGGGCGCTGCTTTAGGGGTTCCGCGTTCGAGAAAACTCCCAACCATCCGTTCGCCCTGAGCGAAGTCGAAGCCTGTCCTGAGCGCCTGCCTTGGCAGGCAGTCGAAGGGGGCACGCGCAGCGCTTGCGCTTGCGCTTCGACTTCGCTCAGCCCGAACGGATGGGGGCGATTAGACTTACTCTTTTCTCAAACGTCCAGATTAGCCACCGACAACGCGTTTTCCTGAATGAACTCGCGGCGCGGTTCGACGACATCGCCCATCAGCCGCGTGAAAATCTCATCCGCCACATCCGCCTGCTCCACTTCGACGCGGAGCATCGAGCGGTTCTGCGGATCGAGCGTGGTTTCCCACAACTGATCGGCGTTCATCTCCCCCAAGCCTTTGTAGCGCTGGATCGACAAGCCTTTGCGCCCTGCCGCGAGTATCGCATCGAGCAACTGGCTTGGGCGTGCGACCATCGTTTCGCCCTTGCCGAGCGTCACCGGCGCGTCGTCATCCTCCTCCGCAGCATCGATTTCTGCCTGAGCGGCAGCCGCTGCCTTGCTTGAAACGAGCTTGGCGGTCTGGGCGAACGCGTCCCCCTGTTCTTCGGCCAGCGCGTGGAGCTTGCGCGCCTCGGCCGAGCCGATGAAGGCGGCTTCGATAATGTGATGATCGGTTACCCCGCGCCAGATGCGCTTGAAGTGGATGCTGCCTTCCTCAGTAAGGGTAGCGGACCAGCGCGCATCGGCATCCGCCGCGTCGAGCCCCGTCACCGCCGTCGCCAGTAACGCCGCGCGCGCATTACTATCGAGCGCCGGATTGAGCACGCCGCCCATCGCCAGCGCTTCGACCAGCATCGGATCATAGCGACGCGGCACATAGCGCATCAGCGTGCGCATCCGCCGGGCGTGATCGACAAGGCTCCGCAGATCGGCCCCGGTCCGCGCGCCACCCGCGCCCTCCAGCACCGACAGCGATACGCCGTTTTCGACCAAATATTCGTCGAGCGCGCTATCATCCTTCAAATAGACTTCGCTGCGCCCGCGTGTCGCCTTGTAAAGCGGCGGCTGGGCGATGAAGAGGTGCCCGTTGGTGATGATCTCCGGCATCTGCCGGTAGAAGAAGGTCAGCAGCAAGGTGCGGATATGCGCGCCGTCGACATCGGCGTCGGTCATGATCACGATCTTGTGATAGCGCAGCTTTTCCACGTTGAAATCGTCACGGCCAATGCCCGTGCCCATCGCCTGGATGAGCGTGCCGATTTCCTTGGATGACAGCATCCGATCAAACCGGGCGCGCTCGACGTTCAGGATCTTACCGCGCAACGGAAGGATCGCCTGAAAATGCCGATCGCGGCCCTGCTTGGCCGAACCGCCTGCCGAGTCACCCTCGACCAGGAACAGTTCGGACTTGGCCGGATCACGCTCCTGGCAGTCAGCGAGCTTGCCGGGCAGCGAGGCGATATCCATCACGCCCTTGCGCCGGGTCAGCTCGCGCGCCTTTTTGGCGGCTTCGCGGGCGGCCGCGGCATCGATGATCTTGCCGACAATCGCCTTCCCATGTGCCGGGTTCTCTTCCAGCCACTCGGCCAGCTTGTCGGCCATCAGGCTTTCGAGCGGCTGGCGCACTTCGGAACTGA
>CAZYOU010000036.1:0-25458 GCA_964649315.1 uncultured Stakelama sp. | reverse complement strand
TGCTCTGCGGGGGCGAGGCGTTCGCCACCCCGCGCCATGTCTGGTGGAATTTCGTCAGCTCGAGCAGGGAACGGATCAACCAGGCCAAAGCCGATTGGACCGCAGGCAACTTCCCCAAAGTGCCGGGCGACGAGGTGGAGTTCATTCCGATCCCGGCCGTGCCCAATACAGTCAGTCATCCGTGACCGCACCCTTTCCCCAGCAGCGCATTGCCCTGCCCACCGGCGTCGAGCTCGACGTTGTTGTCGCGGGCGATCCAGGTAATCCGCCAATCATCCTGCTCCATGGCTGGCCAGAATCGCACCGCACCTGGCGGTATCAGATCCCGGAACTTGCCAAGACGCATTTTGTGATCGCGCCTGACCAGCGCGGCTTTGCGCGATCATCCAAGCCACCCGAGGTAAGTGACTATGCACCGCCGAAACTGCTCGCTGATCTGATCGCGCTGGCGGACCATTTCGGCGTGGATCGCTTTACGCTCGTGGGGCACGACTGGGGCGGCGCTGTGGCGTGGATGGCGGCGCTCAATCGGCCCGACCGCGTCGAGCGGCTTATCATCATCAACGCGCCGCATCCGCTGATCTTTCAGCGCACCATGTTCGATGATCCCGATCAGCGTGCTGCCAGCCAGTATATCCGCGCCTTCCGCAATCCCGCCCTTGAGGCCCATATCGCCGAAATCGGCGTCGAAGCTTACTTTGCCAAGACCTTTGTCGGCCATGCGGATCAGGCAAAGCTCACCGCGGAACGACCCTATTATCTCGATCAATGGTCGCAGCCCGGCGCGCTAACCGCGATGTACAATTGGTACCGCGCCAGCCCGATCATCGTGCCCGAGATGAACGATGATCCACCGCGCCCGGCGTTCCTCGACAAGCCCTTCCCGCCGCTCGCCATGCCGGTTCTGATCATCTGGGGGCTGGCCGATACCGCGCTGAAACCGAGCCAACTCGTCGGGCTGGAAGAGCTCGTCCCGCAGATGACGCTCGTGAAGGTCGATGCCGGGCATTTCGTGCCCTGGGAGGCGCCCGACGCCGTCAATGCCGCCATGCGTGCCTGGCTTTAGGCAATTGCCCGCCATGATCCATGCAGATCCGCCAGCCGCTCGGACGCTGAACTGATGCCAGTCGGGCGCGATTATGGAACCGAAACGAACGCCTGCCGTTTGTTGATCGAGCCCGGTTTCACGCGCGGCATTTGGCAAATCACCCCCAATGCTGCCCGACATTTTGGCAGAGATCAGGACCAGGCAGATCACCACCGCCACAACCCAAGCCACCGCTGTGACTGAACGACGCCGGATCGCATCCCGACCGCCCTTGCGAGCCGCGAGTGTGGACGACACCCATCTGTCGCTGGTGCGGCGCGGATCGCTGACGGTAGGCAGGTCGCTGCTCCTGCGTGCCGGGTTGGCGTTCGCAATGATGGGCGTTGCGGTGGCGGGGCATTGGTTCGACCGCGATGGCCTGCGCGATAATCTGGACGGCCAAATTTCGTTCGTCGACGTGCTGTATTTCACCGCAGTGACCATCACCACCGTCGGTTATGGCGACATTGTGCCTGTTACCCCGCAGGCAAGGCTGTTCGATACGCTGGTCGTAACGCCGATCCGGATTTTTATCTGGCTGATTTTTCTGGGTACGGCCTACACCTTTGTTTTTCAACGGACTTGGGATCGGATACGAACACGCATGATCAAGGGCACGCTGAGCGAACATTACATCATCTGCGGGTTCGGATCCGGCGGCGAGGCGGCCGTGACCGAGCTGATTCGCCAGGGCGTCGAACCGCGTACGATCGTCGTGATCGACGCCGATCCCGGGCGGGTTGCGATAGCGTTCGACTTGGGTGTGACGGCGCTGGAGGGCGATGCGACACGCAATGCGACGCTCGACGCGGCCTGTGTCCATTGCGCCAAGGCGCTGCTCGTTTCAACCGGCCGCGACGATACCGCCGCGTTGGTGGTGCTGAGCGCGCGCCAGCTGAACCACGCCATCCCGATCAGCGCGAGCGTCCGCGCCGTGGAGAATGAGGACCTTCTGACACAGGCGGGGGCCACGTCGATCATCAACCCGGTCAGTCTTGGCGGGCACCTGCTCGCGCGATCGTCCACCCATTGCGGCGCGGTTGATTATATTCGCGATCTGGCTGCCGCTGACGGTCGCGTGGCGCTCCACGAACGCCTGGTGACTGATGCCGAGGTCGGCCGGTCGCTTCGATCGATCGGTCCGGGGTTGGGCGTCAGACTGGTGCGACGGGGTGAACCCATCGGCTTCTGGGAAGAACGGGCAGAGGTGATCGAAGCCGGCGATCAGGTCATCGAAATCGTGGCGGTATCACCACGGGCCAATGCGACGCCGACGCGATGATCGCGCCATCACCGCACGCGCTCGGTGCCATTCTGCTGACGGTCGCGATGTTTTATGGCTTCGTGTCAGGCCGGGCGCGGATCGAGATCATATCGTTGATGACGATCAGCGCGATTGCGCTCGGCCTGTATTTCTTTCCCTTGCCGGGCCAGGCACCCACGGACGGGCTGAAACTGGCGTTCGAGGGCTTCGGCCATTACGCGCTGATCACGATCTGCGCGCTGATGGTGCTTGGCCGCGGGCTGGTCACTACCGGCGCGCTTGAGCCTGCGTCCCGGCTGCTGACCAGGGTTTGGCAGCGCAATGGCCGGGTCGGCCTGCTCGTCACCTTGCTGTTGGCGATGGGCATGAGCATGTTGGTTAACGATACCCCCGTGCTGGTGTTGATGTTGCCGATCATGGCCGCCATCGCCGCCAATGGCGGGATGCCAGCGTCCAAAACGCTGATCCCGGTGAATAGCGCGGTGCTGATCGGCGGCATGGCAACCACGATCGGTACGTCGACCAACCTGCTCGTCGTTTCGATCGCCAATGATCTCGGGATGCCGCCGATCGGCGTGTTCCATTTTACGCCAATTGTGCTGATGGCAGCATTGGTCACCTTCCCCTTTATCTGGCTGGTGATGCCCCGGCTGCTGCCCGACAATTCGGTGGAGGCCGGGCATCAACCCCGGCGATTCAACGCGACGCTGCGGCTGAGCGCGACATCGGTTGCGCGCGCGATGGACATCGACACGCTGCGCAGCACGTTGCCGCCCGATGTCGAAATCCGATCCTTCGTTACGGGGGGTCGCCTGATGGTGAGCGCGACGCATGAGGCACTGATGGAAGCAATGCGTTTGCTCGACGCGACCGCAGCACCTGCCTGGCTGATGGAGCGACTGCAGGAAGGCTATGGCAGAACAGGTGAAGACCTGACCGTAATCGAACTGTCCATCCCGCGCGATTCAGGGCTGATCGGCAAGCAGGTGGGCAACGCCAGCGTCGCGGAATTGTACAACGTCGCCCTGCTTGGTGTGCATGACGCCCAGCATGTGTGGCACGCCGAGCGCTCTGCCTTTTCCCGACCGCAAAGTGAAACGGTGTTTGACGAAGGCGATATCATCCTCGTCACCGGGGCGATGTCCGATCTGCAGAATTTCGCCCGCGCAGAAAACCTGCTTGTTCTTGAAGGTGCGAAGGAACTGCCGCGTACCACCAAGGCACCGCTCGCGCTGGCGATCATGGCCGGGGCGGTCATCCCTGCCAGTATTGGGCTGATTCCGATCGCTATTTCCGCGCTTGGCGGTGCGATCGTGATGCTGATCACGGGCTGCGTTCGATTCGACCGGATCGGTCGGGCCTTGTCCGCCAAGGTTATTGTGCTGGTGGCCGCCAGTATCGCGATCGGCCAGTTCGTGCTCGATAGCGGGGCAGCCGAATGGCTGAGCGGTTTGATCGCGATCGGGCTGCAATATCTACCGACGGCAGGTGTGCTGGCGGCGGTGATGCTGTTCGTGACCGTGCTGACCAATTTCGCATCGAACACCACTGCAGCCGCGGTCGGCACCCCAATTGCGTTCAGCCTAGCGCAAAAACTGGGTATTCCGGTCGAGCCGCTGGTGCTCGCGGTGCTTTTCGGGTGCAACCTCTGCTATGCGACACCCGTTGCGTACCAGACCAACATGCTCATCATGTCGGCCGGTGATTATAAATTCGGTGACTATACCAAGACCGGCCTGCCGCTCGTCGCGATTATGATCGTCACCCTGTCGGGCCTGCTGGTGCTGCGTTACGGGCTATACTGACGCTGGCCGTCATTGCTGTTGCGCAGCGGCTGTCGCCGCCAAACGGAATGCCGATCCAGCAACGGGTGCAGGAGTTGCCCGCACCCCCTTTTCCCGAAGCATTGCAGCGATTGCCGCCGCGCGGCGCTCGTTCAGCGCCGGCGTTTCGCTGGCGGTATCGGGCAATCCCGGAACCGCAATCGCCGGGATGTTCCAGCGGGCGGCTGCCCAGGCCGATAGCAACACCGCACGACGCGCGGTCGCATCGAGCACATCGGATCCATCGGCGAAACGCACCATCGGCATCAGCCCCATCGGCGGCACGATATTGACCGTCCAGCCATCTGCCGCTGCCGAGGCGCGCTCCTCAAGCACGAAATAGGTTTCCAGCCCCGCCCCCGGCAATTCGGTGGCAGTCGCAACAACGCGCCTGTGATCATGATCGAGCGTGATCCGATCGACATCGACTCCCGCCGCGATCGACACGAGCCGCGCCACGGCCTGATCGGCAGCGCGGGCCGCGGCGACCGCCTCGCTCGACTGGCGGAGTTCGGCACGCTGCGCATCGATGGAACCAGCGCCGGGCGTCAGCAGCACCTGGTCGAGCTGCAGCCTGACGGGTCGGCCGAGCTTCTGCTGAAGCTGCGCTCGCACATCGGTGAGGCTTCGGGTCGAATTGCGCGGCGCGATAATGACCGAACGTATCAGCAGTGGCTCTGCGTCGAATTCGATCTCCAGCTGCGTCACCCGAGCATTGTCGCCGAACCGTTCCGACAGGACCCCGCGCACCTGACTGGTCACGACTGCCTCCCGCGCAATCTGCCCGAGCGAAATCGCGAGCGGCACCGCCATCGCCACGAACACCGCGAGCAGCAGCAGCGTCTGCGCCATGCTCTGTCGGCTCGAGAGCGCGTGACCAAAGCCATAGAAGCGCGCCAGAATCATCGCCGCGAGCGCAATTGTGACGAAGTTGGTGACGAACAACGCGGACGCGCCGGTGATGACCGGCATGTTCCAGGTCGCGATGCCGTAGCCGACAACCGCAAGCGGCGGCATCAGCGCGGTGGCGATCGCGACACCGACGATCGTCTCACCGCGCCCCCGAATGATCGCAAACGTGCCGGCAAGCGCGGAGAACAGTGCGACGAGCATATCGAACAGGCTCGGGCGGGTCCGCGCCAGGATTTCGGCAGTCGTCGCTTTCAGGGGGGATGCCATGACGATGATGACGGTAAAGGCCACCGCCGCCAGCGTTCCAATGGCAAGCGCGGTCATCGACCGCCGCATTTCGGCGAAATCGAACAGCGCAAGCGAGAAACCGAGGCCCAGGATCGGGCTCATCAACGGCGAGATCAGCATCGCGCCGATGACCACCGCCGGGGATGACAACAACAGGCCAAGGATCGCAATCCCCGCCGACATCATCGTCATGAACGCAAAGCGGGGTGACCAACCGCTTTCCTCGATAATCCGTTCGACCACCGATTCGTGATGGACGCTGCCGACCACCGACAACCGCCACCAGCGATAAAGCGGGATGTGATCCCAGCGGGAGTTCAGCCGCGTGTTATCCAGCGGACGAATGCTTCCCGGGATCGCTTCCGTCACTTGATCGATCCTCATCCGTTGGCGTTCGGACGAGCGTAGCCGATCGGCCGCGCCAACCACAATGTCCTAAACCCGCATCACATGCCGGGGAATGATGGGAATAATAAGCGGGTGCGGCCCCGCCGCAAATGGTGCCAGGGAACGGGACCTAATCGCCGACAGGGTGTCATGATCGGTCGACCTTTAACTTACCTCTTTTCAGCGCCTTGTTCTGCCAATGGCAATGGACTGTTCTCGATCATGCCGGGTTGATCCGGTGCAACCGGCAACAAATGGAACGGACATGACGCAGGCGAGAGCTCGCGAATGGATATGGCATTTAGAGTCTGTAGGGCGATCGCGACCCAAACGCGGTTATTCAGGGTCCCAGTCCGCATAAGAGCGTCGCTTGACCGACGATGCCGGGTACGGCACGTTATCGTTAACTCAGTTTGTTAGCTTCGTTGTAACGGATGCGGTCGCAACACTGAGTTTGCCGTTATCGGCGCGAAAGGGCTCGCCCTTCCAGTCGAATCGCTGGGCGGGGAATAGCGATGACCGAGACGTCAATCACGCAAGCGCAGATCAATGCAGGGTTGCGCTCCATCGGCTCATCGCTGGGCGCCGCGCAATTCACCTTCTCGCTTCCCACCGCGGGCTCAATTTGGCCTGGCTATACCGCCACACAGGAGCCGAATGTCAGCGGCTACAGCACGCTGAACACCGAACAGGCGAATTTTTTTCGTGCAGCAATCCGCGCCTGGGATGAGTTGATTGCGCCGAATTTTACGGAGGTCGCTGACGATGCCACCTCGCGCGGCGAAATCCGTATCGCCTTTACCACGATCGCTGAGGCCGATGAGCTTGGCTATGCCTATGTCGGCGCGCCGAGAACGCCGGGCGGCAAAACAGGCGACATCTGGATCGATCTCAGCAAGGTCAGCGGTGGTTTCGCGCCGATATCCGAGGGCTTTGCCGCGTTCGTACACGAAATCGGCCATACGCTGGGATTGAAGCACCCGTTTGAAGGCACGCCATTGCCGACAGGGTTCGATACCCAATTCTTCACGGTGATGTCGTACACCAACAATATCGATTATTTTCAATGGAGTATATCGCCAGGCGGCGGAAGGTTTAGCCAAACGGCCACACCAACCTTTATGTCCACCCCCATGGTGCTGGACATCGCTGCGGTGCAGGCAATCTACGGGGCCGATCCCACCACACGTGCGGGCAATGATATCTATAGTTTCGTCCAGGGCAGCCTGACGATCCAGACAATTTACGATGCCGGTGGAACGGATACGATCGACCTATCTGGTTTCACGAGGCCCAGTACCGTCGATCTTCGGCCTGGCAGTTATTCGAACATCGGCGAGTATAGCGCGCAGCAACAGATCAACGATGTTGCTGCGCCGTTTATCAACTCGGCTTCTGCCAATGACCGCTCAATCGGCCAGCAATTTCTGACATTTGCGCAAAACTCTCTCCAACAGCGCAGCGCACAGGGTTCGTTTGCTTATGAATTCAAGAACAACCTCGGCATCGCGTTCGGGACAGTCATTGAAAATGTAATCGGTGGATCGGCGGCCGATATCATCATCGGCAATGACGCGGCCAATATCATCCGGGGTGGCCTTGGCGCTGACCGGCTGACGGGCGGCCTGGGTGCCGATGTCTTCATCGGCACGATTGCCGGTCACAATGGCGATAACATTACTGATTTTTCAATCGGCGACCGGATCGTCTTTACTGATGCGTCGCAGACCACCCTTGGCTTCGGGATAACCGGCAATATTCTGTCCTATAATGGCGGGTCGCTCACGCTCGGCACATTGGTTGCCGGGCATCGGCTGGTGGCGAGTGCTGCCCCCGAAGGCGGCGTGGCGCTTACTTATATAGCGGACATCAGCAACGGCCTGGTTTTTGCGACGCGTAGCGCGGACTTCAACGGCGATTCCCGGTCGGACATATTGTGGCGCAACGACAATGGCCAGTTTACCAGCTGGCAGGCACAGTCAAATGCCAGCTTCGTCGCCAACACCGCGAGCACGACTGCTGTCCCCAACGACTGGAAAATCGTCGGCACGGGTGATTTCAACGGCGATGGTCGCGGTGACATGCTGTGGCGCAACGATGATGGCCAGTTCGGCACCTGGCTGGCCAACGCCAATGGAACCCTGTCCTACAACGCTGTCGCCGGCCTGGTCGCGGTGACGAACGACTGGAAAATTGCCGCCACCGGTGACTTTAACGGCGACAACCGGGACGATATCCTGTGGCGCAATGCCAACGGACAGTTCGGCACCTGGCTTGCAAATGCGAATGGCAGCTTCACGTACAACGTTGCCGCAGGACTGATCGCTGTCGCCAACGACTGGCGGATCATCGCTACCGGCGATTTTAACGGCGACAATCGCGATGACATCCTATGGCGCAACACCAACGGACAATTCGGTACCTGGCTCGCAAATGCGAATGGCAGCTTCAGCTACAATGCAGCGGCTGGCCTGGTATCCGTCACCAATGACTGGAAGATTGTCGGTGTTGGAGACTTTAACGGCGACAAACGTGCGGACGTACTTTGGCGTAACGACGATGGCCAGTTTGGCAACTGGCTTGGCAATGCCAATGGCAGCTTCAGCTACAACGCCGCAGCCGGCCTCACCATGGTTGACTCGGCCTGGCAGATCGTGGGCACCGGTGACTATAATGGCGATGGGCGCGACGACCTGCTCTGGCGCAACAGTAATGGCGACTTCGGCAACTGGCTCGCCAGCGCCAACGGCGGCTTCGCGTATAACGCGGCGGCCAGAATCACCCCAATGGCCAACAGCTGGACGATACAACCACAAAGCTTTTTGGTGGCATAGCCCCGCTCAGGGCACCGCGCTTTTCTATCCCGCAATTCCCTCGCTGCGCACCGCCAGCTTTGCCAGTGCGCGTGAGGTCGCTGATATTCACCATTAATGGCTGCTCGATCGGCAGGCCTGTAGCCTTCCTCGATCGGCTCGGTCCAGGCACCCTCATCCTTGGCAGCTTCACGTTCGATAAAACCGATCTTCCCCAACAAACTGTTTAAGGTCCGGCTAGGGGTGTACTAGACAACGGGTGATCCATTCCCGGGAGCGTTTTATGCACCGTCGTCATTTTCTGGCATCCACCAGTCTCCTGTCCGCAGCCGTGGCCATGCCAGCCGCGGTCTGCGCTGCTACAAGGGAACCGGACGCAGATTTTCGCGCGATGCTCGATCGCTTCTTCTACTCCCGGCTGGACGACAGTCCCGAACAAGCGACATCGCTCGGCCTGGACACGGGCGCGCGGAAGCATTTGAAGTCGAAACTGAGCGACACGTCGCGTGCGGGTCAGGCGCGACAGTTCGCCCGGGCAAGGCAGGAGCTTGCCACGCTGAAAACCGTGCGCCGCGATGCGCTGAGCAAGGCGGCGCAGCTCGATTACGATGTCGTGGGATATGGCCTTGAGCGGGTGATCGCTGGACAGCGTTTTACATTCGGCGCCAGCGCTGGTCGATACGCACCTTATATCTTGTCGCAGCTTTCAGGTGCCTATCGCGACGTTCCCGATTTCCTGGCCAACCAGCACACAATCCGAAATGCCGCCGATGCGGACGCCTATGTCGCGCGGGTGGAAGCGCTCGCCGGTGCGATCGACGCTGAAACCGATCGTCAACGCGAGGACGCATCGAAAGGCGTGTTCGCCCCGGACTACATCCTGGACACGGCGCTGAAGCAGCTGGCAGCGGCGCGCGGTAATGCGCCGAGCGCCAGCGGCCCCGTGACAGATCTTGCTGCCAAACTGAAGGCCGCCAATCTTCCGCCGGAGCGTAGCACGATGGTGGCCAAGCTTATGGCCGATCGCGTGTATCCCGCGCTGGATCGTCAACGGGCCCTCGTCGCGGAGCTGCGCAGCCGTGCCGTGCACGATGCCGGCGTCTGGCGTCTGCCAGACGGTGAGGCCTATTACGCGGCGGCGGCAAGCGCGGCGACCACGGTGGAGATGACAGGCGACGATATCCACAAACTTGGCCTCGCACAGGTGGCCGAAATCGGTGCACGCGTCGACAGCATCCTGAAATCGCAGGGGCTGACCAAAGGCAGTGTTGGCGAGCGACTGGTTGCGCTGAACCAGCGCCCCGACCAGCTCTACCCGAACACCGATCCAGGCCGCGAAGCGCTGCTCCGACAGCTTAGGGCGCAAATCGGGGCCATAACCGAGCGTCTCCACGAGCAATTCGCTGTTCTTCCGAAAGCGCCGGTCGAGGTCCGTAGGGTGCCGGAGGTTATTCAGGCCGGTGCACCCGGCGGCTATTATCAATCCGCCTCCCTCGATGGGACACGGCCAGCCATCTACTTCATCAACTTGCGCGACACGTTTGACCGCCCGAAATTCGGGCTGGCGACGCTGAGCTACCACGAAGCGGTGCCAGGCCATCATCTCCAGGTCATGTCTGCGCTGGAAAGCGAAGACATCCCGCTGATACGCCGGCGGGGGTTCTACTCCGGCTATTCCGAAGGCTGGGCGCTATATTCTGAACAGCTCGCCGACGAGATGGGCATGTACGACGGTGATCCGCTGGGTCAGGTCGGCTATCTTCAGTCGTTGCTGTTCCGGGCAACGCGCCTGGTGGTCGATTCAGGCTTGCACGCCCAGCGATGGAGCCGCGAGAAGGCAACCGATTATCTTATCGCAACCACTGGCATCGCTAGAGGACGCAGCCAGGGCGAGATCGACCGTTACACCGTCTGGCCGGGCCAAGCCTGCAGCTATAAGATCGGGCACACCGTCTGGGTGGGGCTGCGAGACGAAGCAAAACGCAAGGCCGGGGCGAATTGGGATCCCAAGGCGTTCCACCAAGTGCTTACGATGGGATCCATGCCTCTATCGGTCCTGCAAAAGGTGGCCCGCAAGCAAATGGCATAGGTCGACAACAAGTTGCCGGCCAACCGTTGAACGCCGTCCTTTTGAGCCTCTACAGCTAATTCAAGCCGACAAGGACTTTCTTGGGAACGGGCGCTGGTTCACCATTGGCGGATCGGGGCACCCGCGAAATATCGCACGATGGTGCCTGCCTGTTGCGATCGATCGCGGCACCTGCGACGTTGCCCTATGATGAAACGACTTGCACAGCTCTGCCTTGCCGCGCTCCCGGCGCTGTCTGTTCCCGTCGCCGCGCAGGACGTGTCGCGCCCTTCCTATCCTCCCGTTCTGGATATGCGGACTCGCGCTGAGAACGAGAATCGAATCCTGAAGGACCGGCTGGACACGATCATTCCCGCGATCATGCGCGAGCGCGGCGTCGACATGTGGGTGCTGGTGGCACGGGAGAACTTCGAGGACCCGGTCGTCAGGACGATGCTTGATGCCGAAAGCCTGGCCGCACGCCGTCGTACGATCCTGATCTTCCACGATCGGGGTCCGGGGCGCGGTGTCGAAAGGCTGACCGTCAGCCGCTACGGGCTCGGCGGCTTGTTCGAGCCGGCCTGGGAGCCGGACCGTCAGCCCGACCAATGGGCGCGTCTCGCGGAGATCATCCGCGATCGCGCGCCGCGGAAGACCGCGATCAATTCGTCCCGCCTCACTGCCTATGCCGACGGCATGACTCTTTCCGCCTGGGAAGAGCTCACCGAGGCGCTCGGGCCGGAGTTATCCAAAAAATTGGTGCGGGATGAGGTGCTGCCGGTTCGCTGGCTGGAAACCCGAACCCCGAGCGAGATGAAGCTCTATCCGGAGATTGTGCGGATGGCCCATGCGATCATTGGCGAGGCATTGTCGTCTACGGTCATCACGCCGGGAAAGACGACCACCAACGATGTCGTCTGGTGGATGCGCCAGAAGGTGACCGATCTCGGCCTTCAGACATGGTTTCATCCGTCTGTCGCGATCAGCCGCCGCGGCGCTGCTCGTCCGCTAGAAGGAGACAGTGTGATTCAAAAGGGCGATCTCGTCTGGACCGACTTTGGCATCACCTACCTCCGGCTCAATACGGACACGCAGCAGAACGCCTATGTGCTCAGGGACGGCGAGACCGAGGCACCCGAGGGCTTGCGGGCGGGGTTGCGGGCAAGCAATCGCGTCCAGGATGCGGTGACCGAGAGCTTCCGGGCAGGCGCCACAGGCAACGATGTCCTGGCCAGCGCGAGGGCACGAGCAACCGCGGTTGGCCTGCAGCCGACGATCTACTCCCATCCGATTGGCTATCACGGGCACGGCGCTGGACCATCGATCGGCTTCTGGGACAACCAGGCCACCGACCCGCGCGGCGCGATGTCGATCCGTCCGAACACGGCCTGGTCCATCGAGCTGAGTGCGAGCGTAAACGTGGCGGAGTGGGGCGGACAACAAGTGGCCTTCAAGACGGAGGAAGACGCCTTCTTTGACGGGACTAGCATTAGGTACATCGATGGTCGCCAGATCGACTTATACCTTATCGGTCCACGTTAAGCGACACAGGTTTGAGCTGCACCCGGTTTCGTGAACGCCAAGATCAGGCGTTTTTGGAACCGGAGGGTGATAACGGACACACGGAAGTTCAGCCGGAAGGTCTAGCTCGCGGCGGTGAAGGTGGTGCTGGAGCGGTGGGTTTTCAAAGCGCAGACGGCAAGCGATGGTCGGTCGCTATGCCCATGCCAATGGTGCACCCATCGACGCGGCGATGGGTGAACTGAAGGATCGGATCAGCCTCGGGCTCCGCGAAATCGCCGCCTGATTACACAGGAATCACACAAGCATTTTCAACCGCTGTACGCCAAGGCCACCAGGTATTTGAAAAATGGTGCCCGGGGACGGGATCGAACCGCCGACACTGCGATTTTCAGTCGCATGCTCTACCAACTGAGCTACCCGGGCAACCGGCCCGATCAACACCGGGAAGGCGGCCTCTTAGTCATCGTTATCCGCGCTGTCCAGCCCAGTTCCCAGCCCGGCAGCATCGTCCTTCGATGCCTCTTCGTCGGTGGCGGGGCCAGCGGGCAGGAGATAACCTTCCCCCAGCCATTGCAGCAGATCGCGGTCGACGCAGCCCCGGCTGCAAAAGGGCTTGTGCGCCGGGTTGGTGGGCTTGCCGCAAATCGGGCAGGTGCCGGATTTGGCCATCTGTCAGTCCTCCAGAACAATTGCGCCGCCGGTGCGGCGGTTGATCTCGGCCAGCCAGTCGGGCCGCGCCTCGATCCGCGCCTTGACGGCGGTGGGCAACGTGTGACGGCGGGACGCGCCGGGCGGGCTGCGTTCGATCTGGCGAAGCGCGGCGCGCGCCGCTGCCCCTGTCGGATCGGCGCGGAGCAATTCGGGGAGCGATGCCCGGGGGCGCGGGCGAACGATCTGCAGAAAACCGAAGCCGTTGAGCGCAGTGCGTTCGAAAGGCCCCGCCAGTTCTTGGGGAAGCGCCGCATCAATCGCCGCCGCCACCGCCTGGCGCGGCCCCTTGCCCTGGGCGCTGGGGAAATCGACGCCGATCGAGCCGCCGATGCCGTGACGGACGATCGCCTGCCCCACCGCGGTTGCCGCCGCCACCGCGAGCGCATCGAGTGACCCGGTGCCGTCGACATCGAACAACGTCATCGCCGGCGTCGGGCTCATCCGCAGCACACCGCCTGCAAAAGCGATCTCCCCCGTCACCGCCTCGTCCAGCACTTCGGACCAGCCTGCCGCTTCCAGCATATCCGCTTCATGCGCCCGACAGTCGCGGACCGGAAGCCCGCTCTCGCCGATCCGTTCGCGCAGGCCGGGGCCGATCGCCGGCACCGCCCCTTCCGCCGCGACCACCGCTTTGGCGAGCTTGGCGCGGCCGGGTTCGGGGATCGCCTCCCGAACGATCGTCACCAGCAGCGTGCGGCCGACACTCAACCCCCGGGGCACCGCCGCGAGCAACGCATCGCCGCTGCCATCGAGCAAGGTCACCCGGCCCTGCCCACCGCCAAGTGCCTCCACCAGCCGTGCCTCGGCAACGGTGCCGACCGCCAGCGCGCCCTCCAGCGCGATCCGCGCCTTCAGGATCGTGCCGCCATCCACCAGCGCGGCCCGCGCCTCGCCGATGCCGGCCTCGTAGAGCCACTCAGCCAAGCGGCACCCCGGCACCTTCCAGCAACGCGCGGCTTTCGAACAGCGGCAGGCCGACCACGCCCGAATAGCTGCCCGACAGGAACCGCACGAACGCCTCGGCGCGGCCCTGGATCGCATAGCCGCCGGCCTTGCCCATCCCCTCGCCACTGGCGACATAGGCGTCGATCTCCGCCGTGCTCAGCCGCTTGAAGGTGACGATGGTGTCGCTGATCCGGGTCCGGGGACGGTTATCATCACCGATAACGCAGATGGCAGAGAAGCAGTGGTGCCGCCGACCAGAAAGCAGGCCCAGCATCCGCCGCAAATCGGCCTCGTCTACGGGCTTGGCGAGGATCCGCCGGCCGACGGCGACAGTCGTATCGCCCGCCAGCACGACCTCGCCCGGGGCACGCGGCACGACGAGCGCCTTTTCGGTGGCGATGCGCAGCACATAATCGCGGGGAAGCTCACCGGCGCGGGCATCCTCATCGATATCGGGCGCGGCGATGCGGGCGGGCACGACGCCGATCTGCGCGAGCAGAGACAGGCGGCGCGGCGAGCTGGACGCGAGAACGAGCTGGGGGGCGGAAGAAGGGTTCAAGGGCATCCCAGCGTTTCTCGACTGCGCTCGAAACGAACGGATGGGAGGGTATCAAATCCCACCGACCCCGTTTGCTTCGAGCGAAGTCGAGAAGCCGGTCGCGGCAGCATTACCCGCACCCGATCACTTGAAGCGGTAAGTGATCCGCCCCTTGGTGAGATCATAGGGGGTCATCTCAACCAGCACCTCATCCCCCACCAGCACGCGGATGCGGTTCTTGCGCATCTTGCCGGCGGTGTGGCCGAGGACTTCGTGATCATTTTCAAGCTTCACGCGGAACATGGCGTTGGGGAGAAGCTCCACAACCTGGCCGCGCATTTCGAGCAGTTCTTCTTTTGCCAAACAAACCTCTGGGAACGGATACGGATTTCGTGAAGCGCGGCGCATAGCGGATGGACGGCCAAAAGGGAAGCGCAGGGGCGAAAGCGGCCAAAGGTTATAAAAGTGACGACCTGTTTGAAAAAATTCTACGCGAGGCCGCGGGGTTCGCGACACGGGCGATTGAAGGGGGCGCGGACGATGGGAAAGAGCGGGTTGATGCGGAACGTAGCATGAACATGGGGGTGTAGGAAAGTCCACCCTAGTCGTTTCCCCAATGGCAAGAAAAAAGCCCTGCCCGGCGGATGCCGGACCGGGCTTTTGGTCATCGTTGACGATGGTTTGATTACCCCCCAGCAAGTGCCGCCAGCAACAGCAGGGCGACGATATTCGTGATCTTGATCATCGGGTTCACCGCCGGGCCAGCCGTGTCCTTGTACGGATCGCCCACAGTATCGCCCGTCACCGCGGCCTTGTGCGCTTCGCTGCCCTTGCCGCCGTGATGGCCGTCCTCAATGTACTTCTTGGCGTTATCCCAGGCGCCGCCGCCGCTCGTCATCGAAATCGCGACGAACAGGCCGGACACGATCACGCCGAGCAGCATCGCGCCGAGGGCGGCAAAGCCCTCTGCCTGGCCCGCCACGCCAGTGATGATGAAATAGACCGCGACGGGTGACAGCACCGGCAGCAGGCTGGGGACGATCATCTCCGCGATCGCCGCCTTGGTGACGAGATCGACGGTGCGGGCATAATTCGGGCGGCTGGTGCCGGCCATGATGCCCGGGTTCTCGCGGAACTGGGCGCGGACATCCTCCACGACCGAACCGGCGGCGCGACCGACCGCCGTCATCCCCATCGCCCCGAACAGATAGGGCAGCAGCGCGCCGAGCAGCAGCCCGACGATGACATAGGGGTTACTGAGCTGGAAATTGACCGCGAGCGTGGGGAAATCCCGCGCGAGATCGCTCGTATAGGCGTTGAACAGCACGAGCGCGG
Organism: uncultured Stakelama sp.; assembly: GCA_964649315.1. Lineage (GTDB taxonomy): Bacteria > Pseudomonadota > Alphaproteobacteria > Sphingomonadales > Sphingomonadaceae > Sphingomonas. Next base: position 9,763 of record CAZYOU010000036.1, on the reverse strand, counting down.
CGAGCGCTGCCGAACCGATCGCATAGCCCTTGGTCACTGCCTTGGTCGTGTTGCCGACCGCGTCGAGCGCATCGGTGCGGTGGCGGACGTCATCGGGGAGGCCTGCCATTTCGGCAATGCCGCCCGCGTTATCGGTGACGGGACCGTACGCATCGAGCGCGACGACCATGCCGGCTTGCGCCAGCATTGACGTGGCCGCAAAGGCGATGCCGATCACGCCCGCGAGCTGATAGGCCGCGATCACCGCAACGACGATGACGATGGTGGGGAGCGCAGGCGATTCGAGGCTGACCGCGAGACCCTGAATGACGTTGGTGCCGTGGCCAGTCTCCGATGCCTTGGCGATGCTGCGCACGGGGCGAAAACCGGTGCCGGTATAATATTCGGTGATCCACACGAGCAGGCCGGTGACGGCAAGCCCGATCATCATGCACCAGAACAGCGCCATGCCGGTGGTGGTGGTCGCCGCTGCGCCCGCGATTGCCTCTGCGGTCGCGCCGCTCCCGTCGAGGAAGGCGTTGCCGCCGATCACCGCGTTCATATCGCCCAGCGTGTACTGCGTGGCGAAATAGATGGCGGGCACGGACAGGCCGACGCTGAGCCAGAAGCCCTTGTAAAGCGCGCCCATGATGTTGTTGCTGCTGCCCAGACGGACGGCATAGGTGCCAATGATCGAGGTGATGATGCATACGCCGCCGACGATGAGCGGCAAGGTCATCACCTGAAGCAGCTGATCGGCGTTTTTCAGCGCAAGCGCGACCGAGATCATCGTGACGCCGAAGGTAACGACATAGGTTTCGAACAGATCGGCGGCCATGCCCGCGCAATCGCCGACGTTATCGCCGACATTGTCGGCGATGGTGGCGGGGTTGCGGGGGTCATCTTCCGGAATGCCGGCTTCGACCTTGCCAACCAGATCGGCACCGACATCTGCCGCCTTGGTGAAGATGCCGCCGCCGAGGCGCGCGAAGATGGAGATGAGCGAGGAGCCGAAAGCAAGGCCGGTGAGCGCCTTGACGACGATCTGCGCACCGGCATCCGCCCCGTCGGGCCCGGCGAGGAACCAGAACACGCCTGAGATGGAGAGCAAACCGAGCCCGGCCACCAGCATGCCGGTGATGGCGCCTGCGCGGAATGCCATCGTCAGCCCGCCCTGGAGCGAGGTCCGCGCCGCTTCCGCCGTGCGCACATTCGCGCGCACCGAAATGTTCATGCCGATATAGCCCGCGACGCCCGACAGGATCGCGCCGATCGCGAAGCTCGCCGCCGAGACGGGTGAGCTCATGCCATCGATCAGCACCCAGACGAGCACGAGCATGATGACGCCGACGATCGCGATCGTGCGATACTGGCGGCCGAGATAGGCCTGTGCGCCTTCCTGAATGGCGGCGGCAATATCGCGCATCTTCTCATTGCCCGCGGGTGCGGCGAGCACCTGGCGGCTGGTGATGATGCCGTACAGCACAGCGATCACACCACAAATCATGGCGGCATAGACAATCGTCATCGGCAAATTTCCTCCCGGATACGGTCGCTTCAGGGGGGATGCCGACATGGCCCGCCCCCAGGCGCCTGTCTTGTTGTTCCCAAGGTATAGGCGCGCGGAATGGGAGCGCAAGCACCGAGAGTGGCGGGTTGAGCCCGATGAGATCGCCGAAATTACTTTCTATCCCGTTTGCCCTGAGTAGCGGCTGAGCCCTTCGACTGCCTGCCAAGGCAGGCGCTCAGGATAAACCTCGGCCCAATGGGCCGAAGTCGAAGACGCGTATCGAAGGGTGGGCGCCTCAAGCGCGGGTCCTTCGATACGCCACTTCGACAAGAGCTCAGTGGCTACTCAGGACGAACGGATCGATTAAAGATCACCCGGCGGACACGCCGCCATGTTCGAAGCCAAGCCGGGCGGGGAGCGCAATGGGTTCTGCCCCGTCGGTGAGCGTCAGGCCCTGCCCCTCGGCAAAGCTGCCGATCCGGCGGGCGGGGACGGCGAGCGACGCGGGCGCGGCAACCAGCAGCTGATAATCATCCCCGGCGCTGGCCGCGCGGAGCCGGGCCGCGCGATCATCGCCGATATACTGGCGATAGGCATCGGACAGCGGGATTGCAGCGAGATCGATCGTGACGGCAACGCCGCTCGCTGTCGCCATCCGCGCGGTATCGATCAGCAACCCGTCGGACACATCCATCATCGCATGGACGTGGCTCGCGAGGATACGCCCCTCGCCCAGCCGGGGGAGCGGGCGACGATAGGCGTTGAGGAGTGCATCAGGCCCGGGCGCGCCTTGGGCAATGGCGAGCCCCGCGCCTGAATCGCCGATCGTGCCGGTGACGAACAACCCGTCGCCCGCCCGCGCACCGCTGCGGCTGGGGGCGTGGGTGGCGTGGCCGATCGCGGTGAGCGTCAGCACGCGCGGCGCGCCGGGGGGCAGCGACACGGTATCCCCGCCGAGCAGCTGGCAGCCCAGCTGGCGAAGTGCTGCATCGAAACCGGCGAGGAACGCGCGATCCCAGGCGTCATCGCCGAGCGGAAAGTTGAGCAGCACGCCGACCGGGTCGGCTCCCTTGGCGGCAAGATCGGACAGGTTCACCGCGAGCAATTTCCATGCGACATCGTCCGCGGGATCGCTGGAGAGGAAATGCACCCCCTCCACCAGCGTATCGGTGGTGAGGATATAGCTGCCGAGCCGCGCGACATCATCCGCGAGCCCCTGCGCACCGGGATAGAGCGGGAGGGTGCGCAAGGCGGCGAGGAAATCGGCTTCGGTCATGGAGTGCGTGGTAGCGCGGGTTGGGGGCGGTGTCTGCTTGTGGGTGGAGAGCAGACATTCGCAACAATAGGCTCAAACGGGACGCCACTCACCGAAAGTGGTCTGAGTATGGTCTCGCGGCTCGACGATCAGGCCCACGCGCACCTCAAGACCCTCCTCTTCGTCATTTGGATTGCCTACCAAACCGGAACCCGAATGCTCTCGGTAAGACGCTCCAGCGCGGGCGATGGCGTCCGCGTCATCCCATGCGTACAAAGCGTGAGCGCCAACATCTTTGCCATGTCGCCTGTATTGCACTTCAAAAAAGCGCATGCCTGCTTCGAACATCAAGCCACCTCCGCAACAGGCGAAAGTTTTGCCGCCTAAGCGTGATGTCCGCAATGGTCGGCACCAGAATGTTCGCAATTGGGCGAAAGCTGCCACTCTCTAGACCGCGATGATATTACCTTGACCCGTTGGTTTCGAGCGAAGTCGAGAAACGGGCCACATGCGCTGCGCAGGGTGTCTCGACTTTGCTCGACACGAACGGGTGTGGTGGTGATCAACCTACTCATATCATGCTTTAATCCCGTCTCCCGAACCCTCCGACACGTTCAGGAGAGTCCTGATCCGAGGTGACGGGAGATTGGGGGCCGGTTTGGGTAACCAACTGGCCGGACACCCGCCCGGTCACATTCCTCGCTTCACACCGTCCAGCGCGCGATCGTTGCGGGCGGCTTCAGTGGCAGCGGCGGATTTCTCTGTTTTGGTCCGGCCGAAGGCAGCGCGGTTAGCGCTGGCCTTCGCTTCGGCATCGGCGCGTGCTTTGGCCTTGCGGGCGGTGCGCAGGTTGATGATGTCGGTCACGCCGCCACCCTCACCCTGCCCGTACGACCTTGCCGATCGCATCGAGCAGGCCATTCACGAACCCGGCTTCGCGCTTGTCGTAAAAGGCGTGCGCCACGTCGACATATTCGGTGATGACCGCGCCCGTCGGCACATCGGCGCGGGCGAGGAGTTCATAGGTGCCGCAGCGCAGGATCGCTTTCATCGGCTTGTCGAGCCGATCGAGGTGCCAGCCGGTGGCGAGCTTCGCCGCAATCGCCGCGTCAATCTCACCCTCGCGCGCGAGCACGCCCTTCACCACATCGTCGAAGAAATCGACATCGGGTTCGGCATATTGCGCATCCTCAATCTCCGCGCCGAGGCGGTGATTGTGGAATTCATGCAGCAGCTGCGCGATCGGCGTCTGCTCCATATCATGCTGGTACAGCGCCTGAACGGCACCGAGCCGGGAAGCGGCGCGCGCCTTGCTGCGGGCAGCGGTGCGGGGATTGGATCGGGTGTTGGGGCGGGTCATTATTTCTTCTCAATAGCGCCGTTTGTCCTGAGTAGCCATTGAGCGAAGTCGAAATGGCGTATCGAAGGGCAGCGTTCGGGGCACATCCTTCGATACGGGTCTTCGACTTCGCTCAGCCCCTACTCAGGACGAACGGTCATTTGGATTATCGCAGCCGCAGCGCGACCGAGCGGGCATGGGCGGGCAAGCCCTCCGCCCCGGCCAGTGCCACCGCCGCCGGGCCGATTGCGGCGAGGCTCGCCGGATCGAGCTGAAGGAAGCTGGTGCGCTTCATGAAATCGAGCACCGACAGCCCGCTGGAGAAGCGCGCACGACGGCCGGTGGGGAGGACGTGGTTCGGGCCCGCGACATAATCGCCGACCGCCTCTGGCGTGTGGCGGCCGAGGAATACGGAGCCTGCGTGACGGACCTGATCGAACAGCGCCTGCGGGTCTGCTACCGCGAGTTCGACATGTTCGGCGGCGAGGCGATCGACCAACGGCATCGCTTCGGCGAAATCGCGCACGAGGATGATTGCGCCGTTCGCATCCCAGGCGGCGCGGGCGACCTTGGCGGTGGCGAGCGTCTCGATCTGCGCGTCGACGCACGCCGCGACCCTGTCGGCAAAGCCCGCATCGTCGGTAAAGAGGATCGACTGGCTGGTCGGATCATGTTCGGACTGGCTGAGCAGATCGGCGGCGATCCAATCGGGATCGTTCGCGGCGTCCGCGACGACAACAATCTCGCTGGGGCCAGCGACCATGTCGATCCCGACCACGCCATAAAGCTGACGCTTGGCCTCGGCGACCCAGGCATTGCCCGGGCCGGTGATGACATCGACCGGTTTGATCCGGTCTGTGCCGTAAGCCAGCGCCGCGACGGCTTGCGCGCCGCCGATGCGCCACACTTCATCGACGCCAGCGAGGTGCGCTGCAGCGAGGACGAGCGGGTTGATCTCGCCCTTCGGCGTCGGGGTGACCATGACGAGCCGGTCGACACCCGCGACCTTGGCGGGGATCGCGTTCATCAGCACCGACGACGGATAGGCCGCGCGCCCGCCGGGCACGTAAACCCCCGCTGCTTCGACTGCCGACCAGCGCGCGCCGAGCCGCACCCCGGCGCTGTCGGTGGTATCGCTGCCCTCGGGGCGTTGCTTGCGGTGATAGGTGGCGATGCGCTCCGCCGCGAGATCGAGCGCGGCGCGTAAAGTGGGTTCGAGCGCGTCGTAAGCGGCGCGACAATCGGCGAGATTAATCTGCCAGCCAGAGCTTTCGAGATCATGGCCGTCGAATTGCAAGGTGAGCGCGGCGACGGCGGCATCGCCCTCGTCACGGACGCGGCGGATGATCGCGGTCACATCACGCGCGACATCGTCATCGGCTTCGCGACGTGCATTGACGAGTGCGGTGAACGCACTGGCGAAATCAGGGGCGGCGGTGGAAAGACAGATCATGAGCAGAGGTATCCCGTTCGTTTCGAGCGAAGTCGAGAAACAGACCACAAGCGCTGCGCGGGGTGTCTCGACTTCGCTCGACACGAACGGCTTTCTAGGTTTTTCACGCCACCGCCCTTCGGAACGCATCAACCAGCGGAACGACATCGGCCCGGGTTTTGAAAGCGGCGCGGTTGACGACGAGGCGGCTCGTGACCTCAGCAATCACCTCGACCTCGACCAGCCCGTTTTCCTTCAGCGTGCGGCCCGACGAGACGAGATCGACGATGCGCGGGGCGAGGCCGAGCAACGGGGCAAGCTCCATCGCGCCGTTCAATTTGACGCATTCGGCCTGCACGCCCCGGCCCGCGAAATGCGCCTTGGTGACGTGCGGATATTTGGTGGCGATGCGGACATGGCTCCACCCGCGTGGATCATCGGTCGCGGCCATTTCGGCGGGTTCGGCGACCGACAGGCGGCAATGGCCAATGCCGAGATCGACCGGCGCGTACAGCTCCGAATAGGCGAATTCTGCCAGCACGTCGGACCCGACAATGCCCAATTGCGCGGCTCCGTGCGCAACGAAGGTCGCGACATCGAACGCGCGGACGCGGATCAGCTCGATCCCGGGCTGGTTCGTCGTGAAGCGCAGCGCGCGACTGGACTCGTCGGCAAAGGCGGGCTCAGGCTCGATCCCGACGCGCGCGAGCAGCGGCAACGCCTCTTCGAGGATCCGCCCTTTCGGGACGGCGATGATGATGGGCGATTGAGACATGGGCGTCGCGCTTTACGTGGCGTGTCGCGGCGGCGCAACAAGACCTTAGCCGGTAGGGAGAATTTGGATGGCCGATGAAGCAACCAATCGCGATTCTTTTCGCGTGCAGGCGGAGTATTCGGCCGCGATGGATGCCCCCGTTACGACGCGGGTGATCCAGGCGATCGGCCGGGTAATTGACCGGACGACCGCAACCGGTCGCGCCGTGCTCGACTGGCCCGGCGACCCGGTTGCCGATGCGCTGGTGCTGCGGCTGATCGGCGGCGTCCATGCGCTCCACCGGTCGGGGGCGGACTGGGGTGTATCGCGGGTGTTTCGCGGCGAACTGGTCGATCCGACAGGCATCGACATGCTGATAGAAGAAGCATTGCACACGCATGACGCCGCGCTGTTGCCCTGGCTCGACGGGCCGCCCCAGACCAATGAGGCGGGACGATCGGCGGGGTTGATGACCGGGCTGTTGCACTTGGCGCGGCGGTTCGGGCCAAACATCGAGCTGCTCGAAATCGGATCGAGCGCCGGGCTGAACCTGTTGATCGATCGGTACGGCTTTGATCTGGGCGGGGTGCGGGCAGGGCCAGATCCGGCCGAACTGGCGATCACACCCGAATGGCGCGGACCCGTGCCGCCGCAGGTGCCGATCGATATGATCAGCGTGCGCGGGGTCGATATCGCGCCGGTCGATCTGGCAGATGATGCCGCCGCGGAACGGCTTGCGGCTTATGTATGGGTGGATGCGACCGAGCGGCAGACCCGCATCGATACCGCGATCGCCATGGTACGGCGGCACGGCGTGCGGCTGGAGGCGGGCGATGCGGCGGACTGGATTGAGGCGCGGCTGGCCGAGCCGCAGCCGACAGGCGTGACGCGCGTGCTGATGCATTCGGTGGTTTGGCAATATATTCCGAAGACGGGCCGCGACCGAATTCGCACCGCGATGGCAGCGGCTGGCGAACGCGCGACACCCGATCGGCCGCTCGGCTGGGTGATGATGGAACCCAATCGCGATCTCTACCGCCACGAAGTGCGCGTGCAGGGCTGGCCGGGAGAAACGCCGATGGAACTTGTCGCGCTGACCCATGCGCATGGCGCGTGGGTGGAGGGCTTGGAGCCGCCATACGAAACGCGCGATTATGTGATGCGGGGTGGCGGGTCTGCTGAGGCGTGAGGTTTATCGATAGTCCGGATCGTCGAACCAGGCAGCGGCGACCGGCCACTCCTCGCTGACCCGATCAGTGAACACCGCGTCGCGCTTTTCGAGAAAGGACATCACGCCCTCCTTCGCGTCCGCACCGCCGCCGCGCACCCATACGCCGCGACTGTCGATGCGGTGCGCGTCCATCGGGTGGGCCGCGCCCATCATCGCCCACATCATCCGCCGCGTCATCGCGACCGAGACCGGTGCGCTGTGTGCGGTGAGCTCGATTGCCAGCGCGCGCGCCGCCGACAGCAGATCGTCGGGCGCGTGCACGCTGCGCACCAGACCGCCCCTCAACGCCTCATCGGCATCGAACACCCGGCCCGAATAGCACCAGTCGAGCGCCTGGCCGATCCCCACCAGCCGCGGCAGGAACCAGCTCGACGCCGCTTCGGGCACAATCCCGCGCCGCGCAAAGACGAAGCCGAAGCGCGCCGCCGTGCTCGCCAGCCGGAAATCCATCGGCAATAGCATCGTCGCGCCAATGCCGACCGCGGGGCCGTTGATCGCGCCGATCACGGGCTTCAGCGAGGCGAAGATCCGCAGCGTCAGCCGCCCGCCCGAATCGCGGACCGCCGCATGGGCGAAATCGACCGTACCGTCCGCCGCAACGGGGCCGTCCGTGCCGAGCCTTGCATAATCAAATGTCGCGTCTCCCGCCGCTAGATCAGCCCCTGCACAAAAGCCGCGCCCGGCGCCCGTGATGATCACTGCACGTACCGCATCATCCGCATCGGTGATGTCGAACGCGGCGATCAGATCGGCCATCATCTGCCCGGTAAAAGCGTTTAGCCGATCGGGCCGGTTGAGCGTGATCGTAGCGATACCGCCCTGTTCGGGGGAATCGATTGCCAGCGTGATTGTTTCGAAATCCGCCATCGTCATCCTCCGTCGCTGCGCTTTCGCGATACTGTAACCTGTTCTTAGCGCCTCGCCATGTAGCATCAGCGTCCCACATCCGGGCGGGCTTTCACGCATGATCCGATATGTCCTGTTAAAGGCGAGACCCACAGCGGGAAAGCGGCAGGTCGCATGAGCTTGCCTATCGTCAGCGTCATCATGGCGGTCTATAACGGCGCAACCGACATCGGCGAGGCAATCGACAGCCTGATTGGCCAGCGCTTTGGCGATTTCGAAGTGGTGATCGTCGACGATTGTTCGACCGACAAAACGCGTGAATTGCTGCGCAGCATAAGCGACCCGCGGTTTCGGATTATCGAGGCCCCGCTCAACCAGGGACCAGTGCACGCGCGCAACCGGGCCATTGCGGAAACGCGCGGCCGATACATCGCGGCACTCGATCATGATGATATCTGCCACCCGGATCGGTTTGCCGCACAAGTGGCTTATCTTGATGCGCATCCTGATGCGGTGCTGGTGGCAACGGCCACTCGCCAGCTGTGCGAAGGATCGATTCGACCTTCCGCACTACCCGCGATGACGAGCCCTACGCTGGTGGAATGGATGCTGTGGATCTGCAATCCGCTGGTCTGGTCATCGGTTATGCTGCGCAGCAATGCTGCACGAGACCTGGTGCCGTTTACGCGACCGGAGCGGTTATATGCGGAAGATTTCGATCTCTATCACCGGCTCGCGGACAAGGGGCGGATTGCCCAGATCGATACCGAGTTGCTGGTTTATCGCAGCCATGCGGGCGGTGCTTCACAGCGATGTGTTGCGGCGATGGAGGCGAGCGCTACCCAGGTTCTCGCTGATCGGCATCGGGTGCTACTGAGAGATACGGCCACCGCGCGAGCGGCATTGCTGGTGCAGCATTTGATGCGCCAAACGCCCGTGCCGGACCGGGCGACGCTGATGGCGCTGGGCGAGACGATCATGACGCTGCAGCACGCCTTTCTCGAACGCGTCCGGCCAGATGATGCTGATGTGCGCCTGATCCGGTGGGAGACCGCACGGCTATGGGGCCGGATCGGGCGAACCGCGCTGCGATCTGGCACGTTGCGACTTTCGGACATTGTTGCGGTGCGGCCCGATCATCTCGGCCTTGGCTATGCCAACGTTGACGATCTGATGGTGTCGGCGGTGGTCGGTAGCATTCGGAACGTGCGCCAGTCGAAGGCCCGCGCCGCTTTGGGCTGACGAGGTAGGGCTGGTGTGAACATCTGCCGGCACTGCCGCGAGTTAGGCGTCACACAAACGCGAAAAAGCCCGCCGACCGGGCGGTCTGGCGGGCTTTTCGAAAACGATTATTATGAAAGTCGGTTGGTTGCGGGGACAGGATTTGAACCTGTGACCTTCAGGTTATGAGCCTGAC
>CAZYOU010000035.1:0-26155 GCA_964649315.1 uncultured Stakelama sp. | reverse complement strand
TGAACTGCACCGGGATCACCGGAGGCCGTTTGGTTTAAGTTACGCGGCCATGGGGATGTCGTCCAGCATGGCATAGTATCGTTGCTCGGCTTCTGCGGGGGGAATGTTGCCGATGGGCTCCAGCAATCGCCGATGGTTGAACCAGTCGACCCATTCGAGCGTAGCGAACTCGACGGCTTCGAAGTTGCGCCATGGTCCCCGCCGGTGGATCACCTCGGCCTTGTAAAGGCCATTGATCGTCTCGGCCAAAGCATTGTCATAGCTATCGCCGACGCTGCCGACTGACGGCTCGATGCCGGCTTCGGCGAGGCGTTCGGTGTATTTTATGGACACATATTGCGACCCGCGGTCGCTGTGATGAACCAGGCCGCCCCGATGGGTCGGTCGACGATCGTGCAAAGCCTGCTCCAGTGCATCCAGCACGAGGCTGGCATGCGCCGTTCGGCTGACCCGCCAGCCCACGATATAGCGGGCGTAGACGTCGATCACAAACGCGACATAGACGAACCCGCCCCAGGTCGAGACATAGGTGAAGTCCGACACCCACAGCCGGTTGGGCGCTGGTGCGTGGAACTGGCGGTTGACGTGATCCAGCGGACAGGGCGCAGCTTTATCGCTGATCGTCGTGCGCACCGGCTTGCCACGGATCACCCCTGCCAAGCCCATATCGCGCATCAGCCGCTCGACGGTGCAGCGGGCTATGGTGAACCCTTCGCGCCTCATCTGCCGCCACACCTTGCGCACGCCGTAGACCGCGAAGTTCTCGGCGAACACGCGCGCGATCTCGGGCTTGAGCGCCACGTCGCGCCTTGCCCGCGCCGACAGGCGCAATGGATCATGTCGCTGCGCGACATGCTTGTGGTAGGTGGAAGGGGCGATCGGCAGGACAGTGCAGATCGGCTCGACCCCATGGATCTCGCGGTTATCATCGATAAACGCGATCATCGCTTGAACGGGCGGTCGAGCTCCGCCTGCGCAAAATATGCTGACGCCTTACGAAGAATCTCGTTGGCCTGCCGCAGCTCGCGGTTCTCGCGTTCCAGCGCCTTCAGCTTGTCTGCCGTATCGGTCGGCACGCCAGCGCGCTTGCCGCTATCGACCTCGGCCTTCTTGACCCACTCGTGCAGCGTCTGCGGTGCGCAGCCGATCTTGTCGGCGACCGACACCACAGCCGACCAGCGCGACGGATAGTCGCTCTCGTGATCCAATATCATCCGCACCGCACGGGCGCGAACCTCGGGTGAAAACTTGTTCGTTGTCTTGCTCATATCGGCTCCGCCTTCTCAGGAGTTGGAGCCTCCGACAATCCCGGTGCGGTTCACCGCGGCGCAATGCATTCGTAACGATATCGACCAATTCCAGTCCCGGCTCCGGCTCGCTCGAAAATCGGAAGCTCTCACCGTACATTAACTGAAGATCGAGACCCGCCCCATATGTTCGATCTACAGGTGGCGCGACGTCGCGGAGATAGGCGGGCAACTCATCGACAATGAAGCGCTGGAAATGCCGATAATCACCGCCCGGAAGCATTGCACCCGGCCGCTCTAAGGACATGGCCTGAAGCCAAATGACCAAAGTCTTCGACCACCAATCTTCCCAGTCCGTGACGACAGCCGCGTCTTTCGCGTCAACGATCCAATGAAACTCGGCAAGCTCTTTGGGGAAACGCTGGCAGTGATAGACGATCATGTCCTGCATGATTCGAGAGAGCAGGTCGATCATCACCACGCCCTGGACATATAGCTGATCGGAAAAGCCCGCCATTCGGTCCTGCAACGCTACAACGCCAGCCCGAAGTTCCGGTGTGTGACCATCGGTGAGGTTCGCGGCTAGGCTGGCGCGGCGGCGATCCCGGTGGCCTGCTATGTCTTCTAGCGTGTGGGAGGCAAGGTCGACCATTGACGCGCAGAAGATTGCACCATTCTTGCGCAACAATTCCACAACCGCTGATACTTGCGGTTCGTTAAGCTTGCTCCCTTTCACCTCCCCCTTTTCGTTCTTTGGGAAGTTTGCGCGCAACCTCTCATACTTGCTGAAAAGCTTCGGCATGCGATGTGAGACAAGGATCAGCGCGCCGAGCGTCGACACGGCTGGGACTTTAGCACCTATGCCAGTGAATGTACCCGATTCGTCGATGAAGATATGCAACGCTGCCTCCCGTACAGACCACATAGTCGGTCTGGCACATGCCATATGACATGCCGCCTAAACCTCGCGCCCGGTGTGCTGCTTTATGAGCGCAGCATGGGTATGCGGTCGCTCTTGCATCGTGGGCCCGAAAATCACGGCCTGAAGGCACCTTGCAACAATTAACTCAAGATCGCGGATCGCATCTTCTTCGTAGCGCTCATAATATCGGTGGTAGTCGCTCGACTCATAAACATTTGGCGCGCCGCCGTGGATCACGCTCGCGCGAAGCCCAAGCAGCACCTTTAGGCGTTCATAGTCGTAGGCTTCTCCCATCACCGGCCCGACAGCGTCAATGATGCTTTGAGTCGCCCTCCCAGCGTCGCCGTAGATTGCATCCAGCGCGCCGAACAACGTTGGAAAGCGTCGAGTAGGGTCCGGCACCCAAGCACGGTAGAAGTATTCCAGCGCCCGCATTTGTCGTTTGTCGAACTTTGTCGGCGAGATTATTTTATCGGCCAGGAGCTCCATCCAAGCGTGATCGGCTTTGCCGATTACAACGTTTTCGCAGAGCGCCGGAGTATGGGGATCGCAGCTCGTAATGCTCAGAGACCCGCTGAAAGTTGACAATCCGCCGAACATCTTTCGCATGCTGAACTGATACCGCTCCATCCGGTGCGGCAGGAGCGCCAGTGCGCCAAGGATCGCTGCTCTGTTGCGCTTTGCCACTTCCAAAGTCCCAGCCCAAACGCCGAGCCATGATGAGGGTAATTGGCGGGCACCGTCCCATCGCCCGAAGGGCGGAAAACTGGACGACTGAATATCGTCGGAAATATAGCCCGGCGGTAGTCGCTCCATCTTTAGCCCATCGGGCCTCACAAAAAAGAACGTCGCACAATCAAACTCTTCGTCAACCTTCACGACGACCAGAGGAAATACGAATAGTTGGCGCGGCTCTACGAATAGGTCAGATGCTGAAATCGCTTCTGCCAAGCGATCCTTTGTGCCCTCCGATACGAAGGCCGCAAACGAGACGACTGTCGCCCGGCCAGAGCCGTGCAGGCAACCTTCCCAAGCCTCGCTGTCTATGATCCAGAAATTACCGCTAATGAAGTCCGTTAAAGCCTTCTCCACTTCGCCGACTGAAAGTGAGTGCAGATGAGGTGCGCCGTTGCGCCGCAAGAACAGAGCGGTGTGAAGTAGGCCACGGTTATCGTAATTCAACTCAAAACCGGCTCCACCGACGAGTGGATGGCGGCCAGGTTTGTTATACATAAAGCTGTGTTGACGCCGATCGGGATGGCGTTGGCAGAACGTTGCAGACAGTAGCATGTCGACCGCTATGCGGGCATTCGAGCTTTCCATACGTCTCGCTATACACGACTGACGCAGGGTGAGACATCATCCCTATTTTGAGCCGCACTGGACAGCGAACATCGTACTGGCATAGAAATGCTTCAGGCGAATGTTTACGAGCGGCGATTTTCCCTGTTCGTGTGATGGCTTTCGGAGATCCCAACTGTTTAGCTGAACGAGGGAACTTACCCCCCAAGCGCCACCCCCACCCGGTCCTCAAACAACACCTTCAAATCCTTCTTCAAAATCTTGCCATTCGCGTTGCGGGGCAGCGTTTCCTTCACAAACCGGATCGCCACCGGCGTCTTGAAGATCGCCAGGCGCGCTTTCACCCACGCCTGCAATTCCGCCTCGGTCGCTTCCATGCCGGGGGCGAGGTGGACGACGGCGGCGGGTTCTTCGCCCAGGGTGCGGTGCGGGATGCCGATCAGGGCACAACCAGTGACGGCGGGGTGGGCGTCGAAGATTTTTTCGACCGCGCTCGGACAGAAATCGCGCATCCGCCTTGATATCGATCGGGGCTGCGCGGCGTCGGGCCGTGCGTCCCGCGGCGGCGGTCGCCCTAGCGCCAGCCCTGCTGCGCCAGCACAGGCAGAAACGAGCGGCTGACGGGGGCAACACTATCATTGGCCAGGTGCAACACCGCTTTGCCTGCGCTTCGCTTTGCCTCGACGACCGCATCGCGCGCCACCCACCAGCTGCGATGCGTCTGCGCGCCCGGCACATCGGCAAGTTCCGCAATAGCATCGGCAAGCCGCAGCAGGATCATCGCTTCTCCGCCCTCGCAATAGACGCGGACATAGTGATCCTCACTCGCGACCGCGAAGAGACGGGCGGTTTGCAAATGCAGCGGCAAGCGTGCGCGAAACCGATGGCCGGGCAGCATATCGACCGCGTCTGTTGGATCGTCCGGTTCCACTGGCGCGGCCTGCGCCATGCCCGCCGCCTGAAGTGCCATGCCCGCCCGTTGTTGTGCCACCATCAGATAGTTGATTGCCACCATCAAAAGGCTCACCGCCAGTACCAGCAGGAACATGAACGCGGCGCCGCGCAGCGAGTATCCGCGCAGGCCAAAGGCAATCGAACTTGCGCCCATCACCAGCAGCGTCAGCGGTACGGCGATCCCCACCGCAATCACGGGCGCTTCGACGAAGGGATAAGCCGCCAACCGACCCCAGCGGTACGTGACGTTGGTAACAGCTGAGCCGATCAGGGCGCCGCTGATCATCACGACCAGCCAATAGGCCAGTCGGTGAAGGAAAGGCACCGACATCGTTTCAAACGCGCCCGTGAACGTGAGCAACAGCGCAACGCCGATCGACACGGCATAGCCGGTTCGATCCGGCACTGTGGGACGCGGTGGCACATTTGCCGACGCCCCATGGTCAACGGGCGATGCAACTGACGAAGCGCGAGGTGCATCCTGCGGCATTTAACGTAAAATTCCCTGCATTTTGCGCAACAGCACTCGCCTTCCGGCGCTGCCACAGCCACCCTGCGGTCATTACTAGCAAACACCGCCCAAGGAGCAAATGACATGACCCGGTTGAGCCATATTGCCGCAATTTCGACGTTCGCACTGATCGCTCTCACCCAACCCGCCATCGGCAAGGCCCAGCTTGCGCCGAAACCACCGGCGGCCGCCCGGATTGATCCGGCCAAGGGAACATTGATCGCGAATACCACGACGCTGACGATCACCATCGGCAACATCACGCAGACACGCGGGCAGATTTTGATGGTGTTGTTCGACAGTCAGGAGGCTTTTGATCGCGGCGGCAAGCCGGTCCGCGCCACCGCAGTGAAGGTAACCGAAAATACTGCAACGGCGACGTTCGCCAATATTCTGCATGGACGCTATGGCTTCAAAATCGTCCATGATGTGAATGGCGATGGCAAGATGGACATGAACCCCTTTGGGATGCCGATCGAACCCTTTGCATTTTCCAACAATGCGGTGGGGAATATGGGCCCCGCCCAGTGGAAAGATGCCGCGTTTGACGTGGCGGGGCCGACAACCCAAACCATCACTTTCCGATAAGCCATAACGAGCAGGAGCCAGCGCCATGACCATTCAATCCGCCCTGGATCGCCGCCAGTTCGTGCAGGCCATATTGGCGACGGCAGCGGCGAGCGCCGTCATCACCCCGGATCGCGCACTTGCCGGCGCGGCGCCGGCTTCATGGACGCTCGGCGTCGCCGATGTCGAGGCAGATATTGCCCCCCGCGCGCTGACCCGGATTGCAGGCAGGGTTCCCCCTGATCTTGCGGGCATATTGTACCGCAACGGTCCCGCCAAATTCCGCCGGGGCACCTCAAGCGCTGGCCATTGGTTCGATGGCGATGGACTGATCCGGCGATTTGAGATCGCCGGTGATCGCGCGACGCTCGCCGCCCGCTTTGTCGACACGCCCAAACGGCGGCTCGAAACCCGGTTGGACAGGATTGTCATCCCCGGCTTTGGATCACCGATGCGTGAAGGGGCGCAGATCAGCAACAACGACGATTCCAATGCCGCCAATACCAATGTGATGCTGTTGGGCGATGAATTGCTGGCACTTTGGGAAGGCGGATCGGCAACACGGCTCGATCCCGCAACGCTTGCCACGACCGGCGTCAAAACCTTCCGCGATGACCTGCGCCACATGCCATTTTCGGCCCATCCCCGGTATGAGCCCGATGGCACCGCGTGGAACTTTGGCGGCAATGGCCGCGTGACCGGCCTTTGGCGGATCGGCAAGGACGGACGGTTGATCGACTTTGCGGTTATCCCGCTGCCCCGCACCAGCTATTTTCATGATTTCACCACGACAACGCGACACATCATCATCGTTCTGCAGCCCTGGATGCAGCGGAAATCCGGTTTCCCGATCAGCAGCACCATGGCCTGGCAACCCGAACTCGGCACGCAGGTGCTGGTGATTGCCAAGGATGATCTGAGCCAGCGGCGCCTATATGAACTGCCCGCTTTTTCCGCCTTTCATTACGGTGACGGGTGGGCAGAAAGCGATGGCACCATCCGCTTCGAAGGCTGTCTCGAGGCGGACCCGACCTTCGGTCAGGTCAGCGCCAGCGGCTATCTGCGCGGCGAGCATATCAAGGCACCGACCCCAATGCTGACCCAGATCGTTCTGCATCCCGACGGCAAGGCGCGCCTGATCGAAACCGGCGTGGCAGCAGAATTCCCCACCAGCGACCGGCGGCGCGCGGGACAAGTCCGACGCCTGACCGCGCATGTGACCGGCTATATCGACAGCGATCCCTTTCCCCACGCCATCGCAATCTGGGACTGGCAGCGCGGACGCAGCGACCGGTATGATTTCGGCGCGCACCAACTGGTCGAGGAATTTCAGTATGCGCCCGGCTCAAGCGCGCGCGAAGGAGATGGCTGGCTGATCGGCGCCACCTTGAACTTGCGGACCAGAACCAGTGAACTGCATGTGTTTCGTGCTGGCCGTGTAAGCGCCGGGCCAGTGGTAAGCTGGCGGGCGGATATTGCCTTGCCGATCAGCTTCCACGGCACGTTTGTCAGATCCTGACCCATCGTGCCCTCGCAAGCGTCCGCTGCCCTCCCCGGCCGTCGCTCAACGCACCGTGAAGCTCACCTTGCCCGTCATCCGGTGGCCGTCTTCGCTGCCGGCCTGCCAGCGCAGATCATAGCTGCCGATGGGCAGCGGCTCGCGCAGATTGAGCGTCAGCGTGCGGCTGTCTTTTGACCAGGCGGGCGTGAAGTTGCGGATCGTCATGGGCGGGTGATCGGTCATGCCGGGCATGGCCGTCATCACGATGCTGGCGGCGACCACTGCGGGATCAACCGCTTCGGCAAAGGTGAGCGACAGCGTGCGCGGGCGGGGGATGCTGGCACCCTCTGCCGGGGTGGAGGCGGTGACCCGCGCATGGGCGGATGCGGCGCCGGGCAGCGCGATGCCCCCGATCGTGAACGCGGCGGCGGTGAGAAGGGAGAGAAAACGCATCACATAATCCTTTCCGTACAACAAATTGATCAAAACCACAGGCGAACGCCCATGATGAAGCTGGTGCGGCTGGGCCTATCCCCCGCCGCGCGCGCAAAATCTGCACCGCGGCCGACCCGCCAGCTTTGTTCGACGCCGATATAGGGCGCGAATTCGCGGATAATCTCATAACGGAGCCGCACCCCGATCTCGACACTGTCGAGGCCAGCGCCAATGCCGAGCTGCGGCACATCCTGTGCGGCCAGATTGATCTCGGCACGCGGCTGAACGATCAGGCGCTGGGTGATGCGCTGATCAAGCTCGGCCTCGATCCGCGCGGTCACATCACCGCGGTGCGACAGAAAAAACGCGGCGTCGAGCTCAAACATATAGGGCGCAAGGCCCTGAATGCCGAGCACGGCGTGCGTGGTCGCCGGTCCCGCAACATCCTGACGGATGCCCGCCTGCAGATCGAAAAAGGGCGCGATCGCGCGGGCATAGAGCAGCTGGAATTCGGCATCGCTCACCGGATCGCCGTCCGTTACCTCCCCCTCGCTCTTGAACCAAACACGCTGGGTGGTGCCGCCATAATAGCCCTGCAGGTCCCACAAATAGGTGTCCGCCCCCGCGCCGAGCTGGGCCTCGAGCCGATCGGCCTGAAACCAGAGCAGCGGGTAATCGCCGTGCATTTGCTGCAGCTCGGCGCGTGAGGCGCGCATGGCATCCGCCCCCCAGATTGCATCGGCGGCGCGCGGGGGGCCATTGCCTGCAGAACGGGGGGCGGGCGTTTCCATTTCCGGGCCGGGCGACGGGGTGTCGCTGGCCTCGGTAGGCGTCTGGGCAGCGAGTGCAGGCGGCGGGTTCGGCGCGGGCTTGCCCGCGTCCTGCGCGGGATGTGCGCCAGGATGTCCGCTATGATCTTGGGCGCGCACCGGCGTTGCCGCCAGCACCACCGCGAGGGCGCTTGCGCAGGCGAGGAATGGCCTCACGCCGCCGCCCCCGGACCGGCAACCGTCACGGTCTGCATCATGCCGCCATGCATGTGATACAGCAGGTGGCAGTGAAACGCCCAGTCGCCGGGCTCATTCGCGGTCAGATCAAACTGCGCGCTGGCGCCGGGTTGCACGATCATCGTGTTCTTGCGCGGTTGCAGCGCGGCGGACTGGCCGTTGACCAGTTCGAAGAACATGCCGTGCAGATGGATGGGGTGCGCCATCATCGTGTTGTTGATCAGCTTCACCCGCACCCGCTCATTCCAGGCGAAGCGGATCGGCACATCGCTGATCGCGGAATACATGCGGCCGTCGAACGACCACATATAGCGTTCCATATTGCCGGTCAGGTGAAGCTCGAGCAGCCGGCTCGGTTCGCGCACATCGGGCCGGGGTTCGCGGGCGACCAGCATCTTATAGGTCAGCACACGGTGGTCGACATCGCGCAGGCCAAGCCCGGGATCGCCCATTTTGTCGACCGGCGCCATCGACACCATGTCGATGCCGGGGCCGATCGCGACATCGGGCGGCAGCAAATTGGTGTCGCGCATTTTCATGCCGTCCATGCTCGTCGCGCGCGCAGCGGCCGGTTTGGCGGGCGACGGCGCGTGGTTCATCGCCCCGTGGTTCATGGCCCCGTGGTTCATCCCGCCATGATCCATGCCGCCGCCGCTGCCATGGTTCATACCCATATCGGCCATCGACAAAACCGGCGGCGCGCGGAGCGCCGGCACCGCCGCCCGCTCGCCCGGTGCGCTTGCGAGCGTTGCCAGCGCCATGCCGGAACGCTCCATCGATTCCGCCACAATTGTGTAGGCCGACGCCGCACCGGGTTCGATGATCACGTCATAGGTCTCAGCGGTGCCGATCTGCAGTTCATCGACCTCCACCGGGCGCACCGGCTGGCCATCGGTGGCGATCACGCTCATCGCGAGGCCCGGAATGCGGACGTTGAAGAAGGTTTGCGCCGAACCGTTGATGATCCGCAGCCGCACCCGCTCACCGGGCCGGAACAGATATTCCATCCCCTCGCCCGGGCCGCGACCATTGGCGAGGAAGGTGAAGGTGGGCGCGCCGATATCGGCAATGTCGGTGGGCATCATCCGCATCTGCCCCCACATCCGCCGCTCCTCGGCGGACATCGGGTATTTGTCGGTCAGCGTGTTCTGCCGGTAGTTGAAATACCCCCCACCGGTCCGCAGCCGGTTCATGATGAAATGCGGGTCGAGCGTGGTGAATTCGCTGAGCAGCAGGATGTAATCGCGGTCGACCGGGATCGGCTCCCCCCCGCGCGGTTCGATGATCATCGGCCCGTAATGGCCCGATTGCTCCTGCAGCCCGGAATGGCTGTGATACCAGTATGTACCCGCCTGCCGGACCGGGAATTCATAGGCGAAGGTTTTGCCGGGGCCGATGCCGGGAAAGCTGATCCCCGGCACGCCATCATATTGAAATGGCACCAGCAGGCCGTGCCAGTGGATAGAGCTGTCTACGCCCAGATTATTGGTGACGTTCAGCCGGACATTCTGGCCCTCAATCAGGCGAATGAGCGGCCCCGGTACGCTGCCGTTCACCGCAACCCCCGGCCCGCGCCGCCCGCCGACAATGCGGTGGCCACTGCCGATCGACAGGTTGATGACATCGCCCGCCACTTCATCGAAACCCGCAGGGATCAGCTTCTTGCCACCAGCATGACCCGCGCCATGCCCGCCATGCACGCTCTGCCCCCGCGCCCAGGCGGGTGCCGCGAGCATCGACGCGCCGAGCCCGATGCTGCCAAGGATTGATCGCCGGGAAATGTCGCTCGTCATAGTCTTGCCTATCCTTCGGGCATCCGATACTATACCCCCCATGGGTATTCAAGCAGGGAAATTGCAGCGATGGGCAAACACAAGACCGAAATATTGAACCGTCTGAAACGGATCGAAGGTCAAGTGCGCGGCGTCGCGCAGATGGTGGATGATGATCGTTACTGCATCGACATTCTGCATCAGGTGCAGGCGGTGAAAGCCGCGCTGACCAAGGCCGAAAGCGAGATATTGAAGGACCACGCCGCGTGTTGCGTGGCCGAAGCCATCGCCTCAGGCGACGCCGCCGAACAGCAGGTGAAGTTCGCCGAACTGATCGACCTGTTTGAGAAGGTGAAGCGCTGAATCACCCGCGGTAGTTTAAGCGCCATCATGTCGCAGACCGCGATGGCGTGAACCTGCACCCACTCCCGTCCCCATCATTCACATGGTCATGCCCATCGCGCCCGCGCCGAGCAGCATCCAAAGCGCCATTGCTACCATCATCACATTCTCGGTCAGTGAAACAAAGCCGAGCGGAACATTGCTGTCGCCACCGACGCAGGCACATTTGATTTCACGCTTGTCGACATAAACCGCCTTGAATACCGACACCGCACCAACACCGCCGATGAACAGCGCCAGCGGGATCGATAACCAGTTGAGTGCGCCCGCTACCATGAGCACGCCTGCCAGCCCTTCGGCGAACGGATAGACACGGCCATAAGGCACCCAGCGCTGCGCGAGCAGATCGTAATTCAGGAACATCGTCGCGAACTTGTCGACATTCTGCAGCTTCAGCATCGCCAGAACACACATGCTGAAAGCAATGAACCACTCGCCCGCCCGCACGGTGAAGGGCGAACCATAAACCGCAAAGCTTGTCGCGAGCGCCATCAGCGCCGTCATGGCAAAAAGCGCAATGACCGGTTGGTATGTCGTTGCCTTGGGATCGGCAACGGAAAGGCCGAGATGGCGACGAAGATCGTCATGCCCCCCAATACGCGCCCCAGCGATGAAGATCTGCGGGGTCGTCTGGACGCCATGCTGCGCCTTGAAAGCATCGGTTTCCGCGCGCGTCGTCAACCAGTGATCGTCGACGGTGAAGCCCTTGCGCTTGAGCAAATCCAGCGCCTTGAGCCCGTAAGGACAAATATGGTCTGGCATCACCATACGATAAATGGTCGCGGTTTTCGCGATCATTGCCTGGCGATCCGTTGCGGAAAATATGGCCTGCGTCATCGATGTTCCTTCGTTGCAGATAACGTTACCACGCCTATATGGGTTCCGTACTATAGTACGGAGTCAAGCCTTGAAAATGATGACGATCGGAAAGCTGGCAACAGCCGGCGACGTGGGGGTCGAAACAGTGCGCTATTACCAGCGACGCGGCTTGCTTGCTGAGCCCGACCGATCTGGCGGCGTACGGCGATATGGCAGCGATGATGTGAGCCGCTTGCGCTTTATTCGTTCGGCACAGGCGGCGGGATTCACGCTTGAGGAAATCCGCGAGTTGATCGCCCTTGATGCGACCAAAGACCGGGAACGCGCGCGCCACCTGGCCGCATTGAGGATTGCCGAGCTCGACCGAAAGCTGGCTGCATTGCAAGACGCCCGCGCTGCCCTTGCCAAACTGGCAGAGGCCTGCGCGCATAGCGCGGATGAACCATGCCCGATCATCACGGCGTTCGAGCCGCCTAAACCGGTAAGAGGCGAAGGAGCGCGCCCTTAAGCCATTGCCTTCACGCGGCACGGCATCGCCGGCACAGACCCGGCCGACCACAAAGGTTACCAAGGTCACCTGAGCCCCACCCCCGATAGTTGCCCTCACCGCCCCCATCCGCTAGTCGTCGCGTATCGCAAGGACCCGGCTGCAACACCGGGTGGCTATTCCGGCCGCCGATCCGCCGGAAAACATCATGCACCCCTACCCCCTGCGCCTATCCTGACGCCGCGTGCCTTGTTGTGGAATTTTCATGCCCCAGACCATCTCTCTCTATCGCCAGCAATGGTTTACCGATGGCGCCGCCGCCCGGCGCGATGTGCTGGCCGGGATTGTCGTTGCGCTGGCGCTGATCCCGGAGGCGATCGGCTTTTCGATCATTGCCGGGGTCGATCCCAGGGTCGGGCTTTATGCCTCGGTCGCGATTGCGATCGTCGTTTCGTTTACCGGTGGGCGCGCAGGGATGATTTCGGCGGCGACGGCGGCAGTGGCGGTGCTGGTGGTGCCGCTCGTCCGTGATCACGGCGTCGAGTATCTGTTCGCGGCGACCATCCTGATGGGGATCGTTCAGATTATCGCGGGGCTATTACGGCTCGATCTGCTCATGCAGTTCGTCTCGCGCTCGGTGATTACCGGTTTCGTCAATGCGTTGGCGATTCTAATCTTCATGGCGCAATTGCCACAGCTGACCAATGTCGGGTGGCAAACCTATGCGATGGTCGCGGCGGGACTGGCGATTATCTATCTGTTGCCGCGGGTGACAAAGGCGGTCCCTTCTCCGCTGGTTGCAATCCTGATGCTGGCGGCAATCAGCATTGGACTGGGTGCCGACGTCAACACCGTGGGCGACATGGGCAAGCTGCCCGAGGGGTTGCCAAGTCTGGCACTGCCCAATGTGCCGCTGACGCTGGAGACGCTGCAGATCATCCTGCCCTATGCGCTGACGATGGCGGCGGTTGGCCTGCTCGAAAGCCTACTGACGGCGCAGATCGTCGACGACATGACCGATACCGATAGCGACAAGCAGCGCGAATGTGCAGGGCAAGGCGGGGCGAACATCGTTTCCGCGCTGTTCGGCGGGATGGGCGGATGCGCGATGATCGGCCAGTCGGTGATCAACGTCACCTCGGGCGGGCGCGGGCGGCTATCGACTTTTACCGCAGGCGCGTTCCTGCTGTTTCTGCTCGCGGTACTGGGCCCTTATGTCGGCCAGGTGCCGATGCCGGCCTTGGTCGCGGTGATGATCATGGTGTCGATAGGCACGTTCAGCTGGAATTCGATCGGTAACTTGCGGCGGCACCCGCCGACATCATCCGTGGTGATGGTGACGACGGTGATCGTGGTGGTGGCGACGCGCGATCTGTCCCTTGGGGTGCTGGCCGGGGTGCTGCTGTCGGGCGTGTTTTTCGCGGGCAAAGTGCGGCGAATGTTTGCGGTCGACAGCGAAACATCGGCCGATGGCGCAACGGTGGTGTACCGGGTGACGGGGCAGATTTTCTTCGCCTCGGTCGACCGGTTTACGCGGGCTTTCCAGGGGGAGAACGTGGCGCAGGACGTGGTGATCGACGTGTCAGCCGCGCATTTCTGGGACATTTCCGGCGTGGGGGCGCTCGACAAGGTGATCGCGCGGCTGCGGCGCGAAGGACGTAATGTCGAGGTGATCGGCTATAATCAGGCGAGCGCGGACATCGTCGACAAGTTCGCGCTGTATGACAAGACGGGGGTGGAAACCGGCGTGGTGCCCCACTGAAAGGGGTCAGGCCGCCACCCCCACCCTATCCTCAAACAACACCTTCAAATCCTTCTTCAAAATCTTCCCGTTCGCATTGCGGGCAGCGTCTCTTTCACGAAACGGATCGCCACCGGCGTCTTGAAGATCGCGAGGCGCGCTTTCACCCACGCCTGCAATTCCGCCTCGGTCGCTTCCATGCCGGGGGCGAGGTGGACGACGGCGGCGGGTTAAGTCACTGACTTCCACATCGGTTTGTCAGCGCGATTATGTCTGAAACAAGGTCCTTTATAATTTTTTCACACCAGTGCTGCCATTATTCGGGTATGAAGCGCCTGTTGATCACTGTTCTGCTTGTGGCACCACAAGTGTCTATCGCGCAGTCGCAGACTCTGCCGTCCACGGAGCGTGCTGAGACTTTGGTCAGATCGCGTGACTTCGGGGCTGCTAGGCTCGAGCTGTCCAAGCTTATTCTGCGCGCACCCAATGCAGTTTCTCTGCGCCTGCTTCAGGCGAAAGTAGCGTTGGCCCTAGAAGATGGAGCGGGGGCCGAACAGGAGTTGAAGCAGGCAGGCAGGCTCGGCGCGCCGAGCGATCGCACATCGGCACTGCTCGGCCAATCATATCTCCTTCAAGGGGCTCCAGAGCGCGCATTAACAGTGCCCATGCCCCGCACGGCTTTGGCACAAGCTGATCTCGCTCGTGTCCGAGCGCGCGCTCTCTATGCTTTGGGCCGACCAGCCGAGGCTGACGCGGCATTTACGCGGGCTCAACAGCTTGCACCTAACGATCCGGTGATGTGGGTTGACGTTGGCCGGTACCGTCTCGCCC
Organism: uncultured Stakelama sp.; assembly: GCA_964649315.1. Taxonomy (GTDB): domain Bacteria; phylum Pseudomonadota; class Alphaproteobacteria; order Sphingomonadales; family Sphingomonadaceae; genus Sphingomonas. The sequence continues at coordinate 11,657 of CAZYOU010000035.1, read as the reverse complement.
AGGGCAACATAGCCGAAGCAGCATCGGCCGCTGATAGGGCCATCTCCATCGCCCCTAAAGATCCAGCGGTATTTCTATTCAAAGGGGACGTTCGGCGTCGACAAATTGGGGCACTTGGTGCCCTGCCCTGGTACGAGCGCGGATTGCGCGTTAACCCACGCGACACCCGGTTGCTGAATGCGAGAGCGGCAGCGCTGGGAGACGCGGGTAAAATGCGCGCGATGTTGGCAGTGACACGCCAAGTGCAAGCCATCGAACCTCAGAATCCTGACGCTCTCTATCTTCAGGCATTGCTCGCTCTGCGCGCGAACAAAGTCCCGTTGGCAAAAGAGCTGCTGGCGCGAATGGGCGAGAAAATAAACGCTCTTCCCCGTGCGATGCTGCTTGACGGTATCGTCCAATACCGGTCCGGGAACAACGAAAGGGCAATAGCCCAACTGCGCGCGGTGTTACGCTTATTGCCCAACGATGTTATGGCGCGACGCGCTCTGGCAACAGCCTTATGGCGCGCCAAGGACCCAGCGGGCGTAGTCGAGACGCTTCGGCCAGTGGTGGCCCGGTCGGATACGGACCCGGCATTGCTACGCTTGATGAGCCAGGCACTGCGCGCGATCGGCGACCAGCCTTCGGCAACTCGCTTTGCCGTTCGCGCTGCAGGCGGTAGCTCACCCGCCGGTCAGAGGGTACGCCAAAGCCTGGACCTAATGCGGGCGCTCGCGCGAAAGGATAAACGCCCAGAGATTTTGGCCGAGGCCAGACGACTGGCGACAGCGTTGCCAAGCGCACCCGAGGCCAAGGTGCTTCTCGGGGACGCACAGATGCTCAACGGGGATGCTCGAGCGGCTTCGATTAGCTATGCTCAAGCTTATCAAGACACGCGAGCCGAGCGGGTCGGCGTCCGCTATGCTGAAGCCTTGAGGAAAATCGGCGACTCCGAGGGCAGTCGTCGCGTGCTGGCAGAGGTTGTGACGCGAACGCCGAGCGCCAGCCTAGCGCGGCGGGCGGCGGGTAATCTGGCTGTACGCGAAGGGCGCTGGGCCGACGCTGTGACATTGTTGAAGCCGCTAGCCGGGCCGACGAGCCGGGATGCCGCCTCGCTCAATAATTTGGCGTGGAGCTTAGCTAATTTGGGCAAAATGTCGTCAGCGCTACCTCTGGCCGAACGGGCCTATCGTTTGAGTCCCACCAACGCCGCCGTGATCGATACCTATGGCTGGTTGCTGTACAAATCGGGCCGTGACCCGGTTCGCGCGCGCACACTTCTTACCGAAGCGGTACGGCTGGGACCGGCCGATCCGAACATTCAAGCGCACCTTGCGCGCGCAATTGCTGGTTAGACTAATCGCAACCTTAACCCGGCATTCTTTTCAATAGGCCGCGACAGGCTGAAACGCGACGCCTGACGCCCGCCTCCGGCGATAGAAAGCGAGGGCCAAAGCTCCGCTGCCAAACAACAACATCAGCGATGGCTCGGGAACGGGGGCAGGCGTGCCTCCCGGCGTGCCTACAGTACCGGATCCGACGGCCGATGTTACACCGCCCGCACCTGCGATCGACTGGTAACGCGTGAAGAAATCACTCAGAGTAATTGTGTCGAGCGGGCTCGCGAAAATGAGGGTCAGCGATCCAGTCGCGGGTCCATCACCAAGCGATACGCCGCCCCCGCCCCCGCCGGCGCAGCTGTTGGTTCCGCCGCCGCCCTTAAAACAGACATCCACCGTACCGATGTTAGGAACGTTCGCATCTTTGCCGACAGTAGCGAAAGTGCCGGTTGAACTCGCCCCCGAGATCGTTGGATCGACGTTGAAGCCAAACCCAGACACCCTTGAGCCGGTGATAGGGGCAGTCGACGTGTTCGCAACGGCGTAGTCGAAGGTGAAGCTGGTTGGTGTCACACCGGTGAGCGTAAACATGATCCCAGCCGTTAGCCCGTCAATCAACCCGCCGCCTGTAAAGCCGTCGTAAGTAACGTTGAAGGAAGATCCAGTGTCCGAGCTGGACAGCGTCGCACTATCTGGCGTGTACACGGGCTCGGCCATCACTGGCGTGGCGAAAAGCGTGCTCGCAACAAAAGCGGTACGGAGGAGCTTGCTCATGGTCGTCATCCTTCTTAGCTAGTTACCACGACATATGAATTAAATCACCGAAGTTACCAAGACACGTTTTATAGTTAACTAATCCTACTTTGGTACAGGGACATACATCTACGCATAAAATATGATCTCATCGAATCAAATTATTCTCTATTTTCAAAAGTTTTAATTAAAAGAGTTTAGGTGAATATAAAATATTAAATGCAACTAGTTAACCAACTAAATATTTGGTTAACAATAAATAATAGACTTGTGATTTTGTGTTATTTTTTAGTTCGAATGAGATTGCTTGATTGATCTCTAGGTGCGGTCCACGAAGTTCAGTGGACCTACACTAATCGAGTGCAGATGAATTTGACGTTTCCCCAGCCAAATATCCTGGTTCCACGGAGCGAACCGAAGAGCTCCAACACTAGAAGCAAATACAACTGGAATACGCTTTCGTCCGTCTTCGATCGCGAACGCGGCCCGTCAGCTTTCGGCCGATCGCTTCTCAAAATTCGTCTAACCGAAATGTCTTGGATCCTGACCTTTGTGCGGGCGTGGCGGTGAGCCAAACGAACGGCAGGTTTCAGGGACGCCGGTCGGCCGTTTGAACGGCGACTTCAATGCCCCCTCAAGCCGCCACCCCCACCCTATCCTCAAACAGCACCTTCAAATCCTTCTTCAAAATCTTCCCGTTCGCGTTCCGGGGCAGCGTCTCTTTCACAAAGCGGATCGCCACCGGCGTCTTGAAGATCGCAAGGCGAGCCTTCACCCAGGCTTGCAGCTCGGCCTCGGTCGCTTCCATGCCGGGGGCGAGGTGGACGACGGCGGCGGGTTCTTCGCCGAGCGTGCGGTGCGGGATGCCGATCAGGGCGCAATCGGTGACGGCGGGGTGGGCGTAGAGGACGTTTTCGACCTCGCTCGAATAGATATTCTCACCGCCGCGGATGATCATGTCCTTGGCGCGATCGACGATATAGACAAAGCCTTCGTCATCGAGCCGGGCGAGATCGCCGGTGCGGACCCAGCCATTGACGAAGGTCGCCGCTGTCGCCTCCGGCTTGTTCCAATAGCCTTTCACCACCATCGGCCCGCGCGCCCATAGCTCGCCGACTTCGCCCACCGGCAGCGCGTTCACGCCGTCCTCGTCCATGATCTTCAGATCGGCGACGGCGACGGGCGGCCCGGCGCTGGTCGGGCGGTTGAGATAATCCTCGGCACTATGGCCGGTGACGGTCGCCATCGTCTCCGTCATGCCCCAGCCATTGCCGGGCAGCGCGCCGAATTCGGTATAGATGCGCTTGACGAGTTCAGGCGCGGAAGGCGCGCCGCCGTAGGAAATCGCCTCTAGCGAGGACAGATCATATTTCGGGCGATCGGGGTGTTCGAGCAATTGCCACGCGATGGTCGGCACGCCGCCGGTGGCGTGGACCTTTTCGCGCTCGATAATCTCCATCGCGCGGACGGGATCCCATTTGCGCATGAAGATCATCGTGCTGCCCGCCGCAACCACACCCATCAGCGCGGCGCTGCACGCGGTGACGTGGAACAGCGGGATGACGGTAAGCAGCGTCTTGGGGGTGGGCGCCGGGATTTCCTCCCCCCGCCGCATCAGCGTGCGCGCGGCGCTGTAGCCGCTGGAAAAGATGTTAGTGATAAGGTTGCGGTGCGTGCCGAGAGCACCTTTCGGGTTACCAGTGGTGCCGCTGGTGTAGAAGATCGTCGCATCATCCTCCGGCCCGATCGCGACCTGCGGGAACGGGATTTCGGGGAGCGTTGCCCAGTCATGCGGGGTGCCGATCAGATCTTCGAGGCGGCTCGCCTTGCCGGAGAGTGGCGCGTTGGCCCGGGCGACCAGCACCTTTTCCACCGCGGCGAACCCGTCATAATGGCCCGACAGCCGATCATGCCGCTCATCATCGAGGATCAGCAGCTTTGCGCCCGAATCATTGATGCCGTAATCGAGCTCGCCCGCCGTCCACCACGCGTTGAGCGGCACCATGATCGCGCCGATGCTCACCGTGGCAAAAAACACCACCGGCCATTCGGGCAGGTTGCGCATCGCAAGCGCAACCCGGTCCCCCTTGCCCACGCCCATCGCCTGCAGCTTGGTGGCGAAGGTGGCGACGGCGCGGTACTGCGCTTCATAGGTGACGCGTTCATCCTCATGGATGGTGAATTCGCGTGCGCCGTGTGCGCGCGCCATCTGAACGAGCAGCGCGAGGTTGGGCGGCGCGTTCTTCCAGGTGCGGGTGGGCACGCCGCCGATCTCGACCGTTTCCATCTCAAACCGCGCGCCGGGCGCCGTCAGGATCGCATCGATCTGGGCCAGCGACATTTTCGGCCAGGCCGGATCAAGCGCGATGAGGGGTTCGATCTGGGTGGCATCCGGCACGGCATCTTCTCCAACTCTTGAATTTCGGGTTTGGCTTATCTGCCATTTTGACCAAGGTTAGTGTTGATTCACGCGCCACTCAAGGCAATAGGGGAGCGAATGTTTCGAAGCAGGGGTATGGCGCAAAGGATGGAACGGGCATGAACATCGGCACCATCAATTTATCCCGGCCCGAATCGCACGGATTTGATTCCGCGCGCCTCGCCCGCATCGATGCGCTGCTGCGCGATCGCTATGTCGCGCCGGGCAAGCTGCCCAATGCCCAGATCCTGATCGCGCGCGACGGCGAGATTGTCCATTTTTCGAGCCAGGGTGCAGCGCGAGAGGGTGGCGCGGTGATCGACGAGACGTCGCTGTTCCGCATCGCGAGCATGACCAAGCCGGTTACCTCGATCGCGTTCATGATGCTGGTGGAGGAAGGGCTGGTCGCGGTCGACACGCCGGTTCATCACGTGCTGCCCGAATTCAAGGGGCTGGGCGTCTATAATGGCGGCGGCGCGGGCGTGCCGTTCATGACGAAGCCGACCGATGAGCCGATGCGGATGGTTGATCTGCTACGGCACACCGCCGGGCTGACCTATGGCTTCCAGAACCGGTCGAACATTGATGCGGCGTACCGCGAGGGGAAGCTGGAGAACTGGCACGGCAATTTCGATCTCGATGAGTTCGTTGGCGCGCTGGGCAAGCTGCCGCTCGAATTTTCACCGGGCAGCGCGTGGAATTACTCTGTAGCGACCGATGTACTGGGCGCCGTGATCCAGCGGGTTTCGGGGATGAAGCTCGACGAATTTTACCACACGCGGATTTTTGCGCCGCTCGGGATGCACGACACCTTCTTCGCGGTACCCGAGGACAAGGTTCACCGGCTGACCGATTGCTATGATTTCGTGCCCGGCGGCAAACCGATGATGTTCGATCGCGGCGAAAAGAGCGCGTGGAGCCGCCAGCCGCGGTTCCTCTCCGGCGGCGGCGGGCTGGTGTCGACCGCGCTCGATTATCACCGCTTTTGCAGCATGTGCCTGAATGGCGGGACGCTGGACGGGGTGCGGATCGTCGGGCGCAAAACCATCGACCTGATGACGCGTAATCACCTGCCGGGCGGCGCCGATCTCGCGAGCATGTCGCAGTCGCTGTTCAGTGAGGCGGCGAATGCGGGGACCGGCTTCGGGCTGGGCTTTGCGGTGAATATCGATGTCGCGCGGTCGATGATCCCGGGGTCGGAAGGCGAATATTATTGGGGGGGCATGTTCTCCACCGCCTTCTTCATCGATCCCGTGGAGCGTATCCACATGGTGTTCATGACGCAGCTGCGCCCGTCGAGCGCCTACCCCATTCGGCGGGAGCTGAAGACGTTGATATATTCGGCACTGACTTAACCTTATCCGTCACCCCGGCCTTGTGCCGGGGTCCACTCATCCACCAGCGCTGTCCTAGCGAGGCGCGGTGGGCCCCGGAACAAGTCCGGGGTGACGAACTGGAGAAAATGAAATGACTTCACCGATCACCACCGAACGGCACGACGATGTGCTCGTCATCATTTCGAACAACCCGCCGGTGAACGCGCTTGGCGCTGCTGTGCGGCAGGGGCTCGAGGCAGGGCTGAAGGAAGCTGCCGCCGATGAGGCGATCAAGGCAGTAGTGATCCGCTGCGATGGCAAGACCTTCTTCGCCGGCGCCGACATCACCGAATTCGGAAAACCGATGCAGGAACCCGGTCTGCCCACCGTGATCGACATGATCGAATCGAGCGAAAAGCCCGTCATTGCGGCGATCCACGGCACTGCGCTCGGCGGCGGGTGTGAGGTGACGCTTGGCTGCCATTACCGGATCGCGGTGCCCTCCGCAAAAATCGGTACGCCCGAGGTGAAGCTTGGCCTGTTGCCCGGTGCCGGCGGCACGCAGCGAATTCCGCGCGTCGCCGGTGTCGCAATGGCGCTGGAAATGACCGCGAAGGGCGATCCGATCTCCGCCGCACGCGCGATGACGGCCGGGCTGATCGATCGGCTGGCAGGCGAAAACTCGCTCGCTGCCGATGCCATCGCCTTTGCCCGTGAGGTCGCGAGCGCCCGTCCCCTGCCCCGGGCGAGCGAAAAGACCGCGGCTGCCGATCCCGAGGCCGTCGCCGCGTTCAAAAAGGAGAACGCCAAGCGCTTCCGCGGCTTCGACGCCCCGGCCGCCAACATCGCGTGCGTCGAGAAAGCGACCGACGGATCGACTTTCGCCGAAGGGATCGCGTTCGAGCGGCAGGAATTCATGAAGCTGATGATGGGCGTGCAGTCTGCCGCGCAACGCCATCTGTTCTTCGCCGAGCGCCAGGCCGCGAAGATCGACGGGATCGACCCCGCGATCGCGCTGCGCCCGATCAAGAAGGTCGGCGTGATCGGCGCAGGCACGATGGGCGGCGGCATCAGCATGAACTTCCTGAGCGCCGGCATCCCCGTGACGATCGTGGAAATGCAGCAGGAAGCGCTCGATCGGGGCACCGGCGTTATCCGCAAGAATTACGAAGCCTCCGCTGCCAAGGGCCGGTTGAAGCCCGAGCAGGTCGCGCTCGCGATGGGTGCACTCACCCCAACGCTCAATCTGGAAGACCTGGCCGATTGCGATCTGGTGATCGAGGCGGTGTATGAGAGCATGGACGTGAAGAAAGAGCTGTTCGGCAAGCTCGACAAAATCGTCAAGCAGGGCGCGATCCTGGCGTCGAACACCAGCTATCTGAACGTCGACGAGATCGCCGCGAGCACTGGTCGCCCGAGCGATGTGCTCGGCATGCACTTCTTCTCCCCCGCCAATGTGATGAAGCTGCTAGAGGTGGTGCGTGGCGCCAAGACGGCGGACGATGTGCTGGCGACGGTGATGGCGCTGTCCAAGACGATCAAGAAAGTCGCGGTCGTCTCTGGCGTTTGCCACGGCTTTATCGGCAACCGGATGCTGATGCCGCGGCAGGTGGAGGCGAACAAGCTGCTGATGGAAGGGGCTACCCCTGAGCAGATCGACCGCGTCCATGTCGAATTCGGGATGCCGATGGGGCCGTTCCAGATGAGCGATCTCGCTGGCGTCGATATCGGCTGGCACCGCGACGAAACCCGCATCGAAAGCATCCGCGATGCGCTGTGCGCCGAAGGGCGCTGGGGCCAGAAAAAGTCGGCGGGTTTCTACGATTATGACGAAAAGCGAAACCCCTCGCCCTCTCCGCGCGTCGCCGAGATCATCGAGGATTTCCGGTCACGCTCGAACCTACCTAAGCGCGAGATTACCGACGAAGAAATTATCGAACGCACGCTCTACACGATGGTAAACGAAGGTGCGCTGATCCTTGAGGAAAAGATGGCGCAGCGCGCGAGCGACATCGATGTCGTGTGGATCTATGGCTATGGCTGGCCGGTCTATCGCGGCGGGCCAATGTTCTGGGCCGATACCGAAGGCGCGAAGAAGATTGTTGCCGGACTGGAAAAGCACGGCTTCAAGGTTGCCGAGTTGCTGAAGGCCAATGCCGAGAACGGCGGACGATTTAAGTGACGGGGCCAAGACCATACCGGGCTTCCGGATATGTGAGACCCGGCCTTGCCATCTTTTGCGCGGCGCTCGCTTTGCTTGCGCTGCCCGCCACTGCCAAGGAGAATAAGGTGCCCGTTGCAAGCCCCGCAGCTCCCGCAGCTCCCGCAGCATCGCCGGAGCTCACCGTGCTCGGGCTGAAGCTTGGATTCTTCAAGCTTGTCGTCCGCGATGTGCCGGCCACGACTGCCTTTTTCCAAAAGACGTTCGGCCTCGAAGTTCGCAATCGCATCGAATTGCCCGGTATCGTGGAAGTCGTGATGAGCCTGCCCGGTGAACGTTTCAGCTTGGTATTGTACCACAATACCGATGGCCGCGCGGTTGAACTGGGCAACGGCTATGGGCCGGTCGGGTTCAGCACCACCGATGTCGACGCGGCCTATGCCCGCGCGCTCGCCAACGGCGCGACCGAGGCGCGCAAGCCATTTGACCTTGGGCCAACGCGCCTTGCGTTTATCCGTGCGCCAGAAGGCCACATTATCGAACTGATCCAGCGTCCAAAGGATTGATTATGACCGACCTAGACACTTTCCGCACCGAAACCCGCGCCTGGCTGGAAGCCAACTGCCCGCCCGAAATGCGCGAGCCGGTGCGTAGCGAAAAGGACGCCAATTGGGGCGGCCGTAACGCCGAGTACCAGCCGGGCCAGCGCGAGTGGATGGATGCGATGGCATCGCGCGGCTGGACTGTGCCGGACTGGCCGGTAGCTTATGGCGGCGGTGGCCTCTCGCCTGCCGAAACCAAGATTCTGCGCGAAGAAATGGCGGCGATGAAGTGCCGCAACCCGCTGAATAGCTTCGGTATTTCAATGCTCGGGCCAGCTTTGCTCAAATATGGCACCGAGGAGCAGAAGCTCGATCATCTGCCCAAGATTGCGCGCGGCGAAATCCGCTGGTGCCAGGGCTATTCGGAGCCGAATGCGGGGTCGGACCTCGCCAGCCTAGCGACCAGCGCCGAGGATGCGGGCGACCATTACATCATCAACGGGCAAAAGGTGTGGACCAGCTATGCCGACAAGGCCGACTGGATTTTCTGCCTCGTCCGCACCGACAAGACCAACAAGCAGGGCGGGATCAGCTTCGTGCTGTTCGACATGGCCAGCCCCGGGGTTTCGACCAAGCCGATCCTGCTGATCAGTGGCTATTCGCCCTTCTGCGAGACGTTTTTCGACAATGTGAAGGTGCCCAAGGCCAACCGCGTCCATGAAGAGAACAAGGGTTGGGACGTCGCCAAATATCTGCTGGGGCATGAGCGCGAGATGATTTCGGGCATGGGGCTCGGCTCGACCGGCGGCAATCCGCTGATCGAAGGGGCGATTGCCACCGTCGGGCTCGATCATGAAGGTCGGCTTGCCGATCCGCTGCTGCGGGCGGCGATTGCGCAGTTCGAGGTGCGATCGAAAGCGTTCGGGATGATGTCCGAACGGTTTATCGACGAGCTGAAGGCCGGCAAGGCGCATCCCGCCCAGCCGTCGATGATGAAGTATTACGGCACCGAGCTGAACAAGAGCCGGCATGAGCTAATGATGGCGGCTGGCGGCTCCGACGCGCTCGAATGGGAGAGCGATCGGTCGTCGGGTGGTGCCGGGCCACGCGCGTGGCTGCGCACCAAGGCCAATTCGATCGAAGGTGGCACGAGCGAAGTTCAGCTGAACATCGTCGCAAAGCGGATTTTGGAATTGCCGAGCGTTTAACAAAAACTAGCCCTCTCCCTTGAGGGAGTGGGTTGGGTGAGGGTGTCCCGCCGTCGGTGGGGCTGGCTCGGCTACGCCTCGCCCCCTCACCCCGGCCCTCTCCCCGCAGGGGAGAGGGAGCAGTGACGATCCCCTCTTCGACCAGCCACCGTGCCAGCTTGGCCACGCGCTCGACCTTGTCAGCGACGGTGCCGAGCTTTTCATGGAAGACGATCCGGTCGAGCTTCTTCGCCTGCTCTTCGAGCGGCACCTTCCGATCAGTGTCGTAGAAGAATTTCGCGTCACTCAGCCGGGCCGCCAGCACCTTGCGGTTGCCCTCGATGATCCCCGCGCCGTCATCCGCCGCATCAATATTGGCGGTGCAGACAAAGGCGTTGGCCAATTTGCCGTCCGCGTCCGCGCAGACGAAATATTTCTGATTCACGCGCGCCGTCAGCTGGATCACCTCGGGCGGCACCTCGAGGAACGCCGGGTCGAAGCGGCCGAGCAGCGGCACCGGCCATTCGGTGAGGCCGGCATTTTCGATGAGCAGCCCCTCATCCTTGATCAACTGAAGCCCGGCCTTGCGCGCTGCCATGGTCGCGCCGAGCGCGATGATCTGCGCGCGCTCATCCTGATCGACGATGACATGAGCGTCGCGGAGTTGGTCGGCATAGGTCGCTGCGCTCTCGATGCTGACCGGGCCTGACGAATGGAAGCGATGGCCCATCGTCTCGCGACCGCTCGCGGTGCCGGCGATCTCGCAGGGCACCACATCATCGCCCAGCAGCGCGACGATGCCATGCAGCGGGCGCACCCATTTGATGCTCTCGGTGGAGAGCGACGCCGCGCCCCAGCGCATCGATTTTGGCCAGGGAAAGGCGCGGATGATGGCAGGGATGGCGGCGGCGAGCACATCGGCGGTCGCTCGCCCCGGCTTGTCGATGACGGCGAACAACACCCCGTCGCGCTCGACGAGCTGCTCGCGGGTGAGGCCGGTCTTGCGCAGGAAGCCTTCGAGCGCCTGGGGCGGGGCGCTCGCCTTGGGGCCCTTGATCTCCTCCGACACCGCCGCCGTCTCCAGCGGCAGATCGCGCGCGATAAGCGTCAGGCGGCGCGGCGTGGCGTAGGTGGTGATGACGGGTGCGGGCAGGCCGACGGCGGCGAGCTCGGCGGTGAAGAGCCTCGCCAAATCCTCCCGTGCGCGGGCCTGCATGCGGGCGGGGATTTCTTCCGAGCGAAGCTCCAACAGATAATCGCTCATGCGGACACAGCCACCAGCGACAAGGCGCAACCCCTTCGCGCCTTCACTGCTGTCTTCGCGCGCTTCGCGTGAACCTCTTCTTTCATGTCACGCAAAGGCCGCGAAGGAGAAAGAGAAGGCGCGAAGGAAGAAAGCAGGTTGAGGATGCCTGCGGCGCGATGCTGCATCACGCGGCCCACCCGTTTTTATCCATCCACGCCTGGCACGCGCCCTTCGCCAGATCGCGGACGCGGCCCATATAGGCCTGGCGCTCGGCCACCGAAATGACCCCGCGCGCCTGCAGCAGGTTGAACACATGGCTCGCCTTGATCGCCTGCTCATAGGCCGGGATCGGGAGCTTTGCCGCGAGCGAATTTTCGCATTCCGTGGCGTGCTTGCGGAATTGATCGAACAGCGAATCGGTGTTGGCCACCTCAAAATTCCAGGCGCTCATTTCGCGCTCATTTTCCAGGAACACATCGCCATAGCTGACGCCGGCATCGTTATAGGCCAGATCGTAGATGCTGTCCTTGTTCTGGATATACATTGCGAGCCGTTCGAGCCCATAAGTCAGCTCGCCCGCCACCGGCTTGCAATCGAACCCGCCCATCTGCTGGAAATAGGTGAACTGCGTCACCTCCATCCCGTCGCACCACACTTCCCAGCCCAGACCCCAGGCGCCCAGCGTCGGGCTTTCCCAGTCGTCTTCCACGA
>CAZYOU010000034.1:0-26859 GCA_964649315.1 uncultured Stakelama sp. | reverse complement strand
CGCGCCCATTCATCCCAGATGCCGACCTTGCGTTCCTGCAACCAGCGCACATTGGTGTCGCCGCGCAGGAACCACAGCAGCTCGACGATGATCGAGCGCAGATGCAGCTTCTTCGTGGTGAGCACCGGAAACCCTTGCGCCAGATCGAACCGCATCTGGTGCCCGAACACCGATAAGGTGCCGACGCCCGTCCGGTCTGCGGTCTCGACGCCCTCATCAAGAATACGCTGCATCAGATCGAGATAGGCGCGCACCGCTCAACCTTCCTTGCAGGCTTTGATGTCGCGCGGCTCAGGGCGGGGGCCGCGCGCACGGAACGACGCCATATAGCCGCCGGCGGACGGCATTTCGCTCATCGCGACCTGCACATAACCGACGGCAGCAAATTCGCATTTGAGCAAGCTGGGCGGCGTGCCGTGATTCTGCGTGGGGCGGTTGGCGTCCACCACGATGACGAGCCCGTCGGGTTTCAGCGCAGGCCGCATCCGCCACAGAAATTCATAAGGCTGCTCGATCTCGTGGTACATATGCACCATCAGCACCCGATCGAAGCTGTTTTCTGGCAGCTTTGGATCGGCGGGCTCGCCCAGCCGCACGCTCACGCTCTGCAACCGTTCACGCACGACGCGTTCAGCGAGCGAATCGCGCACTTCGGGCACGATGTCCTCCGCCAGCACGCGCCCTTCCTTGCCGACCCGTTCGGCGAGGCGGATGGTGTAATATCCCTCACCCGCGCCGATATCGGCCACCGTCATGCCGGGCTTGATCCCGGCCTTGTTCATCACTTCATCGGCCTCGTTCAGCCGATCGCGTGCTTCTTCGGTCGACCAGCGCGATGAAACAATCCGCGCGACAGGGCGATCGGCGGCGGGGAACGGCCCGGCCTTGTCACGCTGCGGCGAGGGCGCACCCACGCCCATGTCGCACGCCGCGATCAGCACCAGTGCGGCAAGGATCGCGAAGCGGGCCATCCTAGTCGACATCCTCAACTTCAACCGTTTCGCCCGTCACGCGCTGCGACAGCGCGGCTGCCATGAAGGGATCGAGCGCCCCGTCAAGCACGTCGCCGGGTGCGGTCGAGACGACGCCCGTGCGCAGATCCTTCACCATCTGGTACGGTTGCAGCACATAGGACCGAATCTGGTGACCCCAGCCGATATCGGTCTTGCTGTCGTTCTCGGCATTCGCCGCCGCTTCCCGGATCGCCAGCTCGCGCTCGTACAGCCGGGCACGAAGCTGGTTATAGGCCTCCGCCTTGTTCTTGTGCTGCGAACGCTGGTTCTGGCACTGCACAACAATGCCCGTCGGGATGTGGGTGATGCGCACCGCCGAATCGGTGGTGTTGATGTGCTGCCCGCCGGCGCCGCTCGCGCGGTAGGTGTCGATCCGCAGGTCGCTTTCATTGTAATCGACTTCGATATTATCGTCGATGACGGGATAGACCCAAACGCTGGCAAAGCTGGTGTGCCGCCGTGCCGCGCTGTCATAGGGGCTGATCCGGACCAACCGGTGGACGCCGCTTTCGGTCTTGGCATAACCGTAGGCGTTTTCGCCTTTCAGCAGCAGTGTCGCTGATTTGATGCCCGCCTGTTCGCCCGAATGCTGATCGATCAGCTCCACCTTCATGCCGCGGCGTTCGGCCCATCGCGTGTACATGCGTTGCAACATGCCCGCCCAGTCCTGGCTCTCGGTGCCGCCGGCGCCGGCATTCACCTCGATATAGGTATCGTTGGCATCGGCCTCGCCCGCGAGCAGCGCCTTGATCTTGTCCTCATTGGCGCGCGCGGCAAGCGCGGCAAGGCCCGCCACGCCATCATCGACCATCGCGGTATCGCCCTCGGCCTCGGCCATTTCCATCAGCTCGACGGTATCGGCGAGTTCGGTTTCGATGGCACGGGTGGCAGCGATTGCCTCGTCAAGCCGACGACGTTCGCGCATCACCTCCTGCGCGGCCTTGGGATCGTTCCACAGGGCCTGATCCTCGACGCGGGCGTTCAATTCATCAAGGCGACGAAGCGCACGATCCCAATCGAGAAACCGACGCAACAGCGCCAGCGCCTCGTTGATGCTGTCGACATGGGCTTGCGCCTCGGCGCGCATGGATTGAACCTTTTTCCTGTGCCGTCATGCCAGCGAAAGCTGGCATCTCTTCGTGACGGGAAGACCCCGGCTTTCGCAGGGGTGACGACTATCTGGTGACCTATGACAATCGTCGCTAGTAGATTCCGCCCTGCCTTTGCAAGAAATCGCTGTCGCTTTGCGTGTCACCGCGCTGCTTGCTTTTGTCGTCACGGGACGGACCGGCGTCGGCGGCGCGCGCCACCGTGCGGCGGGGTTCGCGTTCGGGCTTGAACGCCTCCCAGATCACCGATGCCAAGGGCTCATCCCCCGGCCAGGCCCCATAAACCTGCTTGCCCGACGCCCGGTCAACGCGCACCATCCGAACGCCCGGCGGCGCGCGGAACGGCAGCACCGGCATCCCCTCATAGGCTTTTTGCGCAAACTGCTTGAAAATCGGCGCGGCGATCGTGCCGCCCTGCGCATAACCGCCCAAGCTCGATGGCTTGTCATAGCCGATATACAGCCCGGCGATCAGCTGCGGCGTGCCGCCGATGAACCAGACATTGGTCGGCCCGGTCGAGGTGCCCGTCTTGCCCATGATCGGCCGGTTGAGATCGCGTAGCACCGTCGCCGTGCCGCGCTGGATCACCCCCTCAGTGATGTGGACCATCTGATAGGCAGAGATCGGGTCAATGACCTGACGTGCGCGAATGACCGGTCGGGGCATTGCCTTGCCGTTCCAGTCGGGGGCGTTGCAGCGATCGCAGGGGCGCCAGTTATCGGGCCAGATCACCTTGCCGTGACGGTCCTGCACGAAATCGATCAACGTCGATGGGTGGCCGCGCCCCTGGTTCACCAGAATCGAGAAGGCGTTGACCATGCGCTGTACCGTCGTCTCACCGGCACCCAGCGCAATCGACAGAAACGGGGGATATTTGCCCACGCCCACCCGGTCGATCACGTCAACCACGCGCTCCATACCGGTTTGCGATGCGGCCTTCACCGTCATCAGGTTGCGTGATTGTTCGACGCCCCAGCGCATCGTATGCGGGCCCGAACCGCGGCCACCGCCAAAGTTGGAAAAGCATTTCTCGCCAAGCCGGGCGCCCTGGTAAACGCAGAATGGCCCATCGACGATGATCGAGCTGGGGGTCATGCCGTTTTCGAGCGCGGCGGCATAGACCAATGGCTTGATCGTCGATCCGGGCTGGCGCATCGCCTGCGTCGCCCGGTTGAACGACCCCAGCCGCGCATCGAAGCCGCCCTGCATCGCCAGCACGCGCCCGGTCTGCGGCTGCTCGACTACAATGCCGCCGGACACCCGCGGAATCGAGCGAAGCGCAAAGGCGCCGCCTTCAGGCGCGACCGCGATAATGTCGCCCGCCTCTAGCGCCCCAAAGGCGTTGCCGCTCTTGCCGCGGACGGCCATCTGCGCGCCCAATTTCGGCAAACTGCCCGTTGATCCGTCGGCAAAGCCGATCGACGCACGGTTCGCATCCTTCGAAATGACGATCGCGGCGCGCCAGTTCGCATAATCCAGCCCGATATTGGTGTTGACCAGCCCCTGCAGCCAGCCTCGCCCGCCCACATCGGCACCCAAATCCACATGACGGAGCGGCCCGGTCCATCCGCGACCGCGATCAAACCGCAACAGCCCGTCGCGTAGCGCGGTTTGGGCATATTGCTGCAGCTTCAGGTCGTATGACGTGCGGACCCACAGCCCGCCCGAATAGACGCTGTAAGGCCCGGCCTTTTCATTCTCGCCGAACTTATCGATCAGCTGGCGGCGGACTTCCTCGACAAAATAACCGCCCACGCGCTCGAACTTCGGCGTCTGCCGAACGACCGCGCCGATCGGCTCGTCCTTTGCCGCATCGAACTGCGCCTGATCGATGAAATCGTTACGCAGCATTTCGCGCAGCACATAATTGCGCCGCTCGATCGCGCGCTGGGTATTCCGGAACGGATCGTAATTGGCCGGTCCCTTTGGCAGGATCGCCAGATAGGCAAGCTGGCCAAGCGTCAGCTCGTTCAACTCCTTGTCGAAATAGGCGTGGCTCGCAGCCTCGACCCCGAACGCGT
The DNA here is from genome assembly GCA_964649315.1 of uncultured Stakelama sp. Taxonomy (GTDB): domain Bacteria; phylum Pseudomonadota; class Alphaproteobacteria; order Sphingomonadales; family Sphingomonadaceae; genus Sphingomonas. The sequence goes on along the minus strand of CAZYOU010000034.1, from coordinate 22,716 downwards.
TCCGCCCCAGCGGAATTTGGTTGAGGTAGAGCTCAAGGATTTGCTCCTTGGTCAGCGTATCCTCGATCCGATAGGCCAGAATCGCCTCCCTGATCTTGCGGGTGGGCGAATAACTGTTGCCGATCAGCAGGTTCTTGGCGACCTGTTGCGTGATCGTCGATCCGCCGCGCGCGCGCTTGCCGGTGCCGAACTTGCTGACATAATCGAGCACGGCGCCGATCGTGCCGGGATAATCGACGCCATTATGGCTAAAAAAGGTACGATCCTCGGCAGCCAGGAACGCGTTGATCAGCATCTTGGGATATTCGTCAAACGCCAGCTCGACGCGGCGTTCGCGGGCATAGCTGTGAATGGGGGCGCCATCGATCGCGCGGACGTTGGTGGGCAGCGGCGGCTCATAGGCACGCAGACCATCGACCGAGGGCAGATCGCGTGCAAAAATGAGCCATAGCAGCGTGTAGGCGATGAACCCCAGCCCGCCGAGTATCGCGAGCACCTTCACCCACCAGCGATCCCAGGCGCGCTCGATATAGCCCTGAAGGCCACTCACATCGCGCCGGATGCGAAAATTCACAGTGAAAGGTGGTTCAGCCATACAGGCCGCAGCCACTACCCAAGTTTGCCGCCGCTTGCCAGCCTTGGTGCGCCCTTTGGCACCGAAAGGATGTTATTCCAGCGGCGCGTTACCGTGAGGCCATCCGTCGGGCGAAATGGATGTCGACCGCGCGGCGCACGCTCTCTGCAATTGCAGCCCGCCCTTCACGCGAATCGATGAAGGCCGCGTCAACCGGGTTGGAGATATAGCCGGTTTCGAACAGGATCGACGGCATGTCGGGTGCTTTCAGCACGACCAGCGATGCCATGCGGTGGAAATTGGGCTTGATCGGCATCAGCGGCTTCGCCTCACGCCCGAGCACCCGGGCAAAGCTGGCCGATGCATTCATCGTTTCACGCTGCGTCAGATCGATCAGGATCGACGACACATCGACCGGGGTCGAGGCCAGATTAACGCCCTGGATGATGTCGGCCTTGTTCTCACGCGCCGCCAGCCGCGCCGATTCCTTGTCGGACGCGACTTCGGACAGCGTATAAACGGTTGCACCACTCGCCGATCCGCCGCCGACGCTGTCGCAGTGGATCGAAATGAACAGATCCGCCTTAAGCTTGCGGGCAATGCCATAGCGCTCCTGCAGGATCAGATATTTGTCGTCTTCCCGGGTCAGCGCGACCCGGACACGGCCTGACGAAACGAGTTCATCGCGGATTGCGCGGGCGATTTTCAGCGTGACGTCCTTTTCACGCAAGCCACTGTCGGGCGAGATCGCGCCGGGATCGACGCCACCGTGCCCGGCATCGATCACCACCAGCGGGCGCGTATCATCATCGCCGTACACACGTGGCAGCGCGAGCGTGCGGCTGGCGCGCGGGACCGGGGCCGAGACACGGTACACCGCCGGCGTTACCCCCGATCCATAGTTGAACGGCGGCAGGAACCGCATCCGCCCCTCTGCGGCAGCGCGCGCAAAGCGGGCATCGTCGACGGTGCGCAACATCAACGTCAGTTCATGCCCGTTCCGACCGAATTTGCCTTCAGTGACGATGGCCGGCTCGGCGAGATCGAACACGATCCGCGCGCCGCCATTTCCCCGCGCCGCCTGGCGAACACTGTCGACTAGGCCATCGCTGTCCACCCGCCCACCGGGCTGAGCGCCGTCGACATCGATCGCGATCCGGCGCGGGCCATCAAGCGCAAAGGTCGATGCCTGAGCGACAACCCCGTCGAACCGAATGACGATCCGGTCCGGGCGCACGTCGATCCGCTCAACGGTCGCTGCCCAAGCGGGCGCGCCGCCCAGCCAGAAAGCGAGCAGGGCAAGAAGAAAAGACACAGGGCGACAATGCCGCGCGGAAGGCCCGCCGGTCCAGTAAAAAGGCATGTAGGGATTGCTCCCGCAAAGGAAATCTGATGCCCCGTGCCTAGGGGGCAGCATCTCAAATCGCGGTGAAACGATGCGGTTAACTTGCCGTTCGGCATTTTCTTGCCGTTGAGCGGCAATTCACTGCCGGTTGCTGTCCCGCAAAGGTGATGCTAGGCCATGTAAATCCGTGATTGTGCGCACGCCGCGCACGACCGGGTAATCGACCGCGCGATGCCGACCGGCCCGTGCGCGGTCCTTCAGGTTGACGCTCGCATGATGCATTTCCCTTGCCCCGCAAACCGCCCGGTTCACACCGGCGGGCACGCTGGCGCGTGGGGTGTCGCGGACCAAGGGTCCCGGCGTGCACTGCAGGCAGAGGCAATTTCTATCGCAACACGATCGACCGGAGCGGGCAGCGATGCCGCGCCTCCGTCGATACCACTTAATCGCATGCGGCCCGGCCTGAACGGCCCCGGCACGCGTGCGCGGAGATATATCAATGACCATGCGTATGCTGATCGACGCTCGGCACCGGGAAGAAACCCGGGTTGCCGTCGTCAAGGGAACCCGGATTGAAGAGTTTGATTTCGAATCTGCTGAGCGTAAGCAGCTCAAAGGCAATATCTATCTCGCCAAGGTAACAAGGGTTGAACCGTCGCTTCAGGCGGCGTTTATCGATTACGGCGGCAATCGCCATGGCTTCCTGGCCTTCAGCGAAATCCACCCCGATTATTATCAGATCCCCAAAGAGGATCGCGACGCGCTGCTCCGCGAAGAAGCCGAGCATGCCGCCGAAGAAGCCGCGCTTCGTGCCCAGGCCGATGCGGAAGATGACGCGCGCGGTGACGACGGCGACGATGACGCCGATCGTGATGCGGAACGCGATAACGACCGCGATGATGGGCATGACGATGATGACGGCGAAAGCGGCGATGCCGATTCGCCGCCGCGCCCGCGCAGCCGCGGCGGTAGCGATGATGCCGTGGAGGCACTCCGCCAGCGCCGAATGAATCTGCGCCGCCGCTACAAGATTCAGGACGTTATCCGCCGCCGGCAGGTTTTGCTGGTGCAGGTCGTGAAGGAAGAGCGCGGCAACAAGGGCGCGGCGCTCACTACCTATTTGTCGCTCGCAGGGCGCTACTGCGTGCTGATGCCCAACACGTCGCATGGCGGCGGCATCAGCCGCAAGATTTCGAACGCAGGCGATCGCAAGCGGCTGAAATCGATCATGGCCGATCTGAAGCTGCCCCCGTCAATGGGCTGCATCGTCCGCACCGCCGGGCTCCAGCGCACCAAGGTCGAGATCAAGCGCGATTTCGATTATCTGGCGCGGCTGTGGGACGGCATTCGTGAAACCACGCTGAAATCGGCGGCGCCCGCGCTCGTTTACGGCGACAGCGACCTCATCAAGCGCGCGATCCGCGATATCTATAACAAGGAAATCGACGAGGTGATCGTCGAGGGCGATGAGGGCTATCGACAGGCCAAGGAATTCATGAAGCTGCTGATGCCCAGCCATGCCCGGCGGGTGAAGCATTATTCGGATCCGGTGCCGCTGTTCCAGCGCAGTCATGTCGAGGATCAGCTCGGCGCGATGTACCACCCCGTCGTCCAGCTGAAATCGGGCGGCTATCTGGTCATCAACCCGACCGAGGCGCTCGTTTCGATCGACATTAACTCCGGGCGTTCAACCCGCGAGCACAATATCGAGCAGACCGCGACCGCGACCAATCTGGAAGCGGCGCAGGAAATCGCGCGTCAGCTGCGGCTGCGCGACATGGCCGGGCTCGTCGTGATCGATTTTATCGACATGGATAACCCGTCGAACAACCGCAAGGTTGAAAAGGCGATGAAGGAAGCGCTGAAAAACGATCGCGCGCGCATCCAGGTCGGCCGCATCTCCAGCTTCGGCCTCATGGAAATGAGCCGCCAGCGGCTGCGCACCGGCGTGCTTGAAGCCTCCACGCGCCCCTGCCCGCATTGCGAGGGATCGGGCTTTGTCCGCACCGCATCCTCGGCAGGCCTGAGCGCGCTCCGCATGATCGAGGACGAGGCCGCGCGCGGTCGCGGATCGCAATTGTTGCTGCGCGCCAGCCAGGAAGCCGCCTTTTACCTGTTGAACCGCAAGCGCGCCGAACTCGCCGAGATCGAAGAACGTTACGGCGTGATGATCGAGGTTGCCGCTGACGGCGAGCAGGAGGGTGCACGCATGTCCGTTGAGGCAAGCGGCCCGCCGCCTGCCTATAGCCCGCGTTTCGAACAGGCGATCACCGAAGTCGATGAAGACGAAGAGATCGAAGAAATCGAAGAGGAAGAAGCCGAAGAAGACCGCGAGGAAGAAGCCCGCGAAGATGCGGCCCGTCCCGGCGAAACCGAAGGCGAGCGCGAGGCCCGTCGCAACAAACGACGTCGCCGTCGCGGTCGGCGTGGTCGTGGTCGCCCCGAGGGTGAAGGCGGCGAGCGCGGTGATGAAAATGCCGATCGCGTCGCCCGCGCCGACAATGCGGATGGTGATGATGTGGGCGACGAAGCTGGCGACGGGGACGCTGCCGAAGGCGCCAGCGACAGCGAGGCACCACGTACACTCGACGAAAATGGCGAACCGCGCCGTCGTCGCGGTCGTCGGGGACGTCGCGGTGGCCGTCGTGGCGAGGGTCGCCCGGAGAGCGATCGGACCGAGGCGGTGAACGACGCTGCTGCGGTCGAACCATTCGCTGGTGATGATGCGGTCGTGGCTGTTGAGGCCGTTGAAGCTGCCGTCGTCGATGCCGTCGAGGAAAGCGAAGCGCCCAAGCGCCCTCGCCGACGTCCGCGTGCCAAGGCACCCGCACTGCCCGATGCACCAGCGCCGGTCGCAGCCGAAGCGGCGACGGAAACACCATCCGATGCGCCGGTTGAAGCCGAAGCCCCTGCCAAGCCGAAACGCGCCCGCCGCGCCAAGGCGGAACCGGTCGATGCCATAGCTGCCGAGGTAGCGCCTGAGCCTGCTGCCGAAGAAGTCCCCGCCAAGCCCAAGCGCCGTGCCGCGGCCAAGGGTGCGGCCAAGGGCAAGGCCAAGACCAAGGATGCCGTCGCAGCCGATGAGGCGGCACTGGCTACGGATTCTGCGGATGCTGCACCCACAGCCCCTGCACCCGAGCCTGAACCGGTTACCGCCGAAGCAGCACCAGCAACGACCGGGGCAGACACGGCCGCCGATGATACCACGACGGAAAGCGGGCCACCGCGTCGCGGCTGGTGGCAGCGAACCTTTGGGGCCTGATTGGCTCGATTGATCGACATAACGGCCCACACTGGCAGCTTTTATCTGCCAGTGTGGGCCGGTTGCCGTTCTGGTCCGTTGAATAATCGCCAGAATTAGCCGATATTAGTGCCATGAAAAAATTCGTCGCCGCGTTTGCGCTTTCGTTGCTGGTTTTGGCGCAGCCCGCGCACGCGCAGTCGATTTTGCGCGATGCCGAAACCGAGGCGATGTTTGCGGATATGTCGCGGCCGCTGATTCTGGCGGCAGGGCTGTCGCCCAAGGATGTGCGCGTCATCCTGATCAATGACGAATCGATCAACGCCTTCGTGGTCGGTGGGCAAACGGTTTACGTCCATTCGGGGCTGATCAACGCGGCAGACAATGCCAATCAGGTGCAGGGCGTGATCGCGCACGAGCTTGGCCATATCGCCGATGGCCATGTGATCCTGCAGGCCGATGGCGCGCGCCCGGCGCTGGGGATCATGCTGGTCAGCCTGTTGCTGGGTGTTGCCGCAATCGCCGCTGGCTCGGCTGAAGGTGGCGCGGGCATTATCGCCGCTGGCCAGCAGGTCGCGCAGGGCAAGTTCCTCGCCTTCACCCGCGTGCAGGAGGCGACCGCTGACGCGACCGCTGCCAAGTTCCTCGATCAGGCCGGCATTTCCGGCAAGGGGTTTCTGCAGTTTTTCAAGAAGCTGCAGAGCCTGGAGTTTCGTGCGGGCTATACCAATATCGATCCCTATGCGCAGAGCCACCCGCTGAGCGGCCAGCGCGTTGCGACGCTCACCGATACGCTCAATCAATCAGCGGCGTGGAACAAGCCGTTCGATCCCGCGCTCGAAGCGCGCTTCCGGCGGGTGCGCGCCAAGCTGATCGGGTTCGTGAACGATCCGCCGCGCACGCTGAACGCGTTCCCAATCGAGAACCAGACGGTGGAGGGGCATTACGCCCGCGCTTATGCCTATCACAAGGCAGGCTACCCCGAAAAAGCCAATGCCGAGGCTGACGCGCTGGTCGCGATCGCGCCGCACGACCCCTATTTTCTTGAGATCAAGGGCCAGATCCTGCTCGAATCGGGCAAGCCGTTCGAGGCGCTGGCACCGCTGCGCGAGGCGACCCAGGCGACCAGTTATCAACCCCTGATCGCGACCAGTTTCGGCCACGCGCTGATCGCAACCGAAGACCCCGCCAATTATGCCGAGGCCGAAAAGGTGCTGCGTCAGGCGGTGTCGCGCGATTATCAAAACCCCTTTGCCTGGTATCAGCTCGGCACGGTTTATGATCTGCGCGGGGACAAGGCGCGGGCGATGCTGGCAACTGCCGAACGCGCCAGCCTGGCGGGCGACTCGCGTACTGCCGCATTCAGCGCGCGCGCGGCGATGGGCGCCTTGCCGCAAAACAGTGTCGACTGGATCAGGGCGCAGGACATCGCCCTCGCCTCTCAGAATGAACTCGAAGATACAAAGGGTGGACGGCGGCGATGATCGATAAACTTGCCGGCAATCGTCTGTTACTCGTGGGCGTGGCCGCCGCATCCGCGCTGATCGGTGCGGGTGCAATGGCCGGGGTGACCCAGCTGTCGGGCAGCACCGCAGCGGTGCCGCAGCGCGCCGCCATCGAACGCGTGGTGCGCGAGTATGTCCTCGCCCATCCCGAGATCATCCCCGAAGCGATGGGGCTGATGCGCGAACGCGAGACCGGCCGCGATATCGCCGCCAACCGCGCCGCGATCATGACGCCTTATGGCAATGCGTGGATTGGCAATCCCAAGGGCGATGTCACGATCGTCGAATATTTCGACTATAATTGCGGCTTCTGTCGATCGAGCCTGCCAGTGATATTTGATCTGGTCGCAAGCGATCCCAAATTGCGCGTCGTATTTCGCGAGTTACCAATCCTGTCGGAGGAAAGCCGCACCGCCGCCCGATTAAGCCTCGTTGCTGCCGAACGCGGACGCTTCAAGCAGTTTCACGAAGCGCTTTATGCCGGGGGTCGCATTACCGACGATTCGATCAATGGCGCACTAAAGGCTGCTGGTATCGATGCGGCCACCGCGCAGACGGCCGCCGCCAATCCGCGCATCGACGCTGAAATCCAGCGTAATCTGGGCGTCGCGCAAAAGCTCGGCATGACCGGAACGCCGTCCTGGGTGATCGGCAACAATGTCGTCTCCGCTGCGCTGCCGATCGAGGAACTCCGCGCACAAATCGCCAAGGTGCGTGCGAAGAGTTGACGATTATCTCAGCATCGGGGTGCCACCAACCCAACGTCAACGTGCGCCCGTCGTGTGAAGGCGACGTTCGTTTCCAAACGAGACGTCATGCTGAACTTGTTTCAGCATGCACCGTGCCCAGCTAGCGATCGGATATGTGGCGAAGTGGACCCTGAAACAAGTTCAGGGTGACGGTGGTATTTTGAGAATCGGCTTCGGTTCTTCAACACCAGCAATTGCACTCACACCCTGCGCACCCCATTTGCCGCACCAGCAGACACAGGGGCATTCATGACACCCATCCTGGCCGTTTCCGGCCTGACCAAGACCTATGCGTCCGGCCTGACCGCACTCGACCATGTCGACCTGACGATCAACCGGGGCGAGATTTTTGCGCTGCTCGGACCGAATGGGGCGGGCAAGACGACCCTGATCAGCATCATCTGCGGGCTGGTAACCCCGAGCAGCGGCAGCGTGCGGGTGGACGGGCACGATATTCAGCGCGACTACCGCGCCGCGCGCTACCGCATCGGGTTGGTGCCGCAGGAATTGTCGACCGATGCGTTCGAGACCGTGCTGGCGACCGTAAAGCTCAGCCGGGGGCTGTTCGGCCGCCCCGCCAACCCCGCCGTGATCGAGCAAATCCTGCGCGACCTATCGCTCTGGGACAAGCGCAACAGCAAAATCATGGAGCTGAGCGGGGGCATGAAGCGCCGCGTGCTGATTGCCAAGGCGCTGAGCCACGAGCCCGACATCCTGTTCCTCGATGAACCCACTGCCGGCGTCGATGTCGAGCTGCGGCGCGACATGTGGAAGCTGGTGCGCGGGCTGCGTGACCGGGGCACGACGATCATCCTGACCACGCATTATCTGGAAGAAGCCGAGGAAATGGCCGACCGCGTCGGTGTGATCCTGAAGGGCAAGCTGATCCTGGTCGAGGACAAGACGACGTTGATGCAAAAGCTCGGCAAGAAAACGCTGACGATCAATCTCGCCGAGCCACTCACGGCGGTGCCCGCCGAACTTGCCGAATGGCACCCGGTGCTGAAGGCCGACGGTAACGAACTGGAATATGTGTTCGAGGCGAAGAGCGAGCGCACCGGCATCCCCTCGCTGCTGCGCGCACTCGGTGATCTGGGGATCGGCTTCAAGGATCTGAACACTGCGCAAAGCTCGCTCGAGGATATCTTTGTCGGGCTGGTCCACCAGTCGGCAACCCAGACGGAGCAAGCGGCATGACCGGGTTCAACTGGCACGGCATTGCCGCGATCTATCAATTCGAAATCGCCCGTTTCGGCCGCACGATCGCGACCAGCCTGCTCACCCCGGTCATCACCACATCGCTGTATTTCGTGGTGTTCGGCTCAGCGATCGGATCGAAGATTTCGACGGTGGACGGTGTGCCGTACGGCGCATTCATCGTTCCCGGGCTCATCATGCTCTCCATGCTGACCGAGGGGATCGGCAATGCGAGCTTTGGCATCTACATGCCGAAATGGTCGGGCACGATCTACGAACTGCTCTCCGCGCCGATCTCACCGCTTGAAACGGTGATCGCCTATGTCGGCGCGGCGGCGACCAAATCGATGATTCTGGGACTAGTGATTTTGGCGACGGCGCATCTGTTCGTGGCGCTGCCGATCGCGCATCCGATCGCGATGATCGGCTTCATGCTGCTTACCGCAATTACCTTCTGCCTGTTCGGGTTCGTGCTCGGCATCTGGGCGAAAAGCTTCGAACAGTTGCAGATCGTGCCGCTGCTGGTGATCACCCCGCTTACCTTTCTCGGCGGGACCTTCTATTCGATCTCGATGCTGCCGCCTGCGTGGCAGGCGATCACGCTGTTCAACCCGATCGTGTACCTCATCAGCGGCTTTCGCTGGACCTTCTTTGGACGCGGCGATGTGGCGATCGAATGGAGCCTGCTCGCGATCGCGGTGTTCCTTGCGCTGACGCTGGCGACGATCGCGTGGATTTTCCGGACGGGGTATCGGCTGAAAAGTTGAGCGGGGTGGAATCGATTCTAGATCTCGCTTTCCGGTTACATCGCAAGGCAGCGGGACCCCGGGTCAGGCCCGGGGTGACGGTTAGGGGGGTATAGACGCGCTAATAACTGCCCAACTATCCCCGTCACCCCGGGCTTGACCCGGGGTCCCGCTTTTCTCATCCAACGCCGATGGAACGCGCACCACAGGGCGGCTGGGTCTACATCATGGCCGATCGCTATCGGGGCACGATGTACGTCGGCGTGTCCTCCGACCTCGCGAAGCGAATCAATCAGCACCGATCCGGAGACGGCTCTGACTTCTGCGCTCGATACGGCGTGCATCGCCTCGTTTGGGCCGAGCGCGGCGACGATATCGTCAGCTGCATCGAGCATGAAAAGCGTCTGAGGCGATGGCGGCGCGAATGGAAGTTCGAGTTGATCGAACGTGGCAACCCTGAATGGTTGGACCTGTTTGATACATTGATCTGACGAAGAAGCGGGACCCCGGGTCAAGCCCGGGGTGACGCAGAATTTTGGTCGATTTGGTCGATCGCGTCCGACCCACGTCCGTCACCCCGGCCTTGAGCCGGGGTCCCGCTTTACCGCACCACCGGCAGCACCAGCTTCGATCCCGGGCACACCTTTTGCTCGGCCTTCACGAAATCCTCTGGCTTGGCCCGCATGATGTTGGGCACGAAAGTCTGCGGGTTGCGGTCGATGACGGGGAACCAGCTCGACTGGATTTGCACCATGATCCGGTGGCCTTTTTTGAAGACATGATCGTGGTCACGCATCGGCACGTCCCACGCCGTCACCTGCCCCGGCACCAGCGGCTGCGGCACCGCGCCGCTTTTCAGGAAGCGCCCGCGCCGCACCTCCATCGCTATTGGCAGCTGATAACCGTTCAGCTGCTGCGGATACGCACCGAGCGGTTTGGCATTATCGAACGTCTCATAATCCTGCGGCAACACGTCGATCAGCTTCACCACGAAATCGCTGTCGGTGCCGCTGGTGGAGGCCATCAGCTCGGCCATATAGGCGCCCGTCACCGTCAGGTCGGCCTCCAGCGGCGCGGTGACATAGCTCAGCACATCGGGCCGGTGATCGACGAAGCGCTGGTCCTCAGCCTCCCACCATTGCCATTCCGGGCGCGGATAGGTGGGGGAAATAGGGCGCGGGCGGAATGGCACCGGGTTGGCGGGATCGGAGATATAGCTGCGGCACGCCTCGCCCGCCGGCGGTGCCTCGAACGAGAGTGATCCGTCGGCGCGCAGATAGAGGCTGGTCGCGGTACCGCCGGGGGCGGGCCAGCGCGAATAGTCCTTCCACACCCACGATCCACTCTGGAAGCTTTTCACTTCATAGGACGGCTTGGTACCCTTGCCGTGGAGCCAATAGGCAAAGAACGGCGCCTGGATCCCTTCCAGAAACGCGGTGCCCGTATCGACGCCGTAATTGATCTTGCCCAGATTATTCGCGCCCGGGCGGCTCCAATAGCCGTGGCTCCACGGCCCCGCGACCATCAGGTTGAGCTTGTTGGGGTCCTTTTCCTCCAGCTTCTCGTAAATGCGCCACGACCCCCAGGGGTCTTCCTGATCCCAATAGCCGGCGACGTTCAGCGTCGGCACCACCGCCTTGCTCAGCGTGTCCGACCAACGCTGATCGGTGTAGAAGCTGTCGTAATTGGGGTGATCGAGCATCGCCGTCACCATCGGCGAAGAGCCCTTCAGATACAGCTTGTCGAGATTTTCGACGGGGCCGAGCTTCAGAAACCACTCATAGGTATCGTTGGTGCCGTAATCGAAATCCTCCAACACGTCTTTCTTCACCTGCAGCGAGGATACCCAGTCGGTCATATAGCTGAGCCGCAGCGCGCCGTTCCGGTGGAGATCGTCATTCTGCCAATAATCGATCCACGCGGCCTGCGGGGAAACCGCTTTCAGCGCCGAGTGCGGTTTTGCCAAAGCGATGGCGGCGGCGAAACCGGGATAGGAAATGCCCCACATCCCGACCTTGCCGTTATTGCCGGGAATATTCTTCACCAGCCAGGCGGTCGCGTCATAGGCGTCAGTCGCCTCGTCCACCGCCTTAGGATCGTTCGGGTGGACCGCGGTCGACAGCGTAAACACCCCGTCCGATCCGAACCGTCCGCGCATCGACTGGAACACAAAGATATAACTGTCCTTGACCAGCGCCGCCCAGGCACGCGGCACCGAACGCGGGGCGGCAGCGGGAATGCCATAGGGCGTCCGCTGGAACAGGATCGGCAGCGGCCCCTTTGCGTCGCGTGGGCGGATGATGACGGTTTCCATCTTCGCCCCGTCGCGCATCGGCACCATCATCTTTTCATAGGTAAAGGGTGATTCAGCGGGGGCAGCAGTTTGGGCGGTAGCCGCCTGTGGTCGGGACATAAGCATCGCCGGCATCGCGGTGGCAGCAACCAGCAGGACAAGGTGGCGGACGCGCATCGACTATTCTCCCCGAGACTGTAGCCCAAATCTACCCCGGCCCATGCGGATGGGAAAGCGCCGTTGGCTGCATTTCGACAGCCACAGCAAACCCCTGTGCAACCAGTTGGCGCTTCACCGAAAAGCGGCTAACGCCGGCAGCGCATGGGCAGGAAATTTCAACGATGAGTGACGACGCCGACCGGGTCGACGAGTTGATGGCAACGACCGATCTGGCAAATGCGCTGGGAAGTGATCGCTTCAAGCAATTCCTCGATCACGTGCCGGTCGCAATCGCTGTGTCAGAGCTCCATCCGCCCGAAATCATTACCTATGCCAATATCGAATTTGCCCGGCTGACCGGACTCGCGGTAACGGAGATCGAGGGAAAGGGCTGGCGGACCCTTCCCGGCATCGCGGCCGCCGCGGACGACGAACGCCTGTTGCGCGATGCGATCGAGAATGATGCCGATTATATTGGCGAATTCCGCATCGACCGCGATACCGGCATCATCAACGTCGATGTCTGGTCCAACACGATCGAGGATGATGGCGGCAAGCCGATCTACCGGTTGGTGGCGTTGGGTAGTGTGGCCAGTGAAGTCGATCCGGAACACGACGCCAAGGCTGCGCTCCGCGCCAAGGATCACGCCCTGCGCGAACTGCAGCATCGCGTGAAAAACAACCTGCAGATGATCACGGCGCTGATCAGGTTGGAAGCACGCAATGTGCCCGATGATGAAACCGGTGAGCGGTTTGATCGGCTGGCCGGACGGGTCAATGCGCTCGCAACGCTGTACGATGCCCTGTCCCACGACAATGCCGACGATACGGTCGATCTGGGTATCTACCTGTCGCAGATCGCTAGCGCCGTGATGCAGGCGCATGCGGTGGAGGGCATTCGGCTCGACATGACGATTGATTCCTGGCCGGTGTCAGTCGATGTCGCCATGCCGACGGGGCTGGTGGTCAACGAAGTGCTCGTCAACGCATTGAAGCACGCGTTTGCTGGTCGGGAGGGCGGCACAATCACGCTGCACAGCCTGATTGATGATCTTGGCTGCCACATCACGATTGCGGATGATGGCGTTGGGCTGCCCGATGATCGGACGTGGCCCGAACGCGGCAAGCTGAGCGCGATCATCGTCCAGTCGCTGCGCCAAAACGCCTCGGCAGGGATCAAAGTCGATTCAGCGCCGGGCAAGGGAACGAAAGTGGTAATTTCGTTCAAGCGCGCGGCGGCGGCACCGACGACGAGCGCAGCGGGTACTTAGAATTTGATGTAGTTGAAGTTATCCGTTCGTTTCGAGCGAAGTCGAGAAACACGCCATGAGCGCGGCGCAGGGTGTCTCGACGTCGCTCGACACCAACGGGTTGATTTGGGGTATAAGGTCGTAACACCCAACCCTTAATCGATCCGGTGTTCGCCCTTCACCCAGCGCACCGTGCCAGAGCTTGATCGCATCACCACGCTGTCGGTGGTCATCTTGCCCTTCATCCGCTTCACGCCCGCCAGCAGCGATCCATCGGTGACGCCCGTCGCGGCGAAGATGCAGTCACCCTTCGCAAGCTCCTTCAGGTCATATTGCTTGTCGAGATCCTTGATGCCCCATTTGGCGGCACGGGCGCGCTCGTCATCATTGCGGAACACCAGCCGCCCCTTGAACTGCCCGCCGACACAGCGCAGCGCGGCTGCCGCCAGCACACCCTCGGGCGCACCGCCCTGACCCATATAGATATCAATCTGGGTATCGGGATTGGTCGTCGCGATCACGCCGGCCACGTCACCATCGGGGATCAGCATGATGCCGCAGCCGAGTTTGCGCAGTTCGGCGACCAGCTTTTCGTGGCGCGGCCGATCGAGCACGCACGCCACGATATCACGCGGCTTCACGCCCTTGGCCTTGGCGACCGCCTTCACATTTTCGGTCGGCGTCTTGTCGAGATCGATAATGTCTTTGGGATAGCCCGGGCCGACCGCGATTTTTTCCATATAAACGTCGGGCGCGTTGAGCAGGCAGCCTTCTTCCGCGATCGCCAGCACCGCTAGCGAATTCGGCCCGGCCTTGGCGGTGATCGTGGTGCCTTCGAGCGGATCGAGCGCGATGTCGATCTTCGGCCCCTTGCCGATCGCCGAGCCGACCTTTTCGCCGATATAGAGCATCGGTGCCTCGTCGCGTTCGCCTTCACCGATCACCACGGTGCCGTCCATGTAGAGCTCGTTCAGCGCCGCGCGCATCGCCTCAACCGCGGCTGCATCGGCCGCCTTTTCATCCCCGCGCCCGACCAGCTTGGCCGCCGCCACCGCTGCCGCTTCGGTAACGCGCACCATTTCGAGGACAAGTACGCGGTCGAGGACCTTGCTGGCTTTGGGCATGGGAGACATCCTTTATATTTATGGCAGCGCGGATAGGCTCCAGCCCAACGCTTGTCGAGCGCGTTAGTCCCGCAGCAATTCGTTGATGCTGGTCTTCGATCGCGTCTGCGCGTCGACCTGTTTGACGATGACCGCGCAGTAGAGCGCTGGCTTGCCCCCCCCGTCATTGGCGCCGCCGCCGATGCTGCCAGGCACCACCACCGAATAGGGCGGCACCACGCCGCGGTGGACTTCGCCCGTCGCGCGATCGATGATCTTGGTCGACGCGCCGAGATAAACGCCCATCGACAGCACGGCGCCCTCACCCACACGAACGCCCTCTGCCACTTCCGCACGCGCGCCAATGAACGCGCCGTCGCCGATGATCACCGGGTCGGCCTGAAGGGGCTCGAGCACACCGCCAATCCCCGCCCCGCCCGACAAATGGACGTTCTTGCCGATCTGCGCACAGCTGCCGACGGTGGCCCAGGTATCGACCATCGTCCCCTCGCCCACATGCGCACCGATATTGACGAAGCTGGGCATCAGCACCGCGCCCTTGCCGATAAAGGCACCGCGCCGGACGACGCTGCCCGGCACCACGCGGAAGCCGCCGCTGCGAAAATCCGCCTCGGTCCAGCGATCGAATTTCAGCGGCACCTTGTCCCACCAAGTGCCCAGACTCGGGCCGTTCCCGGCAAAGTCGGAATCCGCCTTGATCAGCGCATTATCGTTCAGCCGGAACGACAGCAGCACCGCTTTTTTCAGCCATTGGTTAACACGCCACCCGCCCGCACCATCAGGTTCGGCCACCCGTGCCTGACCGGAATCGAGCAACGTCAGCGCGGAATCGACAGCATCGCGCACCGCGCCCTTGGTCGCGCTGTTGATCTGGTCGCGCTTTTCCCATGCGCCGTCGATCAGGCCCTGCAGTTCCTCGCTCATGCGTTCTCCATTATCTCGTGTAACCAGCCGGTGATGTCGGCAATCGTGAAGTCGATAAAGTCCCGATCCTGATCGGCATGTTGTTCGGACCCATTGTCGATCCATACCGTCGTCATGCCGATGGCCTTGGCGGGTTTCAGGTTGCGGGCCATGTCTTCAAAGAAGATGCTGGCGTGCGGATCGATGTCATATGCCGCGCAAAGCCCCGCATAAATCGTGGGTTCCGGCTTGGGGACATAATTGGTTGCGTGGATATCATGGATCGCTTCGAAGCTTTCCGACAGGCCGATCCGATCGAGCACCTTGCGCGCATAAGGGGCATCGCCGTTGGTGAAGATCAGCTTGCGGCCCGGCAGCCGCGCGATCGCCGCGACCAATGGCGCGTTATGTTCCAGCACGTCCATTTCGACATCATGGACATAGCCCAGATATTCATGCGGATTGGTGCCATGATCGTCCATCAGCCCGGCAAGCGTTGTGCCGCGGGCATGGAAATACTCTTTCTGCTTGGCGCGCGCCGCCACCGGATCAAGCCCGAAGCGGTCCGCGATATAGTCAGTAATACGCTGATCGACTTGGGAAAAAAGGTTAATATTCGCCGGATAGAGCGTGTTATCCAGATCGAAAATCCAGTTGCGGATATGGGCAAGACGGGCGAGCATAGGCTCGACCCTCTAAGCGCCAGCGACAGAGGGAGCAAGGATGCCGATCGTTACCCGAAACGAAGGCATCACAGCCTGCGGGCGGCAAAGAGGGAGTAGAACGATATGCATACGATCTTGACCCGGCGCCTGCTCCATTCGGCGATGCTCGTTGCGGTCGTGGCGACGGGGGCCTGTTCGGGTGGCAGCGGTGGCGGGGGGATTGGTCAAGCGCCCCCACCCCCGCCCGTGATCCCTGCACCGACGCCAACGCCAACGCCCACACCTACCCCGACACCGACACCGACACCGACACCGACCCCCACACCCCCACCGGTCAGCAGTTTCGATACGGCCGAGTATCGCGCAACGGTGGGGAATGTATCGGCCAATTCCCTCGCCGCTTATCAACGCGGCGCAACCGGTAACGGCATCATCGTGGGGGTAATCGACAGCGGCATCGACGTACAAAGCGAGGAGTTCGGGACGAGGATTAGTAGCGCGTCCACGAGTACTGCCAACAACCCCACAATCGACGACGAATCTGGTCACGGCACCGCGGTCGCTTTTACAATCGCTGGAAGGCGCAACAACGCCGGTACCCACGGTATCGCTTTTGATTCGACGCTACTTGTGCTGCGCACTGACACCCCGGGCAGCTGCGCCGGCACCAACATGGCTGGCGCGACAGAAAGCGGCTGTACGCACAGCGACCGCAGTATCGCGAACGCGATCGATCTCGCCACTGCTAATCGCGCGCGCGTTATCAACATCTCGCTTGGCGGATCGGCAGGCACCAACGCGTTCGTGCAGGCAATCGATCGGGCGACCGCCGCCGGGGTTATCGTGGTGATTTCGGCCGGCAATGATGGTCAAGCAAACCCCGACGGGTTTTCGAGTATTGCCAACAACTCTGCGGTGGCACGGGGCTTGGTGATCATCGCTGGATCAGTGAACACCAGCGATGTCATTTCCGATTTCAGCAACCGGGCGGGCACGGGGGCGAATGCCTTTCTTGCGGCCGTGGGCGAGCGGATTCGGGCGCCGAACCAGGAAAATGTTCCCTTTCTGTGGAGCGGTACGTCCTTCTCCGCCCCGCAAATCACCGGGGCCATAGCCCTGCTGGCGCAAGCTTTCCCCTCGCTGACCGGTACCCAGATTGTTGACATCCTGTATCGCAGCGCGCGCGATATTGGCGCATCGGGCATCGATCCGGTCTATGGACGCGGTGTCCTCGATCTGACCCGCGCCTTTGCACCGATCGGACAAACATCGATCGCCGGATCGCCGATACCAGTGTCGTTGGTGCGCAACGGTGCCATGTCAGCCCCGATGGGTGATGCGAAACAAGGGCCACTCGGCACCGCGATTCAGGACAGTTTCGGCCGCGCCTATTCGCTCGATCTCGGTCGCACGCTCAGCGCCGCGCCGCTGCAACGGATGCTGACGGGCGCGCTGACGGGCATTCAACGCAATTACAGCGTCGCTGCCGGTCCGACTGCCATTGCCGTGACGATCGCGCCCGGGCGTGAGCGGCCCGAGATCGAAACGCTGTTGCTGGCTCCCGGCGATGCCGGTCAGGCACGCACCCTGGCGGCGATGGTCACCAGCAAGCTTGGCAGCAAAGCCACGTTCGGGATCGGCTTTTCGCAAAGCGCCGGGGCGATCACCGCACAGCTTGCCGGGCGCAGCGACCCCGCGTTCCTGATCGCGCAGGACCCGAGCTTGGCAAACGGTTTTACGAGCAATGCCGCCGCCGCCTTTGCCTTGCGGCGCGATCTTGGAAAGTTCGCGCTGACGGTAACGGCCGAAAATGGTGCGGTGATCACGCAGGGGTTCGACGAACTGGCCGCGCTGCAAAACCGCGCACAGCGATCCCGCTATGACAAGATGTCGATCGGCGTCGATCGCCGACTGGGCGGCCTGTTCGCAACCTTCAGCGCTACGCATCTGCGCGAGCGCGATACCGTGCTCGGCGCGCGGTTCGGCGACGGGTTAGGCGCCAGCGACGCCACCAGCTGGTTCATCGATGCCGCCGCGCGCGTGGAAATGGGCGACGGCTGGTCAATCGGCGGGGCGTGGCGGCAGGGCTGGACAGCGGCCCGGACGCGGATCGGCGTTGATGGATCAGGCGTCGTCGGCACCAATGCCTTTGCCGCCGACATCGCCCGCCGCAATTTCCTGTTCGGGGGCGACAGCCTGGGATTGCGGGTGTCGCAGCCGCTCCGCGTCACCCGCGGCAGCGGCCTTGATCTGCGCCTGCCGGTGTTTTTCGATTACGCGACCAACAGCGTCAGCGATTTCGCGGTGCAACGCCTGAACCTGGCACCGACGGGCCGCGAGATCGATTTCGAAGCGCGGTACGCCACACCATTTTGGGGCGGTGCACTGCAAACCAACCTGTATCTGCGGCGCGACCCCGGTAATGTCGCCGCCATCCGTGACGATATCGGTATGGCCCTGCGATTCTCGAAGGAGTTCTGACGATGGCTGGCATCCGGCGCGCGGCAACCCCATCTATCTTGGCATGACAGCTTATTCGCTCCTCGATCTCGTCCCCGTCGTCGAAGGCGGCAGCGTGGCAGAGGCCCTTGCCAATGCCGCCGATCTGGCAGCGCATGCCGAAGCGCTTGGCTTTACCCGCTACTGGGTTGCCGAACATCACGGGATGGCCGGGATTGCGGGCGCGGCGACATCGGTCGTGATCGGCCATGTCGCTGCCGCGACCCGACACATCCGGGTCGGCGCGGGGGGCATCATGTTGCCCAATCATTCCCCACTGGTGATCGCTGAACAATTCGGCACGCTTGATGCGCTGTTCCCCGGCCGGATCGACCTGGGGCTGGGCCGGGCACCCGGATCGGACCAGAAGGTCGCCCGGGCGCTCCGCCGCACGCTCAACAGCGATCCCAACGCCTTTCCGCAGGACGTGCTCGAGCTGCAAAGCTATTTTGCCGACGACGGCCAGACGGGCATCCGCGCCACCCCCGGTGCGGGGGCCCGCATCAACATCTGGATATTGGGGTCAAGCACCTATGGCGCGCAGCTCGCTGCCGCACTTGGGCTGCCCTATGCCTTTGCCTCGCATTTCGCCCCCGATGCGCTGGATGAAGCCGCCGCGCTGTACCGCCGATATTTCCGGCCGTCTGCGGTGCTGGCAAAGCCGCATTTCATGGCCGGGTTCAATGTGTTCGGTGCCGACAGCGACGACGAAGCCAACTATCTCGCCACATCACAGCAACAGGCGTTTGTTGCGCTGCGCACGGGCAATCCGCGCCAGCTGCCGCCACCGGTTGCGGGATATCGCGAGACGTTGGGGCCGCAAGGCGCGGCGATCCTCGATCATGTGCTGCAATGTTCGGCCGTGGGTGGCCCGGCCAAGATCGCGCGCGAGATGGCAGCCTTTATCGCGCGGACGGGTGCCGACGAGCTGATGCTGACCAGCTCGATCTTCGATCATGCCGCCCGCAAGCACAGCCTGGCGATCGCGGCGGGTGCCATGCAAACATTGCAGCTTGCGGCGTAACCGTCGACGTCAGCTCCAGGCAAAGCTGCCGATCGCCGCGTGCACCGTCGATTTGGTATCATCCCCATCGCTTGAAATCGCCAGTTGCACCGCGCGCGGCGGTGCTTCCCCGAAAATCCGGCGATAATCGGCGGCGACATCGACGCTTTCCGGGCGCCACACGCCGGTTGGTTCGGACGCGGATCGCAGCACGATGAAGCGGTGTGCATCGGTTTTGGGCGGGCGGATCACCGCGCCTCGCTGCAACCCGCTGCCCCACACATAATGCAGGCTGCGCCCCGGCGCGTCGCGCCCGAGCAGAAAGCGCATCGCACGGTGCTGGCTCCGCTCGGTCGCTGTCGCCTTTGCCGGATCGAACGGAAACCCGACGATCACGGCGAGCGCGCGGTCATCATTGCCGCGCACGGACAAGTCGGTCGCCGGTGGCCCGCTATCGACGCGCCACTTCCAGTTCAGTCGCGGCGTCTGCCCGAGATCGATGGAGATCGTCCGGTACAGAATCGAGGATGCCCGTTTGCCGTCTACCTGGATGACGCCGCGATCGATTTCGGCAAAAGCGTTCGAGCGGATGAAGGGAAAGCCCACCGCTTTCCACCCGGCAGGGACCACCGCCTGCGCCGCCGCCGGGACCATAGCGGCGGCAACAGCCCCGCCGATGAGCAATTGCCGACGGGTCAGCGCGCTCGCGTGGTCGATGTCGTCAGTCATTCGGTCTCCGCGCACATTCTGGCCCACAATGGTGCCGATCCTGATCCGGCACGGCAAGATCAGCTACGCTGGACACCCGAAACGAGACGCAATCGGCGCACGGGAAGTCGGTTCAACTCGCCGCCGGGAGCCGCAGCCGGACCAGCAGCCCGCCCAAATCTTCGCTTTCTTCCAGCGAAACGGTGCCTTCATAGATTTCGGCCACGTCCCGGACGATCGCAAGGCCAAGCCCCGTGCCGGGCTTGCCAGTATCAAGCCGCGCGCCGCGATCGAAGATTCGCACCCGCTCTACCTCTGGAATCCCAAGCCCGTCGTCCTCGACCAGAAATTCAACAAAACCGGCCTGCGCCCCCACCGTTACGAACACGCTGCCGCCGCCATATTTCGCAGCGTTTTCAATCAAATTGCCAAGCATCTCGTCCAGATCCTGCCGCTCGACATGCACCTGTAGATCCTTTGGCCCGTCGAGATCGAACCGAACATGATTGTAGAGCCGCCCCACCGCGCGCTCGACCGATTCAAGGCTGGGCCACACACCGCACCGGCTATGCGCATTACCGCGCCGGCCGACGGCGCGCGCGCGCGCGAGATGATGGTCGACCTGACGCCGCATCGTCGCCGCCTCGCGGATCACCGTCGGTCCCAGATCAGCGGCATTGGCGGTCGCGGCATTCATGATCACCGTCAGCGGGGTTTTCAACGCATGGGCGAGGTTGCCCGCATGGCGCCGCGCTTCTTCGGCCTGGCGTTCGTTGTGCGCGATCAGCCCGTTCAGTTCCTCGACCATCGGCGCGACCTCAACCGGCATCGCGCGATCGATCTGGCGCGACTGGCCTGCACGCATCCTGACGATTTCTTCGCGCACCTTGCGGAGCGGCCACAGCCCGTAAAATGTCTGCAGTGCGGCCATCGCAATCAGCCCGATCGCCAGCATCAGGAAGCTGACCAGCAAAGTCTGGCGCAATGTCTTGATCTGCTCGTCAAGCGCCAACCGGCTGCCCGCGACCTGAAAACGCCAGCGCAGCGGTGACCCCGGCAGCCGCACATCGCGTTCAATCACGCGCAATTTTTCATCGGGAAACTGGGTGCTGTCGTAAATATGGATGCCGAGATCGCGGTGCCCGGGGCGAAATTGCAGCCGCCGGTCCCATAAAGATCGGGACGCAAAATCCTCTACGCCCTTGGCGCTGACCTGCCAGTAAAGCCCCGAATAGGATTCAAGGAACCGCTGATCGGCGGGTTCTCGGTTGAAGATCACTTCCTTTTCGGGGCCGATCTCCGCCGAGGCGATCAGCGCGGTCAGCACATATTCGAGCTGATCGTCGAAGCTGCGGGTGACGGCATTCGTCAGCACCCGGTCAAGCGCGAAGCCGCCGATTGTCAGCAGCAGCGTGATCCACACCGCCGCCGTCACGATCATCCGGCGGCTCAGCGAGCCGGTCGTCGGCCGTGCCAGCGGGCCGGGCATGCCGGGGGCGGCGGACAGGTCCATCTCAGCGACGCCCGGTCAGCCCAGACGCCGATCAGGCATCGGGATCTTCCAGGCTATAGCCAAGCCCGCGGATCGTGGTGATCACATCCTGGCCGAGCTTTTTGCGGATGCGCGTGACGAACACTTCGATCGTGTTCGAATCGCGATCGAAATCCTGATCATAGATATGCTCGATAAGCTCGGTACGGCTGACGACCTTGCCCTTGTGATGGATCAGATAGCTGAGCAGCTTATATTCCTGCGCGGTCATCTTGATCGGCTCACCGGCCTTGGTGACCTTGCCCGATCGGGTGTCGAGGCGAATGTCACCCGCAATCAGCTCTGACGAGGCATTGCCCGACGCGCGGCGGATGAGTGCGCGCAACCGGGCGATCAATTCTTCGGACTGGAATGGCTTGGCGACATAATCATCAGCCCCGGCATCAAGCCCGGCAACCTTGTCTGACCAGCTATCCCGCGCGGTGAGCACCAGCACGGGCATCACCTTGCCTTCCTTGCGCCAGCGATCGAGCACAGTCAGCCCGTCAATCTCCGGCAAGCCGAGATCGAGCACGACCGCATCATAGCTTTCGGTCTGCCCGAGAAAGAGGCCTTCCTCGCCATCCGTTGCCAGATCGATCGCATAGCCTGCGCCTTCCAGCGTGTTCTTCAGCTGCTGACCCAGGCTGGGCTCATCCTCGACGATCAACACGCGCATTATTCTATCCCCTTGGTCGGTCGCGCTGGTCACGCTTGTCAGTTGCCGGGCTGGTCAATTGCTGGTTCGGCCAATGATCTGGCCGGTACTGCCATCGACATCAACCCAGATCACATCGCCTTTGCGCAGGAACTTCAAGGTGTAAATCCCGCTGTCAGAATCGAAATCGACGCCGATATATCGTGCACCGTTCATCGTCGGCAGCACGCGACGTTCGATTTCGGGCAATGGCAACAGGCGGCCACTGCGCAGCTGCACCCGCACATCGACCTGTTCGCCGCGCCGTTGCGCCTGCGCATCGCCGACGCCGGCCAGCGCCGCACAGGCGGCCAAGAGCAGAGGAAATTTCATCGTCATAGGAATTGGCATAGGGCGTGCGCGTTGAACAGCCCGTGAATGCACTCGTCAGCCAACAGCAACTTGCCGCAGCGCAACAAGACCCCTAACGGCACCCCCATGGCTGCACCAATTCTTGCGTATGAAAATCTCGGGCTCGTCCAGGGCTCCGGCTGGCTGTTCCGCGACCTCGATATCCATATCGGCAC
>CAZYOU010000033.1:0-27142 GCA_964649315.1 uncultured Stakelama sp. | reverse complement strand
TCAACGTATCGTACCGGGCCATTCGGTTGATCTTTTCGGCAGAAAGGCGCGCTTCGGTCACGTCGGAACCGACCCCACGAAAACCCGAAAAAATGCCAGCTTCGTCAAAGCGCGGTGTGGCCGTGATCTCCCAATAACGCTCCTTGCCCTCGAACTGCACCGGCAGCAGCAGATCGCGGAACGCTTCGCGGTTCTTCAGCTTCTCGGCGAGCGTGTGAAGATTGGGCGAAAACTTACCCGACTCCCAATCGGCACCGGCGAGCAGCTGAAGAAACGGTTGATTGTTGATCCGAACCGGATCGAGGCCGACGGCATAGGCGAAGCGTGGTGACGCGCGCACCACCCGCTTTGCGGCATCGATTTCCCACAGCCAGTCAGCACGTTGATCTTCCTCGTCATTTAACAACAGGCTGACGGTTTCGTCGCGTTCCGAAAGGGCAATTTCATTGGCGCGGATAATGACAAGCGACTTTGCTCGTCCGAAGCAGCCCAGCATCAGTAGGAAGGTGAACAACAACGCAGCGACTGCAAGCAGCGGTGCCGACATGACGAACAGCATCACCCCGACCGAGGTGCCCAGAATCGCGAGGAAGCTTATCGTTGCCAGTGGCAGCGCCGCCATCGCTACCGACGATGCGGTCATCAAGACGGACAGGATGATCCATAACCCAAGCGACATCGCCATGCCGCTTTGTGCACCCAAGGCGATCGGTGGCACAGACCAGACGATGCCCAGCGCGATCCCCTCCAGCACCGTATCGCGCACGGCCTCAATCGGTGCAGTCGGCGCGTTGCGATAGGCGCCGCTCAAGCGGCGAAAGGCAATCGCGGCGCTTATGGCGGCGACGGCGGCACCCCAGCTGATCCGGGCCCAGTCGGGCACCATATCGACCGCAAGCAGCATGACGAGGGCCGCGCCGACGACATTGGCCGCAAGCATGAATAGCGCAAGCTGGCGGCCTGCATTCAGCTGCGCCGCGCGAATGGGGCCCCAATCCGTCGAATCCGCCGGATCATAGAGGCCGAGCAGCGCACGGGCGTCTATTTTCGGCTGGGCGAATTGCGAGGCAGCATTTTTGGGCACAGCATGACGTTACGACATGCTGGTTAGCGGAAGGTTATGCGCGACGCTTGAATCCGCACTTATTTCGCGTGTCAGGCCGCAATCGCATAAGGCTTGATTTCGCCGGCAAGATACAAGTTGCGCGCCTTGGCACGGCTGAGCTTGCCAGAGCTGGTGCGGGGCAAGGTGCGCGGCGGGATAAGCTCGATTACGCAGTTCATGCCGGTAACCGAACGGACCTTTTCACGGATTTCCTCACGAAGACGCACGCGTTCGCTCTCATCCGAACTGCGGCACTGGACGAGAACCGCCGGCGTTTCCTCACCGCCGGGCGTGGTAATGGCAAAGGCAGCGATATCGCCTGCCTTGAAGCCGGGCAACTGCTCGACCGCCCATTCAATGTCCTGCGGCCAATGGTTCTTGCCATTGACGATGATCATGTCCTTGGCGCGGCCAACGATGTAGAGATAACCGTCTGACATATAGCCCATGTCGCCGGTATCGAGCCAGCCATCGACCATGCATGCAGCGGTCGATTCAGGGTCACGGAAATAACCCTGCATGATGGACGTGCCCTGGCACCACACCTTGCCAATCGCGCGATCGGGCAGGGGCGTGCCATCTTCCTCGCGGATTTCCACGGTCATGTCGCGCACGGGCTTGCCGCAATTGACGATCGCGCGAAAACGCTGGGGGCGGTCATGCTTGGCAGCAGCGCCCGACAGCTGGGTTTCCTCGACCAATTCGACGCGAATGCCTTCGCCCGGCGGCATGATCGACACCGCCAGCGTTGCTTCTGCAAGGCCGTAACTCGGCAGAAATGCGGATGCTTTGAACCCCGCACCCTCAAAAGCGTCGACAAAATTTTGCATCACATCCGGGCGGATCATATCAGCGCCGTTCCCCGCGATGCGCCAGCGTGAAAGATCAAAACGACCCGACGCCTTGGTCTGGCTAGACATCCGACGTGCACAGATGTCGTACCCGAATGTGGGCGAATAGCTGACGGTGGTGCCGAGATTGCGGGTGATGAGATCGAGCCAGGCGAGCGGGCGGCGCGCAAAATCTTCGGTTTTCAGATAATCGACCGACAACTGGTTCGCGACCGGCGACAGGAAACAACCAACCAGCCCCATGTCGTGATACCAGGGCAGCCACGAAACGCATCGGTCGCTCTGCGCCAGGTTCATGCCGTGGCTATGCGCCGCAAGATTGTTGAGCAGTGCACGGTGGGTGACGGCAACGCCGTGCGGGAAGCGGGTCGATCCGCTGGAATATTGCAGATAGCCGATATCATCGGGCTTTGCCTGTGGCAGCGGTGCCGCCGGGGCAGGGCGGTTTGCCAACGAATCCCAGTCGATGCCCGCCACTCCAGCAAGCCGTGCTGATTCGCCAGCCATTTCTGCCAGCGCGGGCGGATAGATGAGCATCGACGGATCGCAGCTGCCCAACTGGACTCGGATCTGTTCGATATAGGAATCGCGGCCCCCGAACGATGTCGGCAGCGGCAGTGGCACGGGCCAGGCACCGGCATAAACAACGCCGAAAAACAGCGCAGCAAATTCGGGTCCGGTCTCAGCCACCAGAGCGATCCGGTCGAGCGGCTTCACGCCCATCGCGATCAGCCGCAGCGCGGTATCGAGCGCGTCGGTGCGCAGTTCGGAAAAGGGATAGGCCCGTGCCAGATTGCCGCGCGCATCATGAAAATTCATGCCGCGCGCGCCGGCGGCGGCATAATCAAGCGCTTCGCCCAGCGTTTCAAAATCGGCAAAGCGGCGTGGCAATTCATCATGGGTCGGCGTTGGCACCGGGACAAATGGCGTAGCTGCCACCTCTGCCTTGTCGATTTCCCCCGTTTCCATTCCCATTCTTAATGCCCTTGATGACGCCATGTTGTGCGGTCGCTGCTGTCCAGCCCGCAATATTCCCCGAGCAAGCGTTCAAAATCGAGCCTGACTGTGGCACAATGATGGCATGCGCTCTGCCAAACGTCCGCTGCCCCCTCTCGACAGTCCCAGTATTGAGCGGCTTGCGCTGCGCTATGTCGAGCGGTTCGCGACAACGCGCGCCAAGCTGGCGACCTATCTGAACGGCAAGATCAGGCAGCGTGGTTTCGATGGCACCCCACCCGATACGACAATCATTGCCGAGCGGTTCGCGTCAGCCGGTTACATCGATGACCGGGCGTTTGGCGAAGCGCGCGCGCGCGCAATGGCGCGGCGCGGGTTGGGCGCACGCCGTGTTTCCGGCGCACTCCGCCATGCTGGGATCAACGAGGATGATAGCGCCGCGATTGCCCCTGCGATCGCCGATCGCGCAGCCGAAGCTGCCGTCACCTTCGCCCGCAAACGGCGGATCGGCCCGTTTGCAGATCAGCTTGCGGATCGACCGACCCGGGAAAAACATGTCGCTGCAATGATCCGCGCCGGTCATGATTTCGGCCTTGCACGGCGGATCGCGACGATGGCACCAGGTGAAGACGTTACAGTTCTTTTGGAAGACGGCTATCCGATGAGAGGGTGACGAAAAATGGGTACCTCGTCGGACGCTGGAATGCAGCTCATGATTTTCTCTTGCCATCTTATGTGCTAGCAATTGTTACGGGGGGAGAATGTATTTTGGTTTCTGTGCAGCCCGTGCCGAATAACGTGTCGACCGAAAATCTCGACTCTGAGCCGCTGCACGCTCTTGACCATGCCCAAGAGCATCAGATTTCAGGCGCGCTGAAATGGTTTGATGTCACGCGCGGATTTGGGTTCATCGTCGCCGACGAACCGGGTTATGGTGACGTTTTGGTCCATTTTTCGGTGTTGCAGGCACATGGCAGACGCAGCCTGCCGGAAGGGGCGCGGATCGACTGTATCGCCGTGCAGCGAGACCGCGGCTTTCAGGCAACCGAAATCCTCTCGATCGATCTGACCAACGCCGTCGAACCGTTGCCACGGGCGCGGACGACCGATGAACGCGTCGATCCAGCCACGTTGATCGAACAGGCGGGCGCGTTCGAGCCGGTTTATGTCAAGTGGTTCAATCGGCTGAAGGGCTATGGTTTTCTGGTGCGCGATTCCGATTCTGCCGATATATTCGTGCATATGGAAACGCTGCGCCGCGCCAATATTGGTGAGGTGGAGCCCGATCAGCCCCTGCGCGCCCGGATCGTCAATGGACGGAAAGGGCCGCTGGCGGTTGTGGTCGAACAGGAAGGCTGACGGCTCATGAACATGGCGAAACTCCTGGGAGCGGCGACGGCGCTCGCCCTGACAGCAATGCTGCCCGCCTGTTCCGGTGGCACGGCCGCCGCTTCGGCGTCGACCGAGGCGAAGACTGCTACAATTGCCGTTACCGTCAAAAGCGCCAACGGCGTTCATAAATTCCATGTTGAACCGGCAAAGACGGAAGCGCAGCAACAGCGGGGTCTGATGTTCCGCACCGATATTCCGCGGGATGGCGGGATGTTGTTCGCGCCTTATCCGCCAAGCGGTCCGCCGCGCGAGGCGAGCTTCTGGATGAAGAATACACCGAGCCCGCTCGACATCATCTTCATCCGCGCTGACGGATCAATTGCGCATATCGCCGAGAATACCACGCCCTTTTCGGAAGCGCCGATCCCATCGGGCGAGCCAGTGGCGGCTGTGCTTGAGCTTCGCGGCGGTCGTGCGGCCGAACTCGGTATCGCCGAGGATGACGTCGTTTCTTGGGAAGGCGGCCCTAAGCGTTAGTCTCGATTGACAGGCATAATCCACATGGTCGTCATCCGGGCTGTTGCTGCCCGGATCAGCAGCGGCTAAGCGGCAGCGATGAGCGTTCTCGGATCAATCTTCACCTGGTGGAATGGTGCCACCATCGGCACCAACTGGGCGCTGCGGGGCAAAACCCGCGCGGGTGAAGATTCGCTCGGCAATGTCTATTACGAAGGTGGCGTGGACATGAACGGTATCCCGCGCCGTTGGGTGATCTATGCCGGTGCGAACGATGCAAGCCGCGTGCCGCCAGAATGGTTCGGCTGGCTTCATCATCAGGTCGACGGTTTGCCCGATCAATCCTTGCCCCCGCCGCGCCGTTGGCAAAAGCCGCCGGAGCCGAACTTGACCGGCACGGTGTTCGCGCATCGGCCGGCTGGTGCCCTTGAAAAGGGCGGCGCGCGCGCAGCCGCCACTGGTGATTACGAAGCGTGGACGCCCGGCGAGTAAGGCCCTGGCTGATCGCCGGTGGTGCGGCGATTCTGGTCGCTCTGCTCATTTGGGCAGGGGTGCAGTATTTTGGCGGCGGTGGCGACGATACCGCACCCGTCGCCTCCTCCGGTACGACCGTGCTCGATCAGGTTCAGGCGGCATCGGATGTCGTGACCGTCGATGTGACGCCCGATCGTACACAGACCGCCGGGACAACGCCGATGGCACAACGTATCGCGGTGCTTGGCCTGCTGAACAAGCGAAACGGCGTGTCGCGCGATCTGACGTTAAAGCCCGGCCAGGCCATGCGCGTCGGCGACGTTGTTGTGCGGCTGCGCGCCTGCGAGCGAACCGCGCCGTGGGAACAGGAAGAGTTCACCGGATCCTTTGTTCAGGTCGATGTCCAGCAACCCGACAAGACATGGCGCCGTTTCTTTTCGGGCTGGTTGTACAAGGAACGTCCGGCGCTGAACGTCGTCCAGCACCCAGTTTACGACGTCTGGACCAAAAGCTGCGCGATGAGCTTTCCTGCCGGCGGTGAGGCAGTGGCTGGCGGCGGTTCGGCTGACAAAAGTCGGTCGAGTGCGAAAAAATCGGCAACGACTTCCGCCGA
The DNA here is from genome assembly GCA_964649315.1 of uncultured Stakelama sp. GTDB lineage: Bacteria > Pseudomonadota > Alphaproteobacteria > Sphingomonadales > Sphingomonadaceae > Sphingomonas. The sequence goes on along the minus strand of CAZYOU010000033.1, from coordinate 21,294 downwards.
TGACAGCCCGACCGCTCCATCGCCGAGTGCCCCGGCGACCGCACCATCGACGGCGGATGACAGCCCGGCCAGATAATCACGTCGGCTGATCTCGATCGCCCCCAGCGACGCTAAGTGATCAGTCTGAAACTGGCAGTCGAGCAATTCGAAGCCCCCTACCTTTAGCCGCGCCACCAGCCAGGCCAGCGCGACTTTGGAGGCGTCGCGCGCCCGGCTGACCATGCTTTCGCCGAAAAACGCGCGTCCCAGGGCTAGGCCGTACAGCCCGCCTGCCAGCCGGTGGCCATCCCAGCACTCGATCGAATGGGCGTATCCCAGACGGTGCAGATCGATAAACACCCGTTCGATCGCGGGGTTGATCCAGGTATCTGGCCGGTCGACAGCGCTTTCGGCGCACAGCGCGATGATCTGTTCGAACGCCGTGTCGACAGTAACGCGAAACCGACCGCTGCCGATGGTTTTGCGCAGTGACTGCGACAGGTGAAACCCATCGAGCGGCATGATCGCGCGGCGCTTCGGCTCGACCCAATAAATGCTTTCTGCGGTGCGGTGATCTGACATCGGGAAGACGCCGACCGCATAGGCACCAAGCACCAGCTTGGGATCGAGCGCCGTCATCGCCGCCCGTTGCTCAGCGCGCGCCTGCCGATGCGGCCAGCCGTTTTTCGATGGCTTGCCAAAGCTGGACAAAGGCTTGGCCCGACGCGCTCTTGCCCGCAAAACTGCCCACGGGCGCGCGCCGCACCGTCATCGATTCGATTACGCTCGCCATCGGGATGACCGGCCAGTCGGGGTGCCGCAGCAACGCTTCGCTGTGAAGTTTGCGGCGCTTATCGACCATCGAATGCACCGGCATCAGCTGTGCGCGGTTACCCAGTTGCTCGGCCACTTCGGCGAAGGCGCGTTCGGAGAGCGGGGAGGGGATAACGGGCACCACGATCAGGTCAGCCGCGCGCATGACCTGATCGCTCGTTTCGGTGAGGCCCGGCGGGCAATCCAGCACCACCCGATCATAATGCTTGCCGACCGAGGCAAGCAGTTTGGTTAGCAGCTTCTTCTTGTCGAGTTCGTGGAACAACACATCGAGCCCGCGCAGTGACGAATCGGCACCGATAAGATCGAGACGATCGATACCTGTCTTGCGCACCAGCTTGGCGGGATCGACATCCTTGGTGAAAATCGACTGCGCCTGATCCTTGGTCTTGCGCTCGGTGAGCATGAAGGTGCTCGCCGCCTGCGGATCGAGATCCCACAACAACGTACGTCGCGCGGAATGCATCGCCGCGCACCAGGCAAGGTTAACCGCAAGCGTGGTTTTGCCGACGCCGCCTTTCAGGCTGTAGATTGCAATCGTTGCCAAGGGTCGGTGATCCTCCTTCAATGGCCCCCTATCGTGCCGAAGCCGTTGGGGCGGTGCAAGTCAAAGCTGCGCATTGGAGAAAAGAGGGGGGTAGAAATGAGCGGACGGGCGAAACGCCAAAGAAAAGGGCCGGCGGTTCGTTAAACCCCGGCCCGGTGGAACAATTGGCGCCCGTAAGGCTCAGTTTTTGCAGGGTTGGCTCGGCTTGCCTGGCTGTGCAAGCGTGATCGCGGTGGGCGTGCCCGTCATCGAATAGCCGTCCGCCACCATTGGTTCGCCCGCGGCTGGCGCGACCAGCTTGACCGGCGTTCCGCCCTTTTCGGTGCGCACATTGGCGGTTTTGCCGTCTGACATGAAGTCGACAAAGGCCAGGCTGTTGTCCTTGCAGCGGAATGTTTCCGACGTCTTGATCGACGGCGGGAGCTCGATCTTCGGTGCCTTGGCGAGTTCTTCGGCTTGCGGATCGGGGGCCTGGGTGGTCACCGTTTCGGTCTTGGGATCGCAGGCAGCGAGCGAGAGAGCAAGCAGTGCGGCGGCGGCGGAAAGTGTGATCTTGGTCATGGTGACGAAACGCTTCGCCCACGCAACAAGTTTCGTCAAGACTCGATGTTTTGCGCCATCCAATTGTTTCGCAATGCAATATTTCTGTCACCAAAATGCCAATCCAGTGCAGCCGTTCATTCATGAAATTCGTGGAGTTCGGGGATGCGCCCGAAGGCGATCTTGGTGCCGACCCGGTCGATCCGGCAGCCATGCAACGGGCCAACCGACACGGCGTGCCGGCCGAATTTTTCGTTGATTGCATCCATTGCCCGGCTGAGCGCCAATCCGCGGGTTTCGCGGGCGAGCGGATCATTGGGGTCTAGATGCGCAAACAATGTTTCCTGCTCGCCCACCACCGGCTCGATCTCGCCGAGGGTGACGCCGACCTGTCGCAACTGAAACCCGCCCGCCCGGTTGCACCCCGCCGCCGCCAGCTGCGGGAACAGGCTGTCGAGCGCCGCGAGAATGACGAAACTGTCCTGCGTAACGGGTAGTTTGACCGCGGCGCGCCAGTTGCTCTTGTCATCCTCGAACTTGCCGTGGAGCACGAGCAGCCGGCAATAATGTCCCTTGCGCCGCAGCCGGCTCGCTGCCTTCAGCGCCAGCCGCCGCGCGGTTAGCCGCACTGGCTCCAGTCCGCGCTTGCCGGGGGACAGCACATGACTGTGCCCGATCGTGCGGCTTTGCGTCGGCTTTTCAGGCAGGTCGACGCCGTGAAGCAGATACCAGAGCCGATCGCCATTCGTGCCGCCCCAGGCGGTTCCCGCATCGCGCGGGCGGCGCTCACAGAGCTGGCGGATATCGTTGATCCCCTCGCGCGCCAGCCGCCGTTCCATCTTTGCGCCGATGCCGGCAATGTCGCGCAGGGGAAGATCGTACAACCGGTGCGGCAGCGTTTCGGCGGGCAGGATCACCAGCCCGTCGGGCTTCACCATATCCGATGCGAGCTTGGCGAGCAGACGGTTGGGCGCAACCCCGATCGAACTTGTCATGCACGCGCCAATATGCGCGCGGATGCCCGCCTTGATCCGCTGGGCAAGCGCCGTCACCGCCGCGATGCTGTTTTCGTTATCGAGCAGACGGCAGGCAACTTCGTCGATCGAGCAAACCTTGGTGACCGGAATGTGTTTCCACACCTCGGCGATGATCGCATCGTGGAACTCGACATATTTTTCATGTCGGGCAGGCGTGACGATGATGTCGCGGCACAGCCGCCGCGCTTCCCACACCGGGGTGCCCGTTTTGATGCCGAACCGCTTCGCCTCGATACTGGCGGCAATCGCGACGGTCGTTTCGCTGTCGACCGGCGCGACGAGAATCGGCTTGCCCCTCAGCGCCGGGTTCAGCTGCTGTTCGACACTGGCAAAATAGCTGTTGAGATCGAGAAACAGCCATCGGAGCGGGCGAGGGGGGAGAACAAGCTCGGGCATGGGCGCCTGAAAGGTTACAAAAGTTAGGGGGTGTCTAAAAAACGCATCGTGCGCCGCTGGCAGCTCGCCCGGGAGCGCCGAACAGCTCGACATGACCGAATCAGAAGGCGAGAACATAAACGGAACATATCTGATTTGCAGGATGTTGGAAAGTGCCGGTGCTGGCGGGCTTAAGCTGATCCGCTTGCCCCTTTGCACCCGCGCGGGTTGCCGCTAGTTTGATGCAGATGACAAAGATCGCCACCTATGCCGAATTCTGGCCTTTTTATCTGCGCGAACACGCCAAGCCGGAGACGCGGACGCTCCATTACATCGGCACAGCGATGACGTTCGGCTTTGCCGCCGTTGCGGTGGTGCTTGGCGGATGGTGGTGGGCGCTGGTGCCGCTAGCGGGTTATGGCATGGCTTGGCCCGCGCATTTCGCGGTTGAAAAGAACCGCCCGGCGACATTTACCTATCCGCTTTGGTCGCTGGTCAGCGATTACCGGATGTTCTTCCTATGGCTGAGCGGGCGACTGTCGGCGCATCTTGCGGCGGCCGGGGTTGCGGTGAAGGAACCGGCCTGACGATCAGGCCGCGGCCACCACATCGGTGTGGATGAAATCATCGCCCTTGAAGAGTAACGGCGCACCGGTGGCACGCGAGAGCGCATAAGCAAAGCAATCGCCGAAGTTCAGATTCGCCGGATGGCCGGAGCCGCGGCCATAGCGGCGATAAGCGTCATGGCCGATGCGGGCCTGGACGATATCGATGTCGGCAATGCCGATCTCGAGTTCATCGACCAGCTTGTAAAGCGATGCAATTCGATCATCGTTGCGCCGCGTGAGCACCGCCGCGAGTTCGACCCATGATGCTGCTGAAAGCGAGGCGGGTGCGCCTTGGACAATTCTCTTAATGAAAAGCGGCTTTTCGGGTTCGTCGAGAAGTATTGCAATGATCGCCGACGAATCAACGATCATATCGGCAATCCGTGCTCGTCATAGATTGCGTCCATAAGCTCTTTGCTTGTTTTCCCGACCCATTCAGGCGGCAGGTTGCGCTTAAACTCGGCAACGATTTCGTCGATTCGCGCCAGTTTATCGGCGAGTAATTGCTCGCGCTCGCGGACTTCGCGTTCGAGCGCGGCCTTGATCACCCCGGTGACAGTGGTGTTGCGCGCCTTGGCCAATTGCCGGGCCATCGCGATCGTTTCGGCGTCCTTGATGTTGAGCTGGCTGGCCACGTATACCTCCGTGCGATCACTTTATACCCTATGCGGCCCGATGCGACAATGGCGGGCATGGATGCGTAAAGATTGACTCGCTTGCCGAGCGCCCCGGTCCGCGCCATTTAGGCGGCATGACGATTATTCCCAACACGCTCGCGCTCATCGGCAACACCCCGCTCGTCCGCCTCGCCGGGCCGAGTGCGGCCAGCGGCGGCGAGATTTTCGCCAAATGTGAATTCGCCAACCCGGGTGCTTCCGTGAAAGATCGTGCTGCGCTGTATATCGTTGAGGATGCCGAGGCGCGCGGGGCGATCAAGCCGGGTGGCACGATTGTGGAGGGGACGGCGGGCAATACCGGCATCGGGCTGGCGCTCGTCGCCAATGCCAAGGGGTACAAGACGATCATCGTCATGCCCGATACGCAGAGCCAGGAAAAAATGGCGACGTTGCGTGCCTTAGGCGCCGAACTCGTGCTCGTCCCCGCGGCACCCTATTCCAACCCGTGCCACTTCGTGCACCAGTCGCGCCGGATCGCTGAGGAAACACCCAATGCCGTCTGGGCGAACCAGTTCGACAACATCGCCAATCGTCGGGCGCACATCATGGGCACGACTGAGGAAATCTGGGCGCAAATGGACGGCCGGATCGATGGCTTTACCTGTGCCGCAGGCACTGGCGGCACGATCGCCGGGGTTGGAATGGGCCTGAAAAGCAAGGACGATCGCGTGACGATTGCGCTCACCGATCCGCACGGCGCTGCGCTCTATGCCTATTACGCGCACGGCGAACTGAAATCGGAAGGCTCTTCAGTTGCAGAAGGCATCGGGCAGGGGCGGATTACCGCCAATCTGGAAGGCGCGCCGATCGATACACAATATCGTATTTCTGATGCCGATGGCTATGAGTGGATGGGCCGGTTGCTCGATGAAGAGGGGCTTTGCCTGGGCCTGTCATCAGGCATTAATGTCGCCGGCGCGGTGCGGCTGGCGCGCGATCTGGGGCCGGGCAAGCGGGTGGTGACGATCCTTTGCGATACCGGGTTTCGCTACCTCTCGACGCTGTACAATCCCGTCTGGCTGGCCGCGAAGGGATTGTCGCGCGCGACCCCAGTCCCCGCCTAGGATGCGGGCGGTGCGGGGTTGGTTCGACAAAACAGCCGGAACGCGCTAATTTGTGCGGGTAGCCATGAAAATAGCGTCCGAACAGTCCCAGTCCATTCAACGCGTCAAGGTTGGCATGACAGGCCTTGCATTCGTGATGCTGCTGATCGGATTGGCGAGCGCGATTTTCAGCTCTGCAAGCCGCGAGCCAGTGCCCGCCACTGCCGCCGATGGCGCGAAACCCGAACTGATCGCCAATCTTACCGATGTTCCGCTGAATGCGGTTGAACCGGTAAAGGAACCGCTGGCCGAGCTGGGTGTCGCACCCAGCGCCGAGACCGAGGTGACTAATCAGGCTGCTGCTGCCGCGCCGCGATAAGCGGCTTCCAAGCGTCCGCCGGGGATAGCGGCGGTTTGGCCGGGGAAATTGCCCCACCGATCCCCCTCATTGCCATTTTCAAGCATTTTTCGGGTGATGTCGTTAGGGCGTTCACCGTCGTTGAACAGAACAAAAAGCGTACATTCAAAGTAGCCGGCCGTCAGCTTGGCAATCAATCCCGTCAATACAGTGGTAATACCCGTTCTATTCCTTAATTTCCCGTTGCATCCCCAAATCTCCCGCGTTAGACCCATGGTTAACAGGGGCGGGCTCTCTTGTTCATGATTCACCAGGCTGCGGACTGCAAAAGGCTGTTTCGCGGGACGGGAGAGCTTTGCGCACCACGAATGAGGTGGGCGTGTCGATCAGGGCTATCTATCAGGGCTATGCGCTCCAGCAGGTTGACGACAAGGGTCGCGTCGCGATCCCGGCGTCGCTGCGCGCCACCCTGGTTGCCCGCAGCGCGCGCGAATTAGACCCCAAGGAAGCTGCGCAAATCGTGATCGCGCAGCACGAAAGCGATACCTGCCTGGTCGCTTATGATGTGCCGCAAGGCGAGGCGCGGTTCGCTGAACTGGAAGCGCGCGCGAGAGCCCATGCCGGGCCCGATGGCGCCCCCAATGACCAAATTCTCCGGCGTGGCATGGCCTGGGATACAGTGTCATTCGATTCGAGCGGGCGGTTCATTTTCCCCAGTTTTCCCCGCAAGCGCGCCAAAATCGGCAAATATGCCTTTTTCTATGGGCTCGGCAGCCATTTCGAAATCTGGGACCCCGCCCAAGTGTTTGCCTCGTCCCGCGCCGATACAACGATGCGCGAAATGGTCGCCCATTTCCTTGATGAGCGGGGTGAGCAACTGTGACCGCGCCGCACGTACCCGTCCTGCTCGATGAAGTGATCGACGCACTCGCGATTGCGCCGGGCGAAGCCCATGTCGACGCAACCTTTGGTGCGGGCGGCTATACCCGCGCGATGCTGGCCGGTGGCGCGCAGGTGATTGCGTTCGATCGCGATCCCGATGCGATTGCCGGTGGTGCAACCCTTGTCGCGGAATCGGCGGGCGCACTGCGGCTGATTCATGCGGTGTTTTCGGCAATCGAGGCCGAACTTGAACAACGCGACGCCGTGCCCGTTGACGGCGTGGTGATGGATATCGGCGTGTCGTCAATGCAGCTCGATCAGCCCGCCCGCGGCTTTTCGTTCCAGGCGGATGGCCCGCTCGACATGCGGATGAGCCAGTCGGGCACCAGCGCGGCTGACTTTCTGAACGACGCCGACGAAGAGGAGATCGCCGACATTCTGTACCAGTTCGGCGAGGAACCGCGCGCCCGCCGCGTTGCTCGTGCGATCGTTGCTGCCCGCCCGCTCGCAACGACGACCGAACTTGCCAATGTCGTGCGCCGCGCGCTCGGCTATCGCCCGCATGACAAGAAAGATCCGTCGACCCGCACCTTTCAGGCGATCCGCATTCACCTGAACCGCGAACTTGACGAACTGGCCGATGGGCTGGCGGCGGCGGAGCGGGTGCTGAAGCCTGGCGGTCGGCTGGCAGTGGTGACCTTTCACAGCCTCGAAGACCGCCTCGTGAAGCGGTTCTTTCGCGAGCGCAGCGGTGGCACGCCGGGCGGATCGCGGCATCTGCCACAGGTGGCGGCAAAGGCTGCGCCCAGTTTCGAAGCGGTTGGCCGCGCCGTGCGCGCCAGCGAGGACGAGATTGCCCGCAACCCACGGGCGCGTTCAGCAACATTGCGGGTGGCGCGGCGGACCGATGCCGCGCCCTGGCCAGTAGGAGAAGCGTAATGACGGCAGCATATCGGTTGCGGGGATTGGGCTGGTTCCTGAGCGGGGTCGTAGTCGTGCTCGGCTTCTACCTGATCTCGCTGCAGGTCGCGGCCGAGCGCAAGAAAGTGGTCGACATGGATCGCAAGATCCTGCTCGCCCAGCGTGACATTCGCGCGCTTGAGACCGAATTCGATACGCGCGCCAATCTGGCGCAGCTTGAGCGCTGGAACGGCGAGGTCTTTGCACTGACGGCGCCCGCATCGGACCAGTTTGTTGCCGATGAGGCGGCGCTGGCATCAATCGATCTCAATGCGCCGCTGGGCGAAGCACCGCGTGCGCCGTCCGCTTCCTATATCGTGCCCGCCGCCCCGCAGGCGGTGGCTGTTATTGCCCCAGCGCCGCAGCCTGTGGCTGCTCAGCCGGTTGCGCAGCCGGCGCCTGCTGGCATCCGTCCGGTGCGCGAAGTGCTGGCGAGCGCGGCGGCGGTGCCGGTGCGTCCGGCGGGTAAGCGGGTGGCGACGATCGCCATGCTGGATCGTAAGCTGCTGAGTGAATCGACGATTGGCGACTTGATTGCCAGCGCGCGGGCGGAATCGGTGGGTAACCGTTGACGGTTCTGGTCGCCCGGCCCGCGCCGCAAAAGCGGCTGACCGGCGCGCGCCACCCGATGGCGACGATTGCGCCGGTGCGCCTGATGATCCTGATGCTGCTGATCGCCGCCGGGGTGATGATGATCCTGCTGCGGCTGACGTTTCTGGCGGTCTTTGCCGAGCCTGCGACCACCCGCAGCGGTGCGGCTGCGCTGGTGCCGCTGCGTGGGGATATTGTCGATCGCAACGGCGCGCCGCTTGCGCGCACGATCGATGCCTGGTCGATCGCCATTCACCCTAATAAACTCGTCAACGACCCCGAAGATCTGGCACCAAAACTCGCAGCGTTGATGCCCGAGCACGATACCCAATGGTATCTGGCGAAACTGCGGTCGAACGTGAATTTCGTGTATTTGCAGCGCCGCGCCATGCCCGAATTGGTAAAGGCGGTGAACGCACTCGGCGAGCCGGCGGTCGATTTTGCGCGCGAGCCCGAACGGCTATATCCGCAATCGAGCATGGCCGCCCATGCAATCGGCTTTGTCGATGCGAACGGCGTCGGCGTCAGCGGCATGGAACGCGTGCTGAACGACCGGCTTAGCAATCCGATCGAGCGGTCGAAGCCCGTCGCCTTGTCGATCGATGCGCGCGTCCAATCGGCGTTCGAGAGCGAGCTTGGCAACGCCATGCTGTCATTCAAGGCCAAGGGCGCGGCCGGCGTGATGCTGGATGTCGATACCGGCGAGGTCGTGGCGATGGTGTCGCTGCCGATGTACAACCCCAATCAGGTGCGCGGCGCGACTGAAGACGGGATGCGCAACAACGTGACCCAGTCAGTTTACGAGCTCGGATCGACGTTCAAGCCGATCACGATGGCCGCCGCGATCGATACAGGTATCGCATCATCGATGTCGCGCCGGTTCGATGCGCGTGAGCCACTGAAGATCGGTCGGTTTACGATCAAGGACGATCACCCGCAAAAACGCTACCTCAACATTCCCGAAACTTTGGTCCATTCGTCGAACATCGTCACCGCCCGTATCGCCGATGATCTGGGCGCGGCGCGGATGCAGGCGATGTTCCGGAGGCTCGGTTTCGATACCCGCCCCGATATCGAGCTGCGGGAAAAACAGCGCCCGCTTTGGCCCGGCTATTGGGCGCGTGTTTCCGTGATGACGAGCGGTTATGGGCACGGCATCGCCGTGACACCGCTGCATCTGGCAAGCGCCTATGCCGCGCTTGTAAATGGCGGTATCTGGCGGCCTGCGACCATGCTTCGGGTGGCGCCGGGCACGGCAAGTGCCGGTCGCCGCGTGCTCGCGCAGACAACCAGCGATCGGATGCGCCAGCTGCTTCGCCTCGTCGTGCTCGATGGCACCGGCCGCAAGGGCGAAGCGCCCGGGTACCGCGTTGGGGGCAAAACAGGCACTGCTGAAATTGCAATGAAGAGCGGCTATTCGCGGAGTCGCAATGTTTCCACCTTCGCCGCTGCCTTTCCCATGGATGCACCCCGTTACGTGGTGATCGCCATGCTCGATTCGCCCGTCGCCAATGCCCAGTCCGCCGGGCAGACAACGGCGGCGTGGACGGTCGCGCCGGTCGTCAGCCGGGTGATCGCGCGCACCGGCCAGATGCTGGGCGTGATGCCCGATATGCACCGCGACGTGGATGTTTCCGATCTCACCCCGCTGTTGTGGCATGCGCCGGGCGAACCGACGATTGATCCCGAATGAGGTTGGGCGTGCTCACCGGCGGGGACGACCCTCAGACCGTGACAGGGTTTGCGATCGATCACCGCAAGGTCGCGCCCGGCACGATCTTCGGCGCGTTCGAAGGAATGCGCGTGAATGGCGAGGATTTCATCGATGCGGCGATTGCAGGTGGCGCGATTGCCGTCGTGACGCGGCCCGGCGTTGCCGTGCAGGGCGCGCTGCACATCGCGAGCGACAATCCCCGTGCCAGATTTGCAGCCCTTGCTGCCCAGTTTTTTGCGCCATTTCCGGAAACCGCCATCGCCGTGACGGGAACCAACGGCAAGACATCGACGGTCGAGATGACGCGCCAGTTGTGGCGGATGTTTGGTCACCACGCAGCGTCGATCGGCACGCTGGGTGTTACAACGGCGAATGACAGCGTCACCACCGGGCTGACGACGCCCGATATCGTTACCTTCCTGTCCAATGTCGGCGGGCTCGCGCGCGAAGGTGTGACGCATCTGGCGTTTGAAGCATCGAGCCACGGCTTGTCGCAATACCGCACCGAAGGCCTGCCGGTGCAGGCGGCAGCCTTCACGAATTTGAGCCGCGATCACCTCGATTATCACCGTGACATGGCGGATTATTTTACCGCAAAGATGCGGCTCTTCACCGATGTGCTGGCCCCCGATGGCACCGCCGTGGTGTGGGCGGATGACGCCTATGCCCCCCGCGTGATCGACCTGGCGCGCGAACGCGGCAATCGGTTGATCACGGTGGGCGAGCAGGGCGATACATTGCGGCTGGTGGCGCGGACCCCGAGCCTGTTGGGGCAGGGGCTGTCGATCGAGGTCGACGGCAAGCGCTACACCGTCAACCTGCCGCTAATTGGTGCCTATCAGGCCGCTAACGCGCTGATCGCTGCGGGGCTGGTGATCGCGACGGGTGGCGGGGTAGAGCAGACACTGGCGGCGCTGGCGCGGTTGCAGCCGGTGCGCGGGCGGCTGGAGCGCGCCGTGATCAACCGGCAGGGCGCGCCGGTTTATGTCGATTATGCCCATACGCCTGTCGCAATCGAAGCAGCGATTGCAGCATTGAAACCGCACGCATCGGGCAAGCTGATCGTGATGATCGGCGCTGGCGGTGATCGCGATTCGGGCAAGCGCGCGCCGATGGGTGCGGTGGCCGCCGGCCTCGCCGATCTCGTGATTGTGACTGACGATAATCCCCGCAGCGAAGACCCCGCGACGATCCGCGCCCAGGTGATGGCAGGCGCGCCCGAGGCGACCGAAATCGCCGGCCGGCGCGAGGCGATTGCCGCCGCGATCGCGGCCGCTGGCGCGGGCGACATCGTGTTGCTGACAGGCAAGGGGCATGAACAGGGCCAGATCGTGGGCGATATGGTGCTGCCCTTCGACGATGTGAGCGTTGCGCGGGAGTGCGTCGCATGAGCGCGCTCTGGACATCGGAAGCGATTGCGGCCGCAACCGGCGGTACGGCTTCGGCGCCGTTTGACGTGACCGGCGTCACCTTCGATTCCCGCGAAGTCGGCCCCGGCGACCTGTTCATTGCGCTGAAGGGGGAGGCGACAGACGGGCACCGTTTCCTCGATCAGGCCTTTGCCCGCGGCGCGGCGGGCGCGATCGTCAGCACGCCAATCGCGCACCCGCATGTGCTGGTCGCCGACACAATGGTCGCGCTCGAAGCGCTCGGTGTTGCCGCACGTAAGCGCACCGATGCGACAATCATCGGCGTCACCGGATCGGTCGGCAAGACAGGTACCAAGGAGGCGCTGTTTGCTGCGCTCGACCGCAGCGCACCGGGGAAAGTCCACCGCTCGGTCAAAAGCTACAACAATCATACCGGCGTGCCGCTCAGCCTCGCGCGGATGCCCGCCGATTGCCGCTATGCCGTGCTCGAAATGGGCATGAATCATGCCGGCGAGCTGGCGGCGCTGACCCGGTTTGTGCGGCCACATGTCGCGATCATCACCAATGTCGGCCCGGTCCATATCGAGTTCTTCAAGGACGAGACCGGCATTGCCGATGCCAAGGCAGAGATATTCCAGGGGCTGGAGCCCGGCGGCACCGCGATCATCCCCTTCGACAATGTGCACCGGAAACGGCTGATTGCTGCGGCGACGAAGCTGGGCGCGCGGATCGTCACCTTCGGGCGCGGTGACGGCGCCGATGCTCGCGCGGTTGAAGCGATGCGTACCGCGACTGGCGGCACCTTCGTTACCGCGCGATTGGTGTCGCGCGAGCTTAGCTTCACGATCGGCCAGCCCGGCGATCATCTTGTTTCCAATTCGCTTGCGGTGCTGGCAGCCGTCGAGGCGGCGGGGGCCGATGTCGCGCTTGCCGGACTGGCGCTGGCGGAGCTTGGTGGACTGCCCGGGCGGGGGGCGCGCTTCCTGACGGCGGTGCCCGGCGGTACGGCGCTGGTGATCGATGAAAGCTACAACGCCAACCCGTCATCAATGCGCGCAACGCTGGCGATGCTGGCGACGGAACCCGCGCCCCGCAAGATAGCGCTGCTGGGCGAAATGCGCGAAATGGGAGCTGATAGCGCCGCCTTTCATGCCGCGCTGGCAGGCCCGGTTCGCGAGGCCGGCGTGGCGCACGCGATCCTGGTCGGAAAGGATATGGCCCCGCTCGTAAACGCGCTTGAGGGGCAGGTGGAATTCGTTCATGTCGCCGATGCCGCTGCTGCGCTGGCACATCTGAAAACGGTGCTGTCGGCGGGTGACGCGTTACTCATCAAGGGATCGAACGGCGTTGGGCTGGCGGCGGTGGTCGCGGCGCTGGGGGGCGAAAAACCATAATGCTGTATTTCATCGCGGAATATCTTGGCTTTCCCGGCATTCTCAACCTGGTGCGGTACCTAAGCTTTCGCAGCGGCGGGGCGGTGGCGACGGCGCTGGTGATCGGGTTGATCATCGGTCCGCGTTTCATCGGCTGGCTGCGCGTGCGACAGGGCAAGGGTCAACCGATCCGCACCGATGGCCCGCAAACCCACCTCGCCAAGCGCGGCACGCCGACGATGGGCGGGCTGATGATCCTGACGAGCATGGCGATCTCAATCCTGCTCTGGATGGATCTGACCAACCCGTTCGTCTGGGCATGCCTGTTCGTGACGCTGGGTTTCGGCGCGATCGGTTTTCTCGATGATTACGACAAAGTTCGTAAGGCGAGCACCGCGGGTATTTCGGGGCGCACGCGGTTGTTGGGTGAATTCGCGATTGCGGGGATCGCCAGCTGGATCATCACCCAGCAGAACGGCACCGAGTTGTATCTGCCCTTTTACAGCGGATCGGTGATCGATCTCGGCTATTTCTACATCCTGTTCGCCGCCTTCACGATCGTGGCATTCGGCAATGCGGTGAACCTGACCGATGGGCTGGACGGGCTGGCGACGATGCCGGTGATTATCGCGGCGGTCGCCTTCATGCTGATCGCCTATCTGGCAGGTAATGCGAAGTTCGCCGAATATCTGGGCATTCCGCATGTGCCGCGCGCAGGCGACATGGCGATCTTCTGCGGCGCGATGGTGGGTGCAGGGCTGGCGTTTCTATGGTTCAATGCGCCGCCGGCGGCGGTATTCATGGGCGATACCGGCAGCCTTGCCCTGGGCGGCGCGCTCGGCGCGATCTCGGTCGTCGCGCATCACGAGATTGTGCTGGGCATCATCGGCGGGCTGTTTGTTGTCGAGGCGCTGAGCGTGATCATTCAGGTGTTCTTCTACAAGCGCACCGGCAAGCGCGTCTTCAAGATGGCCCCGATCCACCACCATTTCGAACAGCTCGGCTGGGCAGAGGCGACAGTGGTGATCCGCTTCTGGATCATCGCCATCGTGCTCGCGCTGGCGGGTCTATCGACGTTGAAGCTGCGGTGATCACCAGCAGCACCTGGCGCGGCAAACGCTTTGCAGTGCTGGGGCTGGCGCGCTCAGGCGCGGCGACAGTGCGTGCGCTTGTTGCGAGCGGGGCAAGCGTTGTTGGATGGGATGAGGGCCAATGTTCGTCCGAAGAGCTTTTTGGAGCCTTGAAACAAGATCGGACGGAGCTCGGTACCGAAGCAAAATTCACGCGGAATAACTGGCTATTGGCTGCTGATCTTACGAGGTTTGATGCAGTCATCGTCTCCCCTGGTGTGCCACTCAACCGCCACCCGATCACGGCAAAGGCGCGCGCTGCCGGGGTACCCATCATCGGCGATATCGAACTGTTCGCGCAGGCCCGCGCCGAACTCCCGCCGCACAAGGTGGTCGGCATCACCGGCACCAACGGTAAATCGACAACAACGGCGCTTATCAAGCACATCATCGAGACGGCGGGCGTGCCGGTGCTGATGGGGGGCAATATCGGCCTGCCGATCCTCGAGCAGGCGCCGCTGCCCGAAGGCGGCATCTATGTGCTCGAACTGTCGAGCTATCAGATCGACCTGACCCACAGCCTCGATTGCGAAGTCGCGGTGCTGCTGAACATCACCCCCGATCATCTCGATCGGTATGACGGGTTCGATGCCTACGCCGCCGCCAAGGCACGGCTGTTCGCGATGCAATCACCGCAGCATGATGCGATCGTCTCGATCTTCGATGCCCCGTCAGCCGCGATCGCGCGCAGCCTGTCGGCGCGGGCCGAGCATCTGACCAAGATCGCACCCGGCTTCTGCATGGATCAGTCACGCTGGCCGTCGCTGCAGGGGCCGCACAATGCCCAGAATGCGCTGGCGGCGATCAACGCCTGTGAGGCGCTTGGCATTTCCAATGCGGCGATCGACGCCGGGCTGGCCAGTTTTCGTGGGTTGCCGCACCGGATGGAAACCGTGGCGATCAGAAACGGCGTGCGCTTCGTCAACGACAGCAAGGCGACGAACCCCGAAAGTGCTGCCCCCGCGCTGGCGGCGTTTGACGGCATTCACTGGATTCTGGGCGGGCAGGCGAAATCGCCCTCGCTAGAGGCGTGCCGCCCGGGCTTCGGCCAAGTTCGCGCAGCCTATACCATTGGTGCGGCAGGCCAGCAGTTTTACGATCTGTTAACCAACACGCTTCCGGTCACATATTGTGAAACGCTGGAGCGTGCGGTCATCAGCGCGGCCGGCGCGGCGACATCCGGGGAAACGATCTTGCTGTCACCGGCGTGCGCCTCGTTCGACCAGTTTCGTGATTTCGAGGCGCGGGGCGATGCCTTTCGCGCTGCCGTGGAGGCGCTGCCATGACCGATGCCGTCACCCGCCCCGATGCGCGCGCCGGGGCTGATCAGCGCCGTGCCCTTTGGAACAGCGTGAAGCCGCGCGGCGGGCGTGGTGATCGCAGCCCGCTGGGCATGTGGTTCTGGGATATCGACCGGGTGCTGCTGCTCCTCGCGCTGCTGTTGATGGCGATCGGTCTGCTGGCGGTGGCAGCGGCAAGCCCGGCATCGGCAGTGCGCTATTCGGGCGAAAAGGTGCATTTCGCGCCGCTCCATTATTTCTGGCGGCAGGTGATGTGGGTTGGCGTGTCACTGCCGGTGATGTTCGTGGTGTCGATGCTGCCTGTTTCATTGGCGCGGCGGATGGCGCTGATAGGGGCCGGGCTCTTTATCGTGCTGCTGGCGGCGGTACCGTTTATCGGCGTCGAACATAACGGCGCGCGGCGATGGCTTGGGCTGGGGATTGCCGAATTCCAGCCGTCGGAGTTTTTGAAGCCGTTTTTCATCGTGGCGACGGCCTGGCTCTTGTCGCTGCGCGCCAAAGATGCGGATCTGCCGGTGGTGCCGATCACCACGGCGCTCACCGGCGTGGTTGCGTGCCTGTTGATGATGCAGCCCGATTTCGGCCAGACGATCATCTTCTGCGTGATCTGGCTCGCGCTGTTGATGATCGCGGGCACGCCGGTGCGCGTGCTTGGCGGTTTCCTAGCGGCGGTGCCGGTCGGGCTGATCGCAGCCTATTTGTTCTACGATACCGCGCGCATCCGTATTGATGCCTTCCTGTCGCGCGGAGACGATAGCGGCGCGAGCGACCATTACCAAACCGACATGGCCTATGCCACGCTGACCGCGGGTGGCGCGACGGGCACGGGACCCGGCGGCGGCGCGATGAAGTTCCGCCTGCCAGAGGCGCATACCGACTATATCTTTTCGGTGATTGGCGAGGAGTTCGGGCTGATTGCCTGCGGAGTCATCGCGCTGTTGTTTCTGGCGATTGTGGTGCGGGTGTTCGTCAAGCTGCTCGATGAGCCCGATCCCTTCCGGATGCTTGCCGCCGCCGGGCTTGCCACGCAATTCGGTGCGCAGGCGCTGGTGAGCATGGCGGTGAACACCGGACTTGCCCCGTCAAAGGGCATGACCTTGCCGTTCATCAGCTATGGCGGATCGTCGATGATCGCGCTGTCGATCGGAATGGGCTTGCTGCTGGCGTTCACACGGCGCAATCCGTTCCTGACGCGATCTCCCTATGTCGTCCGGTGGAGCGGCCAATGAGCAAAGCACGCCATTTCGTTCTCGCCGCCGGTGGCACCGGCGGGCACATGGTGCCTGCCGCCGCGCTGGCGGCTGAGCTGATCAAGCGCGGGCACAGCGTCGCGCTGGTGAGTGATGAACGCGGCGTGCGTTTTCCCGGGCTGTTCGACGGCATCGAAACGCATATCCTGCCCGCCGGGCGCCTCGCGGGTGGCCCGATCGGCTGGGCGCGCGCGGGCGTAAACATGCTGCGCGGACGGAGCATGGCGATTGGCCTGTTTCGCAAGCATCGCCCCGCCGCCGTTGTCGGCTTTGGTGGCTATCCCGCTTTCCCCGCGCTGCTTGGGGCATTTGCCCAGGACATTCCCACCGCGGTGCACGAACAGAACGCCGTGCTTGGTCGCGTGAACCGGCTGGTCGCGGGCAAGGTCAATGCGATTGCAACCTCCTATCCCGATGTCGAGCGGCTGAAGGATGGCTGGCGCGGCAAGACTCATCTGGTGGGCAATCCGGTGCGCGATGTCGTGCTGGCGCTGCGGACGCGGCCCTATCCGCTGCTTGAAGAAGACGGCATTTTTCGCGTGCTGGTGACGGGCGGCAGCCAGGGCGCGAGCGTATTGAGCCAGGTCGTGCCGGATGGCCTCGCGCTGCTGCCGATCAGTTTTCGGCGGCGCCTGCAGGTGACGCATCAGGCCCGGGTCGAGGATATCGATCAGGTGCGCGCCAAATATGCCGAACTGTCGATCGCGGCAGAACTGGCCACTTATCTGCCCGATTTGCCCGAGCAGCTCGCCTGGGCGCATCTGGTGATCGCGCGGGCCGGCGCGTCCACCTTGGCCGAGCTGACCGCCGCCGGGCGTCCTGCCATTCTGGTACCGTTGCCGAGCGCGACCGATGATCACCAGACCGCCAATGCCCGCGAAATGACAATGGCGGGCGGCGCGCGAACGATCGACCAGCGTGCCTTCACGCCGATCGAGCTCGCCAAACAGATGCAGAAACTGGGGCTCGATCCCGCCGCGCTGCAGAACGCCGCTGGACGGGCGCGCGCCTGTGGTCGTCCCGATGCAACGCGCGACCTTGCCGATCTGGTCGAAAGCCTCGATGCGCCCAAGAGCGACATCATGGTCGGCCTGAACCGCCCGATCAAATTCGGGGATCAGGCGGCTTATGCGTGAGTGCCGCACATGAGGGGTGTTGCGACCGATATCGGCACGATCCACTTTGTGGGCATCGGCGGGATCGGCATGTCCGGCATTGCCGAGGTGATGCATAATCTTGGGTACAAGGTGCAGGGATCGGACGTCGCCGAGGGCTATGTGATTGCCGGCCTGCGCGGCAAAGGGATTGCCGTGCATATCGGCCACAGCGCCGATAATCTTGGCGACGCCGCGGTGATCGTCACCTCCACCGCGATCAAGCGCAACAATCCTGAGGTCGAGGCTGCCTATGAACGCCGTATCCCGGTGGTGCGCCGTGCCGAGATGCTCGCCGAGCTGATGCGCCTGAAATCGACTGTCGCGGTGGCGGGGACGCACGGCAAGACGACGACGACGAGCATGATCGCAGCGTTGCTCGATGCGGGCGGCGTCGATCCAACCGTTATCAACGGCGGCATCATCAACAGCTATGGCAGCAATGCCCGGCTGGGCGCGAGCGACTGGATGGTCGTGGAGGCGGACGAAAGCGACGGCAGCTTCCTGCGGCTCGACGGCACGATCGCGGTCGTGACCAATATCGATCCCGAACATCTCGATCATTATGGCAGCTTCGACAACGCCAAGGACGCTTACGTCGAGTTTGTCGAGAACGTGCCCTTTTACGGTGCGGCGCTGCTCTGCCTCGATCATCCCGAAGTGCAGGGCATCATTCCCCGGGTGCGCGACCGGCGGGTCGTGACCTATGGCTTTTCGGCGCAGGCCGATGTGCGCGGCGTGAATGTAACGCCGATCCCGGGCGGCAACCGGTTCGAAGCGATCGTGCGCAGCCGTGATGGCAGCCAGCGCTCGATCGAGGGGATCGAGATGCCAATGCCCGGCCGCCACAATGTGCAGAACGCGCTCGCGGCGATCGGCGTGGCGCTGGAGCTTGGCATTCCCGATGCGACGATCCAGCAGGGTTTTGCCAAGTTCGGCGGGGTGAAGCGGCGCTTCACCAAGGTCGGCGAAGTGCCGCTCGACGGCGGGTCGGTGACGATCATTGATGATTATGGACACCACCCGGTCGAAATCCGCGCAGTGCTGTCGGCCGCGCGTGAGGGGGCAACCAACCGCGTGATCGCGGTGGTGCAGCCGCATCGCTACACCCGGCTCGACAGCCTGATGGAGGAGTTCCAGCAGGCATTCAACGATGCGGATATGGTGCTGGTGTCGCCGGTTTACGCGGCGGGCGAAGCGCCGATCGAAGGTGTTGATGCGGAGGCACTGGTCGCAGGGCTGAAGACGCGCGGGCACCGGAGTGCTGCGACTGTTGCGGATGCTGCGGCGCTGGCCGAGGTTTTGGCGGAGACGATCCAGCCGGGCGATATGGTGATCTGCCTGGGCGCGGGTGACATTACGAAATGGGCGGCGGGGCTGGCCGATGCGATCGTGGCGGTGCGGGCGTGAGTGACGTTGCCTCTTGTGTCCCCGCGAAGGCGGGGACCCAGACTGGGCTCCCGCCTTCGCGGGAGCACAAGGAGGTGCGCGGCAAGCTTACCCCCAACGCGCCACTCGCCCCGCTCGTCTGGTTCAAGTCCGGCGGTGCTGCGGACTGGCTGTTCGAGCCGAAGGATATGCAGGATCTCAGCGATTTCCTCGCCAATCTCGATCCTGCTGTGCCCGTCATGCCGCTCGGCCTCGGATCGAACCTGATCGTGCGCGATGGCGGCTGGCGGGGCGTGGTCGTGCGGCTGGGCAAGGCGTTCAGCTTTGCGCGCGCCGACGACATGGCATTGACATGCGGTGGTGGCACGTCAGGAATTCTGGTGTCGTCCACGGCGCGCGACGCTGGTATCGCCGGGCTCGAATTTCTGCGCAGCATCCCCGGCACGGTGGGCGGGTTCGTGCGGATGAATGGTGGCGCTTATGGGCGCGAGACCAAGGATGTGCTCACCGCCTGCACCATCGTGCTACGCGATGGGACCGTGCAGACGCTGCCGGTCGAAGCGCTGGGCTATACCTATCGCCACTCGACGCTGCCCGAAGGCGCAATCGCGGTTGAAGCGACTTTTCAGGGCACCCCCGGTGATCCTGTCGCGATTCAAGCCGAGATGGACCGCATCGCCGCCGCGCGCGAGGAATCGCAGCCGCTGCGTTCGAAAACGGGTGGCTCCACCTTCAAGAATCCGGACGGGCACAAGGCCTGGGCGCTGGTCGATGCGGCAGGTTGCCGTGGCCTGCGGATCGGCGACGCGCAGGTGAGCGAGAAGCACTGCAATTTCCTGCTCAACCTCGGCTCGGCAACCAGCGCCGATATCGAGGCGCTGGGTGAACAAGTGAGGGCCAGGGTGAAGGCACATTCGGGGGTGACATTGGAGTGGGAAATCCAGCGGGTAGGGGGCGCGCAATGACGAAACCCCTCCACATCGCCGTTTTGATGGGCGGCTGGTCCGCCGAACGCGAGGTTTCGCTGGTCACGGGTGCCAATGTTGCCGATGCGCTCGAATCGCTTGGGCACCGCGTGACGCGGATCGATATGGACCGCGATGTTGCCGCGCGTCTTGCCGAAGCCGCGCCCGATGTCGTGTTCAACGCGCTCCACGGCACGCCGGGGGAGGATGGATCGGTGCAGGGGATGCTCGATCTGATGGGGCTGAAATATACCCATTCGGGCCTCGCCACCTCGGTCATCGCGATCGACAAGCAGCTGACCAAGCTGCTGCTCGTGCCGCACGGCATCCCGATGCCCGGCGGGCGGATCGTGAAAAGCGCGAGCCTGTACGATGGCGATCCGATCCCGCGGCCCTTTGTGCTGAAACCAGTCAACGAAGGCTCGTCAGTGGGCGTCGCGATTGTCACCGATGACGGCAATTACGGCAACCCGATTGCGCCCGACGCGGTGGGGCCCTGGCAGGCATTCGACGAATTGCTCGCCGAGCCCTTTATCCGTGGTCGTGAACTGACGACGGCGGTGCTGGGTGGCGAGGCGCTTGGCGTTACCGAATTGAAGCCAAAGAGCGGTTTCTACGACTACGATGCCAAATATACCGATGGCATGACCGAGCACGTTTATCCTGCCGATATTCCGGATGACGTCACGGCCGCGTGTCTGAAAATTGCGCTTGATGCGCACCGGTTGCTGGGCTGCAAGGGCTGTTCGCGATCCGATTTTCGCTGGGACGATACGCTGGGCGTCGACGGGCTCTTCCTGCTCGAGGTCAACACCCAGCCCGGCATGACGCCGCTGAGCCTGGCGCCCGAACAGGCGCGCCACCGCGGCATGACTTACCCCCAGTTCGTCCAGCGTATCGTGGAGGAAGCGTTGTGAGCAAATCCATCCGTCGCGGTAATCCGCCCGCGCGCCGCCCCGTTCAGCCGAAGCGCCGCGTGGCAAAGGTGCAGAAGCCGTCGCAGATCGACCGCATCATTGCGATGCTGCCCGTTAGCGAGCGCACGCTGCAACGGATCGCGACCTGGTCGATCATGGCCGTCATCGGCGCGAGTGCGCTTGGCGTCGCGAGCCTGTTCGGCGTGCCGCAGGCAGCGGGGGTTGCGGTTGCCGAGGAGATCGGTCGCGCCGGTTTTCGCGTGCGCGGGATCGAGGTGACCGGGGTCAAGCGGATGAACC
>CAZYOU010000032.1:23415-28002 GCA_964649315.1 uncultured Stakelama sp. | reverse complement strand
CGCGCTCGTCCGGCAGCAGATTGCGATCCTCTGCGTAAAGGATGAACAGCAACCGATAGAGCAAAACGAGCGCGCCCGATCGCACCTCTTCGAGATAGGCATCGCCAGTGCTTTCAGGGCGGGCGCGATCGTGTTGCGGTAACGCGCGCACGAGCAACGGGAAGACGCGGTCGAAGACGACGTCGGACAGATCGCGCGCGACCCGCTCTTCCCACTGCCGCGCATCGACCAGCGCCTGATCATGGAACGAGCGCCCCTGTTCCGCAGGCAGGAACGCCGCCCGACCGAACAGAAGCAGAAACAGGCGCAGTGCGTGGTCGGCGGTGACGTCGGTATCGAGCAGATCAGGCGTGCAACCGGGCAAGGCGAACACCTTGCCGAGATCGATTTCGAGATAATCGTCCGCGACCGAAAGCGCGCCCTGCCAATAGAGCCGCCAATGCCGGCCGTTGGTAAGGATGCCCCAGCGCATCTTGCCCTGCGTGATGACGTCGGCTCGGCTGAGATAATGCATCAGCTGTGCGGCCGGCACTCCCTGATCGCCTTGTGCGGCACGGTCCAGCGGGCGGTTCCAGCGTTTGGCCTCGACTAGCGCGGCCCCGTGGCGGAAGCGCTGCCACGGATCGAGCCCGGCGGCGGCCTCGTCGGCTTCTCCATCCGGGAACAGCAAGGCATCCGGCACGTCGTTGCGGCCGCGCGCATCCATTCGCTGCTGCACCGAGATGTGGTCCCATCCCAGCAGGCGCAGCACCGGATAGACCAGCTTCTCCTCGGTCTCGGCTTCAACGGGAGCCTTGCGCTTGGTGAGCGACGTGAGCAGTTCACCAATCTGCTTGCGCGCACGATCAACGGCTTGCTCGGTGAGTTCGCGCCATGGGGCACTCTCATGAATGCCCTCCGTCAGCCAATCTCTCGTGAACAACCCACCCTGCAGCACGTGCGTCAATCTCCCCAGATAAACGCATAGCCGATTGTGATCGCGCGGCAATGTCGAGACACAACGAACATCTGTTTTCAACAAGTAAGGCGCCAGTCTACGCGCGGGTCCCGCAGCCAGTGTGTCGCGCGAATGAGGGGCCAGCGACGCAAAGTCGCGAGGCCAGCCCCAAAGTGACCAACGCTGAAGGTCAAGCTGCGTCCTGATCAAGCCATGGTGCCAGCGTTCTGGCGTCGTTCGCTGCAGTGGCACATTGCGCGGAGAAGCGCCGATGGCGGTGCATTTCCAGGGCCACAACATATCCGCGCCCGGGCCGCAGCTCAATGATTCGGCGCAGGATACGATCCTCCACAATCACCGGGTCGGCATCGACATCACTCAGCTTCCGCCACCGCGCGAGAAGCAGCGCCAACGTGATCACATCGCCCTCGACGGCTTCGACCACATCATGCCAACGACCTGCCTTAATCAACTTTGCCACCGCCGCTGCGGGCACGCCGATCTTGGCCGGGATATCGAGAGCGGCAGCGATCTCGGCCATGTGGACGAGGTTCATCCGCAGGCCGCCGGTCACGTGCCGCGCAAAATCGAAATGCCGTTTGGGGTCCCCGCAGTTATACGCCATCCACCGCCAACGCGGCGGTATGGTCAGTCCGAGCCGGCAAGCAGCCAACACCAGAATCGGAATATCATGAGCGGACCCTGCGTAAGAGGCGAGTTCGGCATTTGGCGGCGCATCCCCAAGCAATTTGAGCAGGCCTGCCACCACGCCTCGTTCATCCAGATCAGGAGCGCTGAAGGTTTCGAAGGCGAGCACGTCAGCACCACCGTCGATATGCTCGATAAGCACCATGGCCGACGCGCTGGTCACGGTCTGGAAAATCCATCGCGGGCAGGTCAGCGGGTCTTCGGAGCGCAGATAGCCGCGGCGGATGGGTTGGTCGTCGGACGGCACCCAGCGTTCCATTTGCTGATAGCGCTTATGGGCGGCGTCATCGAGCACGGCGGATTCGATATCGAGCACGATCCAGCACCGCGGGGCACGCGGCGTGGTGATATTGTCGATGTTCATGATGGTCTCCGAATAAGAATCGGCGGGCACCGGATGGTGCCCGCCGTGATAGGTCAGGCGAAACGAACGACGGTTTCGATTTGGGCGCGGTCTGGCTCGATCCAGCCCTGCCCGGTCGGCACGAACCGGTTGTTCGCCAGGAGCGAGTTGTCCATCGCGCCGGCCCGCGCCTTGATCCGCTTCATCGCGAGTTTCCGCCCCTTGTGGATGTCCTTCGGCTTGCCGGGCAAGCGGACGAGGCTTCCGCGCCCATCGATGGCAAAAAACTCGTCGGAGCGGGTGCTAACAAGCAGCAATGGCGCATCGTCGTTTGCGGCGTAAGGAACGAGGTTGTCGACGATTTCGATGTTGAGCATTTCGCGATATGCGACCGTGAAGCCGGTCGGCTCGGTCGCCTCGGTGCTGGCCCAGCCCGAATAAATCAGATCCTTGCCCATCATCTGCGCGACGCGCGCGATTTCCATGCCGGTATCGAAATCCATTGGCCGACCGGAACAGAAGCCGATGCAGTCGTTCGCCGGCTTGAACCCCGGCCAGCCGATTTCCCGCCTAACCGCGAGCATGGTGTTCTGGTGGTGAGGCATCATTTTCATCTATCATTTCCTTTTGTTGACGGTCTGCGGGCCGGAACCATTTTTTCATTCTTCCACGGTGCCCAACCGTGACTTCACGAAGGGACTTGCCTTCAGTTGAGCGCGCGGGGGGCGTGTCGTGCCGACACGGCAACCAGCGCCTCGATCGCGCGACGCAGGCGGCGAACCGAGCGAGTGTTCCGAAAAAGGCGCAGCAGCATGGTCTCCGCTGCCGCCTCGAGCCGGGGCAGCGCGGCTGGTGGCAGCCCTGCGTCGCGGGCGACGTCGCGCCAGAGCATTGCCAGGACCAGTTCGGCATGCTCCGGACCCGGACCACGCACCTCGACCACCTGCACCCGCGAAAGCAACGGGGTCGGCAGCCGTGCGGCACTGTTCGCGGTCAACATCCAGTTGACGTGCGACAGGTCGATTTCGGCGGCTAGGCAGCCGTCAAAATACCGGGCCGCGCTGGAGCGTTCGAGCAAAGCCAACAGCGTGGCCACGGGATCGCCGATATTGCTGATGCTGGTCTTCTCGACTTCGTCGATGACGACGACTGGGTTGGCGGTCATTGTCCGCTGCATCACGCACGCAGGGAAGCATGGCTGCGGGTTGCGGAATCCACGTGGATTGCCCGCCAGTTCGGCGTTGGAATTGACCCCTGCGAACGACAGCACGGCATTTCCTGCGCCCGACATTTCACCGGCGAGACGTGCAAAGTGCGTCTTGCCGGCGCCCGATGGACCAACCAGCAGGATCGGTCGCAGCGCCAGCCACGGCCGCCCCGACCAGGCGCTGAACGCGGTCTGGTCGGCAATCAGATCAATCGCCGACGCCATCCACGGGGCTTGGGCGCGTAGCGCTTCTGCAAGCCGTGTTTCCGCGCCAGGGCGACGTCTTGCCAGCATCGGCGCGCCCGCTAGCGGCAGCGGCATCGTCAACGGATCGTAGAGCTCGGAAATCGATGCGACATAGTCGTTCTGTTCGAACCCATCTTTTGGAATCGACCGGCACGGGCGGACATAGGCTTTGCCATCGACGACGATCACAGCTTCACCTGCGCATCCGGCGTTGCCAGCCAGGCCTCGGTCGCGGCGATCAGCGGTTCGACCTCCTTCTGGCTGGCGAGCCACAACTGCCACGTTGCCTTGACGCGGGCGGCAAGGTGCTCGCGGATCGCACCATGACAGCCGGTGCGGTGGGCTTCTTGGAGCTCGACCCGCGTCATCGGCACGAAAGGGACGTCCGCCCAGTGCGCGACCGCATCGAAGGACTTGGCGCTGGAGCCTCCGTAGGTGTCAGCCACATCGATCACCTCACCCGTGAAAGCGAGGTCCAGCTCGCGCAGCATTTTCGCGGCGGCAATGGTGTCGCGTGCCGTTTCGGCGGCGGCGATCAACGACGGCACCACGATGCTCTCAGCTCGCCACAGGAGCAGCCGCGCTGGCGGAATGTGGAAGGCGTCGGCCAGCCATGACATCGTCTCGACGGGATTGTCAGTAACGGTGGTGCTGTGTGCCCCCAGATCGAAGCCAACGCTGCCGAAGCGGTAGCCACAGGTCAGGGTCGCCGCGCCGACGAGCAAGGTGCGCGCCGGACGTTCGCACGACGCGCACTGATGGAGCCAAGATGTGGCGAGAACGATGGTATCGGTGGTCATGGAAGTTCCTCAAATCAGAGCGGCCCGGCCATCACGAGAATGACCGGGCCGGCGGGGCGTTGATGATGGATCGACAGATCAGGGGGCCATGAAGGCGCGCTCATCCTCTTCCTGGCGTAGCCGGGCCGTGACGCGCTTCAGCGCTGCGGCGATCTCAGCCTGCAGCGCGCGTGGTCGACACCAGCGCATCAGCGAGCATTCTACGAAGGGGCGCAGGTGCTGCAGGCCGGGCGTCGCCTCGATGTGCTGCGCGAGTGCAGCCATGGGACGGGTGATCGCGGCTTCGTCGGCGGATCGCGCGGCCTGCCAGGCCAGATACAAGCATAGCGTCGCAACGGCATCTTCC
>CAZYOU010000032.1:3314-23315 GCA_964649315.1 uncultured Stakelama sp. | reverse complement strand
GGATCGCGCGGCCTGCCAGGCCAGATACAAGCATAGCGTCGCAACGGCATCTTCCGCGACATATCGCCGGATGCGTTCGTGCTCGCCCCCCGCCCACAGTGTGGCCACGTCTCCGCCCGACACGTCCGTCTTGACGGGAATGCCGATCTGATCTGCGATGGCCGCGAGCGAAACCTTACGGCCATAGCTGGCATGTAAATCTGCCAGATCATGGTGATTGCCGCCATAGCGATGGGCCGCAGCGTGGTCGGCGAGCGCCTTCAAGTCGAACAACCTGCATCGCTGAGCCGCAAGTCGGAGAACCAGGGCATCGAACTGGGCCGAGTTATAGCCGGTCACGATATCCGCTGCCGCCATTTTTCGGTCTGCCGCGCGGATCAGATCGGCTTCTTCAATATCGCCAGTGGCGATCAGCGCCTCGATATCGAAGACCCAGACGCCGTTGCGGCATTGCGCGGCGGCGAAGCCGATGGCGATCGGCTTGTGAAGCGGCCAGGGCGGGAATGATCCATCCTCGGTCTGCGGGGCGATGGTTTCGATGTCATAGGCCAGGACCGAGGTGGCGGCGGACGCGCGGCTCGGTGGCCGCAATGATGTGCGCATAGGATCACCCTTTCAAGGAAGCGGGCTGACCCCGCAATGCAATCAGAGCGCCTGGACGGTCCGGTGCGCCAAGCCCCTTTTCCGCTCAATCACCCTGATCATAAGCACCGCAGCCAGCGGGCCTTTTCCACGCTACCTACAAGCGGGTGGGATCTGCGCATGGATGCCAACCTCATGTTAAGCCTGCGTCGTGTATTGTGTATCCATGCAGGAATTCACCGATGATGACTTTATGGAAAACGGTTCCCTGAGGAGCCCGCATTCCAGCCCAACCCTTGCGCACACAAGCGGGGACGGCATCGCCGAGGCGGGTCCGGGCGACGAAGTAGCGTGCCGCGCTTGCCCAGTGGCGATCTGGTATTCGAAGGGTTCCGATCGGATCTTCTGCTTCTGCTCGGCGATGCACGAAAAGACCTGGGGTCCCGGTGAAAAACAGCCGGTTCAGTTCTGCGACGCGCGCGAGCAGGAAGTCGCGAAGATGCTACCGAAGACTCGGCCTCAGCGATCCTGACCGGGGTCAAGAGGCGCTGGTCGCGGCTGGCTTGGGACTGGAGACGAGGGCCGCAGCGCACCGATTTCGGCATCGTGGCCACGCGTGTCCTGATCTTGGTCGAACCGCCGGTTCTGCCTCCAACGCTCCGTCATCGCTTCACGCTGGTGCGCCGCCAAGATAAGCAATTCTCGTCGGCTTGGTCGGTGAGCAATCGTGGCGGACTGCTCCGTCCGACGCGTCAGCTGTGCCTTCGCCTGCGCCTCGCGATGAATCGCAACAGCCTCTGCGAACGCACGTTGTAGAATCGGTTCGTGCACCCAGGCATCGGCGACGCGACGAAGATGATCCGGGGCGTCCAGCGACAGCGTCCACCCGCGATCCCCGTGCACGATATGATCGCCGTTTGCCGCAGCGTGGACCGTCATCGGCTCGATCTCGGCACGCTGGCGATCGGCAATGGCGTCCAATCGTTCCTGCGTCATCGCGGCGGCAATACCGGCAGGCGTGACTCTGAACCGCTTGCGGACAGCATCGTCGACAACGCACGCATCGTCGTCGAACGTGATCAGGATGCGCTCTGCCTCGATCGTCGCCAGCATCGCATCGAGCGCGGCTTGCTCGGATTGGCGCAACAGCGCCTGTTCGGCTTCGCGCTCCTGCCGTTCGGTATCCTCACGTTCACGCTGTTGCGCCTGTTCCATTTCCGCCCGCTTGGCCTTGGCGCGGTCGATGGCGATCCTGTCACGGCGGGCAGCGAATAGCCGGTCAAGGTCGTCGAGGTCGCGATCGATGATACTGCTGGCGAGCGCCGCCGACTCTTTCGGCACATCGAGTGGACGCGACGCCGGGCCGTCGCCAATGCGGAGAGAAAGGCCAATCCCATCTGCGAAGGCTCCCATCTCGACGATCGACGGCGGCTTGCGGATCGCCGCCCCTGCCTGGCCTTTGAATACGCTGATGTTGCCGAGCGAAAGCGACGGCAGGACCGCGCGTGCGCCCTCGGCGGATATCGCCGGCACAGCCGCGATTCGATAATTCGCGCCAAATGCGATCGGCAGGCTCGGCACGCTTGGTAGGGCAACCACGCGGTCGACAATTTCTACCACCGCGCGCGACACGTCGATCGGCCGCGCCATGCTGCGCACGGCAGAACCGGAGATCAAAGTGCCGGGTGCGCGGTCGTGTTCGGACGGTGGCAGGTAAGCCAGCGATGAGACGTCGGCGATCCCACGGTCGCCTGGTTGCAAATTTGCAACCGGCACCGCCAGCGCCGGCGCATCGGCAGGTTTATCGACACCAAGGGTGGCAGCGGTGCGCGACAGATTGGCGATCGGCTCGGCATGATGGGCAAGGGCGGGGATGGCGAGGCTGGTTCGATTCGTCGCGCTCGCGACCAACCCCGCCGCGCGTTCCTGGACTCGATCGAGCAGCGCCTGTTCGGCTGCTGCCCGCTCCTGGCCATGGCGAAGCTGTTCATCAAGCAGCGCAGCTTCGCCCGCGAGCATCTTCTCCCAATTGCTTTCGTTGACAAGGTCCACCTCGCCGCGTCGCACGCGGGCGGTCCGGGCCGACCCCAAGTGCTTCTGGCGTGCGTTGGGCAGTCCGCGCTCGACATTCGAAAGCGCCGTGTAGGTGATGTTGAGCCCAGCTTCCTGCACGACCTCGGTCTGAATGCGTGCATAGAGGTGTCGCATCTCTTCGAATGCTTCCGGATTGTCGATCTCGAGGCGCATCATGCGGCCGATGTCCCATTCATAGTCGCCAGTGCGAACGAGCGGGCGGGTCGAGAAAATCAGGTGAAGATGCCAATTTCGCTGGTCGCCTTGCTCCGACGGCGCATGCAGCGCGAGCGCGAATGGAAGGTCGCGGCTGCCAAACTGTTCCTCAGCGAAGCGCTGTCCGATTTCGAACATTCGATCGATCCCGCCGTCCATCTCGACGAGTTGGTATGGCACGTTGGCAATGGCATGGAACAGCAGCTTGGCGCCTGCTTGGGCCTCGCGGTTGAACAGCTCGACGGCTTCAAGCGCGGCAATTGCCTCTTCGGCTGTCTCGCCGACGTTGGACACAAACAGAATGCGTCCGTCTTCCATTTGATGCGCGCCCCGCCATATATACAGTGTCGATCGGCGACCGACACCGGGCTTGGTTGAGTGCCCATAATATCGCGCCCGAAAAAAGATGCCCGCACGACCCATTCGGTCAAATATCTGGCCGGAATAGCGAGGCATCAGCGACCCACCAGCGAGCCAGCCGGTCTTCGTCGGCTTGTGCGTCTCTGGCTTGCGTTCGATGGCGGTCATCGAAAGAAGTTCCGGCTTGATACGGATGCGTTTCCAGAACGCGCGGTTGCACCGGTCTGCTTCCCGCATATCATTTTGCAGCTCACGCTCGGCGCGACGATATTCGCGCGACTCCTGCTTTAAATCCTTACGCTGCTGCCGAACAATTGCGGCAAGCGCACCGGTTCGCTTTCGCGCAATACGGTGAGCCTCGGCAGGAGTAACTGAGACCCAGACTTCGCCAAAGTTGCAAATTTGAAACTGCACTGGTCTGCTCTCGCAATTCAATAAAGGGGGGTGTAAAATCAAGTCGTGGAAGGCGACGCGATGCTTTCAGAGAAGATGAAAGATTTATTTCGCCAACACCCCCCAATCTTCTGAATACTATCACCTGCCGACTCCTACCTCAATAATATTGCTTTTCCACGCCACCCTCAAAAAAGGGGGGTCCTCTAATTCTTTTTGGCTGAATCTGATCAAAGGCTCCTGAAAGGAGCCGAATCATGGCCATGGATGATAAAGAAGGAAAGACGAGCACCGCAGGCGGTGCGATCGATATGGCAGGCGATGGCGGGGCAATAGCGCCCGATGCGTCGTATGCATCGCTAATCGCGCGGCACACGGCGAACGCCCTTCGTCGGCGGGCGCTGCTGACGGCGGGGGCGACGCTGGTCAGGCGCGACCCCAAGGACATTTCGGCCGCTATCGCGCTCGGATTTGTCCTGCGCAATCGCGGCCTTGTCGCCGCCGACAGCTGGCGACTGGACGGCCTGCTTGGTGAAAGCGTCGCCGAACTGGTTCAGCGCCTCACAGACGCATCACGCCAGCTGCCAGCCGGCGATGCCGGTGCGGTGCTGGTGCGCGCGATCGACATGGCCGCTGCAGAGCTAGCGGCCAAGGGCGAATTTCAAGCCTGGCGCCGACGCGCCGACCGTTATTTCGCCGAGCATGAGGACTGGCTCGCTGTCGACGAAGACATGCGCTCGACCGGCAGGTGGCGCCAGTTGCGCATGACCATGGACCAGCAGGAGCTGATCCGTTCGACCTGCGCGCTGCTCGAGATCGACCTCCCCGGTCATCTCTTGCGTGGTAGCGCACATGACTGGCTCGATACCTCGCGCGCCAATCTTCGTTACCGGGGGATCAGCGCATGACGTTCCGATGGACTGACCGTGCGGGCGTTGTGCACGAACTAACTGACCACCAAGCCATCGAGCAGGAGCGCCAGCAGGTCAGGGCCGAACTGCTCGCGCTACGCGATAGCATCACCCGCTCCGACGACGACGCCTTCCTTGCCATCCATGAAGAGAAGGAGAGGCTGCGGTCGCGCTTCTTCGTCCTCCAGGAAGATGTGGCCCGGTTTGTTCGCCATGAGGCAGAGCGCGCGATCGCGGTGATCACGAAGATCGACTTGCAGGCGAGCTTCATCGGCCAGTTGCACCGCTGCTACGACCAGCATGCGCAGCGCCGCGACGACAATACCGCAATGTGCGCGTCGCCAAGCCCTGAGCAGATTGACGTGCTCAAGCAGCAGGCGATCCACGACGGCAAGCCGACGCCAATTCTCGCCACTTTCGGCGAAGCGCATGCGGTCCTGCTCGCCAACCCGGCGACATGCCGAACGCCGTTGCCCAGCAGCGCGCCGGCGCTCGAATGGACCGATCGTGACAGGCATTATCACCAGGTGCGCGACCTACGTCAGATCGAGGGCGAATATGTTGCGGTGGCCCGCGAACTTGCGCTGCTACTGCCCAAGCTGGCAGCAGATGTCCCGATCCGGGACAATGTGGCTGCCCTTCAGCTGGCACTCGTTGGGGTTAACCGGGTGACCGTCCTAGAACGCACCATGAACAGATGGTCGGCGCATGTGATCGGCGTCGTCCGCGAAGAAGATGTCGCGTTCCTTGATGATTTGGAGAAGTCCGATGGCCGCAATACATAGCAGCAGCAGTCTGCACCCGCGTCAGCCAACGAGCCCCATGATGGCTGGGGTTGCCGCAGCTATCGCCGAAGAGATGGCGGCTAATCCCGACGCCGTGCCGACTTCGGTGCTTGAGAAGGCGAAGGACTGGTCGCCGCCGTCAATGGCGGACATACGCATACTGGGCCGCGAAACGCGCGCAGCCGGATGGCGCCAGGGCAGGCTGCCCGGCATGCGCGACATCGTCAGTGAATTCCATCCCGTGATGGATCGTATGATGATCATGGCCCGCAAGTATGAGGACACTGTCACGGCCCAACGCGAGGCCGCATTCCGGTCACCGGCTAACAGTGCCGACCTCTGCCAAGCGGTGATCTACCGCTGGGCCTATTGGTTCGGCGTTGACGCCAATCTGGGCCGGGTGTCCCGTGACCCTAAAGCCCATCTCGAGCGAGTATACCGCGATCCCAAGGGAAGGCTGGTCACTGACCCAGACTATACCGGACAGGCGTATGACGCGGACCACTGCGCCGATGAATTGCTACGCCAGGTCTTGGACGTCACGTTGATCGACTGGATCAGCCTTCTAGAAACGCTACTCGGCGGATGGCCGGCCATGTTTGACGCGGTCTGGCGCCGCGACGCAGGGCGTGTGGAAAGGCTGCTGCGGGAAAACCGTCGTATGCCGGACATGGAGTTCTTTCGGACCATCAAGGACTCCCGCGACAAGTTCCGGGCAGTCGTCGCGCTGTTCTGGGAGGCGGAGCGATTTTTTGAGCTGATGTTTGCGATCGGCGGCCCAAGCCGCGTCACGATGACGAAGTTGATGGCGGCGCTCGGCTCGACGTCGATGCTGGCTGGCGCGGTCGCAGCTGACAGTCCCACGGGTCGCTACGTCGGCAGCATGTGGTGCCACCGCGGCGCGCTCGCGCTGTTGTTCGGCGATGGGATGGCGATGGGCCATGATCCCCGACATCCCCACTGGTCTTTCGGTCCTGGTGGGGACGCGAACGTGACCGACGAGATCGAAGGTTGTGTTAGCGAACCTGCGCTGGACCTGGCAGGGTTCAATGCGCGCACCGCACCACCTTTCGTGCTCGACTCGCGATTGCGCGATGTGCAGGGCGAAGAACCGGCGCATTTCTTTGCCGGACGCGATGTTCGCTTGCTGGCGATCCGATTCCTGCTCGAAGTCCGCTCTTGGCTGGGATGGTCCAAGGGCCGCAAGCCAAATCAGTCGCCGGCGCTGTTCAATATTAAGCCCGACGGCGCGATCGGTCGTCTCGCGTTCCTCGCCATCGCCCGCATCTGCCCCGCAACTGCGCGATCGATTCTACGCGAAGCCGTCGACGCGACGACGTGTGCCCGGCAACAGAAAAATTCTGCCAATGCAAAGCCGCCTTTTCCAGTCAGCCTGGGCGACGTCGTCGCCAACCCTCGCCGCTGGCAGATGCTCCTGAATGGCAAGAGTGCGCAATCAGGCTCGGTCGCGGCCGGTTCCGAATGGTTTGGCGACGACTTTCTCGCGGGCATGGTTGCCAAAGCGCGACACGAACCCAGTCAGTTCGTCACGAACGATCCGACGACGCCTGGACATACGATCTGTTTCATGCCTGCGATCTGGTTCGATCCTTATCGCGAAACCGACATGCTGCGGCTCGCGTGGGACAATGTCGGCCTTGACCATGAGATTGCTTTCCCAAGCTGCTTCGACCGCTCGATCTCAGCGGATGAACTCGAATTCTGCCTCAGAGCCGCAGCGCGTGGACAGGTCTCGGCGACCGACATGATGCGCGACCCTCATGCCCGTAAACACGATTGCGTGCGCTCGCCGAACCGTGGGCGTGGCGGCAATCACTCTGCGACGCCGCCGCCGGCACCACTGACCGCGAACCAGCGCCTATCGCTTGCAAGATTCATCGCTGCGACCAAGGGGGGTCCTCTAAATCAGACGATCCATTGACGATAATTGAACTCCCACTCGTCGGCATCCCGCCGCTCGAGCGGGAGAAAGACCGTGACCAAACAGACTGATTTTTCCAAGATCGCCGCTGACTTTGCGGCAACCGTGAAGCCCAAGACCGCGCCGGATACGCACGCGGACACCGGCGGCGACGTCGATCAGCCCGAAGAAGATACAGCGCCTCACATGCTGGCGCAGGAAACCGCTGACACTGGCATGGCCGAGCCAGTGATCGCACCCCAGGTTTCCATCAGCGACGCGAGTGGCCGTGTGGCAGGCGATACCGACGCCGCTGACGCTCCCCACGACGCCGTTGATGCTGATGCCGACCCAGGCGACGCGACTACGGTAGTGCCGAACGTAGCTGAAAGCGACGGCGCGGCGGACGACGCGAGTGACCGTGATAGCGAGAGGGCCGCTACGGACAGTGCTTATGCGGTCGAGCCGACGGTGGCCGAGGTGGCCGCGATCAACACGGATGGGGGCATCTTCAAAGAGTTTCCCGCCGCACCGTGCCAGCCGCGCGAGTTCAAGGTGCCGCTGTGCGACCTCTTGATCGGCGACCAGTCGCCGAGCGGCGTCTATGATTTTGACAGCGGCGCGGGGGAAGCACTGCTCCATGCCGTGCAGACGCCGGACAATATCGCGCCGATCGTCGTGATGAAGGTCAGCGATGACTGGCACGTCGTTGACGGCTGGGCGCGCGTCACGGCCATGCGCTTCCAGTTCGGCAACACCGAGAACCTCCTGGTTCGCGTTATCGAATGGGACGGCACACACAATGCCGATCTCTACAACCGTTTCGCCGCGACGTTCCTGACGCTGAAGTCACGCAAGATCGACAAGTCGATCCTGCTTCTCCAGTTCCACCGCGCCTGGAAGGTGCCGCAGCTGGTGCTGGCCGCCCGGATCGGCTGGACCGAGAGCCGGGTCACACGGGAGCTGGCGGCCGCCGAAGCCTGCTTGGAGGCGCCCCGCTTCGCCGAGCTTCACGTCAAGGCGGGGGACCCGCCGATCGATTATCTCTATAAGGTGCAGCAGGCCCGCGATGCCGCTGCTAAGGACGATGCCGCGCATCCGAAGCGCTCGCCCGAGAAGAACGCGGTCGCCAAGCTGGAGGGTAAGCTCGAGACCCTGCTCGCCCGTCCCGAGCGGTTCGGCACAGCCGAGGCGCTGGAGAAGCTCGGCATCGTCAAGCCGGGCAAGGCCAAGGCGATAGCCCCGACCAACAAGGATGCCGAAGCACCTGCCGAAATCCAAGAGCTCGAGACCATCGACTGCGTTGAGGACTCGAGCGGCGAAGCCGTCGCCATGGTCGAAATGACGGCTGACCACTTCCCCAGCATCCGCCTCCTGGTCGACACAACCGCACTGGACGACCGGCGCAAGGCGGAAGTCCGCCACCTCATTCACGAGGCACTCGACAAGTTGCTTGGCTACTGAGGCGATCGGCTGACTTGAGGCATCGGCCGTGGCCGACCGTCATCCTCCCACCTGCATTTCGCTGTGCCAGGCGACTGGCGCAGAGGGTGACTCGTTTTTGGACGCAAGTCGTTCGGATCGTCCAGACGCGGAGGTTGACCCTGCACGTCCACTCGATTCTGATGCGAAAATCGCCCGCACCGACGTTCCCGAGCGGATCGATAAACTGCTGCCTGGTGAGGCGGCACTCGTATACCACTGTCTACGCGACCGGCTCGCGACGCTGTTCGACAAGGCCGTTTGACCGATCTGAGGACCTGACATGACCCAGCCGCTCCGCGCCTATATCTATGCCCGAGTTAGTAACGACGACGAAGACGGCAACAACGCTTCCGGGGCAGCTCAACGTGCTGCATGCCGTTCCTACTGCGAACGGCAAGGCTGGACTGTAGCCGAAGAGTTCGAGGAGCTGAACGTCTCCGGCCGCAAGCTCCATCGGCGTGAATTCGATCGAATGATCGCCCAGGCGACCGCTGCCGACCGGCCGGTGCATCTGATTGTCGTGTATGCGCTGAGCCGCTTCGCACGCCGTCTGCTGACGCAGGTCACGGCCGAGCACAGGCTGTCAGAGGCGGGCGTGCGGCTAGTATCGCTCGTCGAGGACATCGCTGATGATCCCAACGGACGGATGATGCGCTCGATGATCGCGGTGATGAACGAGAAATATGCCAACGACGCCTCGATCTTCACCTGCCGCGACCGGCGGGGCAATGCGAGCGCGGGGTATTGGAACGGGGGCCCGATTCCATTTGGCTACGAATCACGGGTGGTCGTCACTGATGGGCGCAAGGGCCGAAAGAAGCTCGTCATTGTCGAGGAGGAAGCGGCGATTGTCCGCTTCATCTACAAGCTGGCCACCTTCGGTTTGAACGGCCAGCCGATGGGCACCCGCGCCATCGCGAAGCACCTCAATGCGAATGGTTATACATTGCGTGGCAAGCCATTCTTCCACAGCAACGTCGATGGCATCCTGACTCGCCAGCATTATTCCGGCGCTTACCGCGATCGCACCGCCGACGCGAAGGGCGTGAAGCCGACCGAGGCGGAGGCGATCGTTGTGGCTTGCCCGCAGATCATCGCGCCCGACGTCATCGCAAACGTCGCCGCGATACGCACCAAGGCTGCCCCGAGGGTCACACCCCCGCGGATCACCAATTCCCCAGTGCTCCTGACCGGAATTGCTAAGTGCGGCCATCCCGAATGCGGGTCTGGCATGGTTCTGAGAAGTGGCAAGGGTGGTGCTTATCGGTATTACATTTGCAACCGCAAGGCGACAGCTGGCGCCACGAGCTGCCCTAACAAGGCGATCCGAGAGGATGCTTTGGACAGCATCGTGCTCAACGGCCTGCTCCAGCGCGTCCTCGAACCCTCGCGGCTAAAGCTGCTCCTTGCCGATCTTCTTGACCGGTCGGACGATGCCGACAAGCGGCGCAAGGATGATCTTGACCGCGTTCGCCGTGAACGGATCGCCGCCGAAACCCGGCTGCGTCGTCTACTCGAACTCGTCGAAGAAGGGCTGATGAGTCCGCGCGATGCGATCTTCGGCGAGAAGCTTGCCGAAGGACGCGCATCAATCGCGGCACTGACGGAAACCGAGCACAGCTTACAGAACCAACTGGGTGCTGGTGCTCATATCATCGACGATGCTTCCATTGAGCGGTTCGGCGCGATGCTGCGGGCGGAGATCGTGGGACAGAACGCCGACCTGCGGCGCTCCTACGTGCGGATGTTGGTAGGCAGCGTGTCGGTCAACGACAACGATATCGTCGTCGCTGGTTCCACCGCGGTGCTCGAAGCGGCTGCCACCAAGGGCAACATGAAGGCCGGCCCCGCGGTTCGCGGTTTTGACCGGAAGTGGTGCCGCTTACAGGACTCGAACCTGTGACCCCCGCATTACGAATGCGATGCTCTACCAACTGAGCTAAAGCGGCGCCTGGTGCGACGCGCGGAACCGCATCGTCGAGGCGCGGCTGTTATCAGAGCAATACCGGGCTGGCAAGTCATGCAGCCGCTGCCCGCCGGATGCAGCGTCGCCCCACAAAAGCCGGGCACCAAAACCCTGGCTCCCCTTTACACAAGATTTACCACAATCGGGCAGAACGCTGGGGAAACAGGCCATTGGCCCAATGGGGATATGCGTATGGACACGCTCCGCGGGTTCGAAGACGACCGTACCGACCGCGATCACCGGGCTGATGTCGACAGCCACGATCAGGCCGATTTGCGCGTGGATGACAACCCCAGGCTCGACATCGGCACCGACGAGCGCCGCATGCATGTGCGCGCCTATAACCACTGGGTGTCCTTGCTGAACGGACGTGCCTATCCCGCGATCGCCGATCTAGATCCGGAAAACATCGCCGATTTCGGGCCACATAGCGTGCTGCTCGATTTCACCGGCGGGATCGATAACCCCGCCATCCCGTTTCTGGGCAAGGCCCTGCGCGAGGAGTGCGCGCTCGACACCAATGTCACCCACATCAACCAGGTCCCCAGCCGATCGCTGCTGTCGCGCCTGACCGACCATTATTTGCAGATAATCGCCAATCGTGCGCCAATCGGTTTCGAGGCCGAATTCGTCGGTACGCGGGGGCACAACACCATGTACCGCGGCATCCTGATGCCGTTTTCATCGGACGATGACACGATCGATTTCATCTATGGCGTGATCAATTGGAAAGAGCTGGTCGACCCCGCGACCCAGGCCGCGCTGAATGCCGAAGTCGCCGAATCGGTGCGAACCGCCGTTCGGGCACCCGTCACCGCACCGGCCTGGGCAAGCGGTCCAAGTGCCGACATTGGCGAGGATCGTCACCCGATCAGCGATCAGGCGGATGATTTCGTCGCCGACCATGATGGCCACCATGATGGCGGAACCGACCATGAAGGCGCGGTGCAGCCGCTCGCAGACCAACTGATGCTCGCGCAGCAATCGGCCGCTGCCGCCCGGGCGTCGGATACCCGAAGCCGGTCAGCGCTGTACCGCGCGCTCGGCCGGGCGTTTGACTTTGCAACAGCGGCGGCAGTCGATCCGGCCACCTATGCCGATCTGCTCGCAAAAGCAGGGATCGCCGAACAGGCCCGCGCGCCGATGACGCCCGTTGTCAAACTGATCTTCGGTGCAGATTACGATAAGACACGCATTACCGAGTTCGCCACGGTGCTCAGCCATGCGCGGCGCTGCAACGTCCCCAGCGGCGCACTGGCCGATTTTCTCGATATGGCCGAAGGCGGCATCAAGGGGATTGTGGCGGCAGAACGCGCGCTGCGCCGTCCCGTGACGAAGGCCGATCCGGTTGCCCAAGCCCGCACGGCCTTTGCCGATCGCGCGCCAATGGCGACGATTGATTTCGCCACGGGTCTGGCAATCGGGGACTTTGTTTTGCTGGTCGCGCGCGCCGGCGACAATGGTACTGTCGACATCATGGCGAGCATCAACGCCAGCAGCGCGGGTTCAGGCGGGTTGATCGCCAAGGCCGCCCGCAAAGGCTGATATGGGCTGTCCCGGGCACCGCGCCCGGGCAATTGCGCACGACGGGCAGCGCACAGACTCTTGAGAAGGCGCGCGGCTCGGCGCATAGCGGGGCATGGTCAAAACCACGCTGAAATCGCTGTCTGATGCGCTTGCCGTCAGGTTGGTCGAAGGTGCCCTGCCGGGCGAACTGGAAGGGTTCGGCAAGGCCGAGCGGGCAGAGGCTGCGCGCTTCATGGCCGCCACGGCCGGTGAGCGAACGCCCGGTGCACCGAACCTCAGCCTGGAATCGATCGCCGGGGATGCCGCGCACCGCAAGATGCGGCTTGCGATCGTCAACGACGACATGCCGTTTCTGGTGGATTCGATCGCGGCGGCGATAAGCGGGCACGACATTGCGATCGACCGTATCATCCACCCGGTGCTGCCAGTAGAGCGCGACAATGACGGCGTCCTGCAGGGCGTGGGCCAGGGCAAGCCCGAATCGATGATCTATATCGAGATGGAGCGCGCCGATGCCCGCAAGCGCCGCGCGCTGCTGCGTGACCTTGAACGGGGCCTCGCCAATGTGCGGGCCGCCGTCGGCGACTGGCTGGCGATGCAGGCGCGGTTGAGCGATGATGCTGCCCTGCTCGCCCGCACCACCGTTTTGGAACTACGCGAAGGCGCGGCCCTGCTCGACTGGTTTGCCGATCGCAACATGACGCTGCTTGGCTATGAGCGCTGGCATCGCAATGGGACCGTCGGCGAACAGCTGGGCATCGCCCGCCACGAACAGCCAGTACCGCTGCTCGCTGAAGCGTCGCGCGCGCTGGCGTTGAAGTGGTTCGAGGACGGCAATGCACCGCCGCTGGTCGTCAAATCCAACCTGATTTCGAGCGTGCACCGTCATGTGCCGCTTGATCTGGTGATTGTGCCGGTGCGCGACGGGAAAAAGATCACCGGTCTGTCGATCCATGCCGGGCTTTGGACCAGCGCCGCGCTGAATGCGCCGCCGCATCATGTGCCCGTGCTCCGTGCCCGACTGGAAATGCTGGAGAAAAAGCTCGGCTTTGATCCCCGCGGTCATACAGGCAAGGCATTGAACCACGCGATCGGCGCGCTGCCGCATGATCTGGTGACGGCGTTCAATCAGGAATCGCTTGAACAATTGTCGCTGACCGCGATGTCGCTGGCCGACCGGCCCCGCGCCGAAATGGTGCTGGTGCGCAGCATGCTCGGGCGGCACATGTTCGCCTTTGTCTGGCTGCCGCGTGATGATGTGTCGACCGCGCGCCGGATCGCCATCGGCGAGATGCTGGCAGAGGCATCAAACGGGTCGCTTCTTAGTTGGTCGATTGCACTGGAGGACGGGGTGATTGCGATGATCCGCTATACCTTCGATCTGCGCGGTGATGGCCGGATGCCCGATTCGGCCCCCCTTAACGAGCGGTTGCAGCGCATGGTGCGCGGCTGGGTGCCAGCGGTCGAAGAGGCGCTTGCCGAGCGGCTCGAGCCGACGCGCGCCGCCCGACTGGCGCTGCGCCACGCAGCGTCCTTTCCCGAGAGCTATCGCACCGTCAGCACGGCTGAAGATGCAGCGCATGATATCGAACGGCTGGCGACACTGGATGACAGCGACGCACGATCGGTTCGCCTGTTTGAGGCGGGTGGCCGGGCGCGCTTGAAGATCTATCGCCTGGGCGGTGCTCTGGCCCTGTCCGATGCCGTGCCGGTGCTCGAAAACTTCGGCTTTCGGGTGCTCGAAGAAGTGCCGACGGCCTTGACGGACGAAGCTCAGGGCTTCGTGCATGATTTTGCCATCGCGCCCAGTGAAGGATCAGCGCAGGCACCCTTTGCCGGCGACACCGAGATACTCGAAACCGCCATCGCCGCCGTGCTGGAAGGCAAGGCCGAAAATGACGCGTTCAACCGGCTGATCGTCGATGCCGACCTGAAGCCAGCGGCTGTCGTGCTGTTCCGGGCGTGGTTCCGCTATTTGCGGCAGGCCGGGATGACGTACAGCCTGCTGACCGTCGTCGATGCGTTGCGCCGCGCACCCGCGGTCGCCAAAGCACTCATCGCCCGGTTCGAGGCCGCCCATCGCCCCAAGGCCAAGGGCGGTACGGATGCTGCCATCGCTGCGATCGAAGCGGGCCTGGATGCGGTTTCGGCGATCGATGACGATCGTATCCTCCGCGCGATCAACGGCGTCATCGCGGCCACGCTGCGCACCAACGCCTTCTCCCCCGCTGCAGCCGAAGCACTTGCCTTCAAGCTCGACAGCAAGCTTGTGCCGGGCCTGCCCGCGCCGGTCCCGTGGCGCGAAATCTGGGTGTATAGCCCGCGCGTTGAGGGCATCCATCTGCGCGCCGGCCCCGTCGCCCGCGGGGGCTTGCGCTGGTCAGATCGGCGGGATGATTTCCGCACCGAGATTCTGGGCCTGATGAAGGCGCAGCGCGTGAAAAACGCAGTGATCGTGCCGACCGGTGCCAAAGGCGGCTTTTATCCGAAGCAATTGCCGCCGGTCTCCAACCGCGACGCGTGGCTGGCCGAGGGCACCGAAAGCTACCGCATCTTCATTCGCACCCTGCTGTCGGTCACCGACAACATCGTCGACGGCAAGGTGGTGCATCCCGCGCAGGTCGCCATCCATGACGGCGAAGATCCCTATTTCGTCGTCGCCGCCGATAAGGGCACGGCGACCTTTTCCGACGTCGCAAACGCCATCGCCCTCGAACGCGGCTTTTGGCTCGGCGATGCCTTCGCCTCGGGCGGCAGCCAGGGCTATGATCACAAGGCGATGGCAATCACTGCCAAGGGCGCCTGGGTATCGGTGCAACGCCATTTCGCCGAACGTGGCATCGATGTGCAGACCCAGCCGATCCGCATTGCGGGTTGCGGCGACATGTCGGGCGACGTGTTTGGCAATGGCCTGTTGCTGTCGAAAGCCGTCAAGCTGGTCGCGGCGTTCGATCACCGGCACATCTTTATCGATCCCGATCCTGATCCAGCAACGAGCTGGACCGAGCGTGCGCGGCTGTTCGCCCTGCCCCGGTCGAGCTGGGCGGATTATAATACCAAACTGATCTCCAAGGGCGGCGGTGTTTTCGCGCGGACCGACAAGTCGATCCCGCTGTCAAAGCAGATGCGTGACTTGATCGGCATCGACGTTGCCGAACTCGATCCGGTGGCGCTGATTTCGGCGATCCTGAAGGCGCAGGTCGATCTGATCTGGTTCGGCGGCATCGGCACCTATGTGAAGGCAGCGGCCGAGAACAATATTCAGGTCGGCGATCCCGCCAATGATCGGCTGCGCGTGAACGCCGAGGATCTGCGTGCGACTGCGATCGGCGAGGGTGCCAATCTGGGCGTCACCCAGGCCGCGCGGATCGCCTTTGCCGCACGCGGTGGGCGGATCAACACCGATTTCATCGACAATTCGGCGGGCGTCGATTGTTCGGATAATGAAGTGAACATCAAGATCGCGCTCAACCGCGAGATGATCGAAGGGCGGCTGACGTTCGAAAAGCGCAACAAGCTGCTCGTATCGATGACCGACGATGTCGCCAGCATCGTGCTGGAGGATAATCGCCTGCAGACGCTCGCTTTGTCGATCATGGAGAATGACGGTGCGCAGTCGCTCGCCAGCTATGTTCGCCTGATCGAGATTTTCGAGGGCAGCGGCAGGCTTGACCGCGTGGTCGAAGGGCTGGGCGGCAATGAGGAACTTCTCCGCCGCGCGCAGGAGGGCCAGGGGCTTACTCGACCGGAGCTTGCCGTGCTGCTCGCCACGGCGAAGCTGGCGTTGCAGGACGCGATTGAAACCAGCCCGCTTGCCACAGATCCGCTGCTGCTTGCCGATCTGCGTGCCGCTTTCCCCAAGGCGATGCGCAAGCAGTTCGCCGAGGCGATCGACAGCCATCAGCTGCGCGGTGAAATCGTCGCGACCAAGCTTGCCAACCGCCTCATCAACCGGCTCGGCGTGCTCCACCCCTTCGAGCTCGCCGAGGAAGAAGGCGCGGCGATGGCCGATATCGCGGCGATGTTTGTCGTGGTCGAGCAGCTGTTCGGGCTACCCGCGCTGTGGGCGGAGATCGAGACGGCTGACATGCCCGAAACCGCCCGGATCATCCTGTTCGACGAAGTGGCGATTGGGGTCCGCTCGCAAATGGCCGATTTGCTCCGCATCACCCGCCCCGGCACCAGCCCCGGCCCAGTCCTCGACCGGGTCGCCAATGGGTTCAACGCGCTCGACAAGCAGACCAAGGCACTGCTGCTGGAAGAAGCACAGACCCAGAGTCAGCGGATCGTGACGCGTCTGGAGGGCTTTGGCGCACCATCAAAGCTGATCCACAAGGTGCTGCGGCTGTTTGAGCTCGACGGGGTGATCGGGTTGGCCGATCTGGGTCAGCGGCTCGGCATCGACGAAACCGTGCTGACGCGCGCCTTTACCCGGCTTGGCCAGGCGCTGGGGCTCGATTGGGCACAGACCAATGCGGCGTGGATCACATCGAGCGATCCATGGGAGCGGCTGCTGATCGCCGGGCTTGCGCGCGATTTTCAGCAGTTGCGGCTTGAATTCCTCAGCCGGAACGCAGCGGGTGATCCGCAGGCGCTGGTCGAGGCGTGGCTGACCGAAAATGCCATGCGCGTCGGTCAGTTCAAGGCGCTGGTCGACCGCGCCCGCCGTGCGCCCGCACCCAATGCCGCAATGCTTGCGCAGATCGCGGGTCAGGCGCGGGTGCTGCTGGGGCGGTAACGCCACCCCAGTCGTACTAAACCTGCGTCAGAACCGCGCGCGCAGCGTGAAGCGGGCGTTGGTGGGGGCACCGGTCGAGATATTCACGTCGTTATGCGCGACCGGGAAGTAGGTGGCGTTGGTGACGTTCTCGATATTCACCTGCGCGTCGATCCGGTCGGTCAGCTTGGCAAATAGCGCCAGATCGAGCCGGGTATAGGCGGGCAACGTCACCGCGTTGCTGATCGTCGCGAACTGATCGGCCTGGTGATACACGCCAACCCCAACGCCAAGCCGATCCAGAATCTGGTAACGGTTCCACAGCGAGAATTGGTGCCGCGGCACCTGGCCCACGCGACGCCCGACGGGCGCGCTCGATGTGGTGCTGGTGATCTCCGCATCGGTATAGGCATAGCCCAGACTGGTTTGCCACCGCTTGGTGATGTTGCCGGTCACGCCCAGCTCGACGCCTTTTGACCGCTGCTCGCCCGTCAATACGATCGTACCCGGCGTCGGGCCCGTGGCGCGCGTGTTGGTGCGATCGAGCTGATAAATGGCAATCGTCGCCTGCAGCTGCGGCGTGATGTCCCACTTTGCCCCAAGCTCGTAATTGTCGAAACGCTCTGGCACGAGCGCGGCGTCCGTCGCCGTAAGCGAAAGAAACTGATCACCCGACTGCGGCAGATACGACCGCGAATAGCTGCCATAGAGCGACACATTGGCGATCGGCTTCAGCACCAACCCGAACCGGGGCGACCAGAGATCATCGCTGCGCTGGAACGACCGCCCGGCGATGATGTCGTTCACCACCAGATCCAGTCGATCATAGCGGATGCCGGCAATGACATCGACATGATCGCCGATGCTGATCTGATCCTGCAGATACACCGAACCCTGACTCAGTTCGCTCCGCGTCTGCCGATTGGCATTGCCGGTTGGCCCAGCGATATAAGCGAAGGGCGGAATGACAAAAGGATCGGTCAGCGCGACTGTCGCACGGCGATTGGCCGCCGTTAGCGGGGCAGCTGGATTGAAGAACCCGTTGCGACGTTCATTGCCACTATCCTGCCGGGTATATTCGCCACCAAACAGCACGACATGATCGATGCCGCCCGTCGAGGCACGCCATTCGGCATTGCCCTGGGCAATGAAATTCTCACGCTGGGTTAGGTCG
Source organism: uncultured Stakelama sp. (assembly GCA_964649315.1). Lineage (GTDB taxonomy): Bacteria > Pseudomonadota > Alphaproteobacteria > Sphingomonadales > Sphingomonadaceae > Sphingomonas. The sequence goes on along the minus strand of CAZYOU010000032.1, from coordinate 5,205 downwards.
AAATACGCCTCCACGCCCAGGCCGCGCGCGCCGGTCATGGCATTCACGGTCACCGCGGTTGCCGGAAAGGCATTGGCGTAGGACTTGTTGTAATCGCCATAGAGCAGCTGCGCGCTGAGCGTCAGCCGATCGCTTACCGGCGCCTCGGCGCGCGCACGGACGACATTGGCTTCGAACAGCGTCTCGTTCAGCCCGGGCGCGCCGAAAAACGTGTCGCGAAAGCCGACCAGCGGGCGCCCGTTCTGTGAGGGGATGCCACGATCCGTCACCCGGTCATCGCCGACATGTTCATAACCGAGCTGCAGCTTGACGCCGCCGGCCAGTTCCGTACCGACCACTGGATTCACGGCGTAGCGCGCGCCTTCATAAAAATCGCGGTGGTTATCGAGCTCCTCATAGACCCCGTTCACGCGCAGCGCAGCGCCACCCAGATCGACGTTCACATCGCCCGTCGCGGCCCAACTGCCAAAGGTGTCGCCGGTCACTTCGCCAGTGCCGCTGGTGCTGCCGATGATCGGCCCCTTGGTGACCCGGTTGAACACCCCGCCGCCGCCGCCGCGCCCGAAAATCATCGCGTTCGGGCCTTTCAACACCTCCACCCGATCGACATTGTAGAAGCTGCGGAAATACTGGACGTCGTCGCGCAGGCCATCGACGAAGAAGTCGGCGGTGGTGTTGTTGCCGCGCAGCGTGATCTGGTCACGATTGCCCTCACCCTGCCCTGCCGAAACGCCGGGAACAGAGCGCACCAGATCAGCCACCGAGCGGATCGCCTGATCGTCAATCTGCTCACGCGTCAGCACCGATACGGCCTGGGGCACGTTGATCAGCAGGGTGTTGGTTTTGGTCGCGCTGCTCGTCTGTTCGGTGCGATAGCCTTCCACCTTGCCGGTCACGATGATCTCAGTGCCGCTTTGCAGCCCGGCGGCTGCGTCTACGTCATCAGTCGGCTGATCGGTATTTGCATAGGCATGGACCGGAGCGACGAGCAAGACGGCCGCAATGGCGGTCAAAGACGAAAAACGCATTAAAAACACATCCCCAATTGCGAGTGACTCGCGATGGGCGCTGTCTATTGCGAGGCATTCGCATCGTCAAGCTAGTTGCGAATGATTTTCACTAACGAATGATTTTTGAGCGAACAACCAAGTGCGCAGCGCACTCGCCAAGTTTGGCGGCGCAGCGGCGGTGATACGGATCGCATCGATTGCGGCGATCAAAGCGTTGAGCGGCAGCTCCATCTCTGCGGCAGCGGCATCGAGCGCGGCCCAGAATATCGGTTCCAGACTGATCGATGTCTGGTGCCCCGCAATCGTCACGGATCGCTTGATAGGCCCCTGAAAACCACTGGCCGGTGCCGAGACCATAAGAGTCATTTGGTATCGAACAATGCCGCCAGTTGCTCGATCATCGTGCCCCCAAGCTGGTCGGCATCCATGATCGTCACCGCGCGCGCATAATAGCGCGTCACGTCATGACCGATGCCGATCGCGCACAGCTCAACCGGCGAACGCGCTTCGATCCAGCCAATCACCTGGCGAAGGTGTCGCTCGAGATAGCTGCCGCTGTTTACGCTCAGCGTCGAATCATCGACCGGTGCGCCGTCTGATATCACCATCAGGATCTTGCGATCCTCAGGCCGCGCGATCAGCCGGGCGTGCGCCCATAACAGCGCCTCCCCGTCGATATTTTCCTTCAGCAACCCTTCGCGCATCATCAGGCCAAGGTTTGTCTTGGCGCGCCGCCAGGGCTCATCTGCCTGTTTGTAGATGATGTGGCGGATGTCGTTCAGGCGACCGGGCTGGGGCGGTCGGCCCGCAGCAAGCCAGTTCTCGCGAGACTGCCCCCCCTTCCAGGCGCGGGTGGTGAAGCCGAGGATTTCGGTTTTAAC
>CAZYOU010000032.1:246-3304 GCA_964649315.1 uncultured Stakelama sp. | reverse complement strand
CTCAGCACCGCTCGAGTGTGCGCGCAAGGATATCGGCGCTGATCGCTGCGATCGAAATCGGCCGCCCGCGCATCGACCCCGAATTGTCGATCAACAAGGTGACAACGGTATCCTTGAAATCGGTCTCGCGCTCGATCTTGTAGCTGAGCGACTGCATCGGGTTGATAATGACGCGCGCCAGCCGGGCCGCATCGAGCATCCCTTCGTCTTGGTCGAAATCCCAGCTACGGTTCTGCTGCGCCATCAGGCGCCGTTGCAGCCTATTCGCAAGCTTGCTGACCGCGCTTTGCAGATGGACGAGCTGTTGATCAAGGTAGGAGCGCAACCGCGCCAGCTCTTCGGCATCGCACAGCTCGGTTGCGGCAATCACCTCGTCGAACTGGCCCGTCCACGCCTTATATTCGAACTGCGGCGCAAAATCGGCCATCGGCCGGTTCGGCCGCACGGGCATCATCCCGTCATCGCCCTCGTCGCCCGGTTCTCCATCGGCATCGTCGGGCGAGTCTTCGCGCTGCTCGCTGCCCTCGCCCTCTTCCTGATCGGCGTCGCGCGTATCGCCGCGCTGTTCGATCTGGCCTTCGCCCTGCTCGCCGGCGTCTTCGCCTTCGTCGCTATCGTCCTGCTGCTGGTCGTCCTGACCTTCGTCGTCGCTGCCGCCGTCATCGGCTTCATCGGGCAGCATATCGCCTTCGACCAGATCGAGGTCCTGCAGCAGCTTCATCGACAATTGCGCAAACGCCGCCTGATCGTCGATGACAAGGCCGAACGCGTCGAGATCGCCGCCCGCCTTTTCCTCAATCCAGTCGCGGACCATGGCCATGCCGTCTTCGCAACTTTCCGGCACAGCAAGTCCCGTCAACCGTTCGCGCACCATCAACGCGACCGCGGTTGAAAGCGGCACTTCATCTCGGGTGCGTGCCCGCACGATCGGATCAGCACGTAGCCGAACGTTCATCGCCGTTTCGAGATTGTCGCTGATGCCCTGGTAGCCGCGCGACCCCAGCGCCTCGACCCGCGCGCTCTCCACCGCATCGAACACCGCCCGCGCGACGGCCTCGACCGGCGCACCCTTCAGATGAAGCGTTGCATTGTGGTGCTTCAGCCGAAGCGCAAAGCCATCGGCGAAACCACGCGCCTCGGCGACCTGATCCGCGGGTAGATTACGCGCTGGCATCGGCACTTTGATGTTCTTGCCCGATTGGGTGGGCGCATCGGCCGTATAGGCGAGCTCGACCTCCGCCTCATCGGCCAGCACCCGCGCAGTACCACCGAGCACGGTCTTGAAGCGATCGAGAGGGGTCTCCGTCGCCATATCAGGCCTTGCCGACGACGCTTTCGGGCAAATCCTTGCCGAACACGCGCTGATAATATTCCGCGACCAATGCGCGTTCCGCCTCATCGCATTTGTTGAGGAAGCTCAAGCGAAACGCGAAGCCGACATCGCCGAAGATCAGCGCATTCTGTGCCCAGGTGATCACGGTACGCGGGCTCATCACGGTCGAGATATCGCCGTTGATGAAGCCCTTGCGCGTCAGGTCAGCGACGCGGACCATATTGTCGACCACCTGCTTGCCGTGGGGCTTGTCATACTCGCCAGATTTGGCGAGCACGATCTGCGCCTCAACCGCGGCGGGCAGATAGTTGAGCGTGACGACGATGTTCCACCGGTCCATCTGCCCCTGGTTGATCTGCTGGGTGCCGTGATACAGCCCGCTGGTATCGCCCAGGCCAACCGTATTAGCAGTCGCGAACAGGCGAAAATAAGGGTTCGGGCGGATCACCCGGTTCTGGTCGAGCAGGGTCAGCTTGCCTTCGGTTTCCAGCACACGCTGGATGACGAACATAACATCAGGGCGGCCCGCATCATATTCGTCGAAAACAAGCGCCGTCGGCGTCTGCAGCGCCCAAGGGAGCAGGCCCTCACGGAATTCCGTCACCTGCTGCCCATCTTTGAGAACGATCGCGTCACGCCCAACCAGATCGATCCGGCTGATATGCGCGTCGAGATTGATGCGGATGCACGGCCATTTCAGCCGCGCGGCGACCTGTTCGATATGGGTAGACTTGCCGGTGCCGTGATAGCCCTGCACCATCACGCGGCGATTATGCGCAAAGCCCGCGCAGACCGCGAGCGTGGTATCAGCATCGAACACATAAGCGGGATCAAGGTCGGGCACGCGTTCATCGGCTTCGCTGAACGCCGGCACTTCCATGTCCGAATCGATGCCGAACATCTCGCGGACTTTCACCACCTTGTCGGGGGCGTCCATGATCGTGGTGGCGCGGCTGTCGGGCTGGGTGTTGGGAATATCGGTCATGCGGCTCTCGGTACCATTCGGTCAGGGCAGATCAAAGCCCGGACCTTAGCCCGTGTACGGACAAGGGAACCACGCTTTGGCATATCCCAGTGGAAACGGATTGCGCCCGCGTCAAGCCGAACCCACCTTTGGCGGCAGCGGAAACAGTGTGACGAAGCGTTCAGCCAAACTGCGATCGCCGGTGATGGTCACCATGCCCTCTGCAATCGCCGCCTCGATCGGCATGCCGCCATAGACCACCGCCGCGATCATCGGCGCGGTCGCAGCCGCGATTGTCAGCGCCGCGCCATCGTCGCTACCGCGCGAAATCGCGATAGCACCGCGCGCGATGCTCGCCGTGAATGCTTCGTCACTGATTTGGAAGGCGATGGTAGCGCGAAGATCGTCCGCGCGCGCCGCTGAAAACATGGTGCGGAACGACAGCATCAATGATGCGGCGCTCAGCGGCAAACTGGGATCATGCTGGGGCGATCGCGCCGCCCAGCGCCCGAGCACCTTGATCGCGTCCTCAGCCTCATAGCCCCAGGGTGTCAGCTCATAGACCTGGACCGACGCCGGCGGTGGCAGTTTGCGGCGCTGGGCGATCCCGGCCGCCTCCAGCGCTTCGAGCCGCTGGGTGAGCACATTGGCGCTGATCCCCGGCAGCGAGGCCCGCACTTCGCCAAAGCGCCGCCCGCCGAACATCAGTTCTCGCACCACCAACAACGCCCAGCGATCCCCGATCAAGTCGAGGGCGTGCG
>CAZYOU010000032.1:0-236 GCA_964649315.1 uncultured Stakelama sp. | reverse complement strand
TAACGCCGTTTTTCAATCACTTCGTCGTTTTTACTTCTTTTTTGTAACTTCATTGTTGTTTTTAATAACTGAACTGGGCACACCCGTCAACGACGAGTCGCACAGGCAGTCTCGCACCGGCAGAGGAGCTTTTTCATGACAGATGCACCGCAGGGGCCGACCACTGGCGTCACCCCGCATCTCACCATTCGCGACGACCGCGCCGCCGAGGCGATCGATTTCTACAAGGCCGCCTT
>CAZYOU010000031.1:0-28078 GCA_964649315.1 uncultured Stakelama sp. | reverse complement strand
CCATCGTCATCGGCTCCAGCCCGGCCAGCCGCGTCACCACCGGTGGCACCGGCACTGCGCGCGCGGGCAGCCCCGCGACCGCATTCGCCATCGCCGCGATATGCGCTGGCGTCGATCCGCAGCAGCCGCCCAGGATGTTGACCTGACCGGCCTCGGCCCATTCCTTGACCAGCGCGGCGGTTTCCTCGGGCAGTTCGTCATATTCGCCGAGTTCGTTGGGCAGCCCGGCATTGGGATAGACCATGATCAGCGTATCGGCGATGCCCGCCAGCGTTTTCACATGCGGGCGGAGCTGCTGCGCGCCGAACGAGCAGTTCAGCCCGATTGTCACTGGCTTGGCGTGCCGCACCGCATGCCAGAACGCCTCGACGGTGTGCCCTGACAGGTTACGTCCAGACAGATCGGTGAGCGTCATCGACAACATGATCGGGATGTCGCGGCCAAGCACCTCGCCCGCCTCGATCACCGCCATAATCCCGGCCTTGGCGTTCAGTGTGTCGAACACCGTCTCGATCAGGATGAAATCGACGCCGCCTTCGACCAGCGCAAGCACCTGTTCGAGATACACGTCCTTCAGATAATCGAAGTCGATCTCGCGGAAGCCGGGATCGTTGACGTCGGGCGATAGCGACAGCGTCTTGTTGGTCGGCCCGATCGCGCCTGCCACGAAACGCGGGCGGCCATCCTTCGCAGCATATTCATCCGCGAGTGCGCGTGCAATTCGGGCGGAAGCGAGGTTGATATCGCGCACAAGATGTTCGGCGGCATAATCCGCCTGGCTGATCAGGTTCGCGCTGAACGTGTTGGTCGAAACAATGTCCGATCCGGCCTCCAGATATTCACGCGTGATCGTTTCCGGCACCTCGGGCTTGGTGAGCGCGAGAATGTCGTTATTGCCCTTTTGGTCCTTGGCGAGCTTCAAGTCGCCGGCATAATCGGCCTCGACAAGCTTCCAGTTCTGGATTTCGGTGCCGAACGCGCCGTCAGTCAGCAGGATACGCTGGGCAGCCTGGGCAAGGAGCGTTTCACGTGGCGTCATCTTCGTTCTCCTTCGTCACCCCGAAACTGTTCGGGGCCTACTGAGCCTATTGAGCACCCGGGCGCGGCTCTTGTCGCCCGTTGGGCCCCGGCACACGTCCGGGGTGACGGCAATCTAGGCCGCCGCGTTCACGGCCACCGGCGCTGCCGCCTTCGCGCGCAGCCCCAGCAGATGGCAGATCGCGAAACTCAATTCCGCGCGGTTGAGCGTGTAGAAATGCAGGTCACGCACACCGCCTGCATAGAGCTTGCGGCAAAGCTCAGCGGCAAGGGTCGCCGCGATCAACTGGCGGCTGGTGGGATGATCATCGAGCCCCTCGAACAACCGGCCCAGCCATGCCGGCACCGCGGTGCCGCACATTGCGGACATTTTCAGGATGCTGGCGAAATTGGTGACGGGCATGATGCCAGGCACCATTTCCGCGCTGATGCCGGCCGCTGCTGCCCGGTCACGAAAGCGGAAAAACGTTTCCGGCTCGAAAAAGAACTGCGTAATGCCCCGCGTCGCGCCCGCATCAAGCTTGCGCTTCAGATTGTCGAGATCGTCGTTCGGATCGCGCGAATCGGGGTGGCATTCGGGGTAAGCCGCCACTGAAATCTCGAACGGGTGCAGCCGCTTCAGCCCCGCCACCAGATCAGCGGCGTTGGTGTACCCTTCCGGGTGCGGCACAAACCCGCTGGCGCCGGGCGCATCACCGCGCAGCGCTACGATGTGGCGCACACCCGCTTGCCAATAGGCGTCGGCAATCGCATCGATCTCGGCTTTGCTTGCCTCAACGCAGGTCAAATGCGCGGCGGCAGGCATCGGCGTTTCGCGCTGAATCCGGGCGACCGTGGCGTGGGTGCGCTCGCGCGTCGTGCCGCCAGCGCCGTAGGTGACCGAGACGAAGCGCGGCCCAAATGGTTCGAGCGTCTTCACCGTTTCCCACAATGCCTCTTCCATCTTCTCCGTTTTGGGCGGGAAGAATTCGAACGACACATTCGCGTCGCCCGCCAGATCGGCAAACAACGGTGCGTCAAGCGCGCGGCGCGCCTCTTCGAGTTGCGGGATTGAAATCGTCATGCTGCCTTCACCTGCTTGAGCACGGCCCCGGTCTTGCGGCCGAGCCATAATTTGACGGTAAGCTGTCCACCCTCGAGCGTATCGACCTGCGACATCGCGAGCCCCGCCGCGTCGAACCAACCCGACACCTGATCATCCGAAAAACCGAGCCGGGTATGCGCATCGCGGGCGCGCAGTTCCTCGCGGTCATGCGGCGCAAAATCCGCGATCAGCAAGCGTCCGCCCGGATTGAGCACGCGCGCCGCCTCGGTAATGGCAGCGCCCGGTTGCTGCGCAAAGTGCAGCACGTGGTGCAGGATCGCGACGTCCGCCTGACTATCCGTCAGCGGCAGCGCATAGAGATCAGCCTGGCGCAGTTCGGCACGATCAAGCCCGCGCTCGGCGAGTTTGGCACGGGCGAGACGCAACATTTCCGAACTGCGATCGATGCCGAGTAACTGCCCGGCCTGCGGCCCGAACAGCTCAAGCATCCGCCCCGTGCCGGTACCGATATCGATCAACTGACCGATGGGTGCATCGCCCAACGCGCGCGTCATCGCCGCTTCGACTTCGCTCTCGGCGATGTGGAGCGACCGGATCGCATCCCATTGGCCGGCATTTGCTTCGAACCATGCACTCGCCGCCGCCGCCCGATCAGCGCGCACCGCCGCCAGTCGCGCTGCGTCCGCCACCGCCCAATGATCCGCTTCATGGGCGCCCCACGCCGCGAGCGCCGTCAGCACGGGGTCGACCAACGCCGACTCGCCGAGTGCCAGAAACACCCAGCTGCCTTCCTTGCGCCGCTCCGCCAGTCGGGCATCGCACAGGATCTTCACATGTCGCGAGACGCGTGGCTGGCTCTGCCCAAGCACCTGCGCAAGTTCCCCGACCGATAACTCCATTGTCTGGAGGAGCGCCATGATCCGCAATCGGCTGGGATCGGCAAGGGCGCGAAATATTTCAAGGGCAAGGGTCATCGCAATAACGATATAAAGATATCTTTATATGTCGTCAACGTCATGGCGACAGATGATACGGGTTTCGGCGCATTGCACCGTCATGGACCCTCGTTTAGCGTTGGGCGTTGGGATTGATATTCCGCAGATCTGAAAGGCTCAGCCGATGAAAAATGTGACCAAATACGCGCTCCTCGCCACCGCATCGATCGGCGTTGCGGCATGTTCGCCGACTGCGCAGAATGAAACGGCCGAAGCCGCAGAGGCGATTACCGCCGATGCCAATGCAACGATGAGCGAAGCAGTGAAGGATACCGAGGCCGCGGCCGACCAGGCATTCGGCGCTGCCGAGAATGCGATTGATTCGGCAGGCGTAAAGATTGGCAATGTTGCCGATGCGGCGGGGAACGAGATTGAGGAATAGTCCAATGAAGTCCGCTTTGCCTTTCCTCCCGCCCATAGTGGCATTGATGCTTACCGCCTGTGGCGCCCCGGAGACGGATGCCAGCGGGGCAACGCCAGGCGAAGCACAGGCATTGAACGAGGCAGCGGCAATGCTCGACAATAATAGCGTTTCCGCCAATCAACTGATCGGCAATGCCACGGAACAGGATAGCGAATGACCGATCGACGCCGTCTGGGGGCCACCGACCTATCCATTGCCCCGCTCGTGCTGGGTGGCAACGTGTTCGGATGGACGGCCGACAAGGCAACAAGCTTCGTGGTACTGGATGCATTCGTCGCCGCGGGTGGCACGATGATCGACACGGCCGATGTCTATTCGGCCTGGGCGCCCGGGCATCGGGGCGGCGAATCCGAAACGGTCATCGGTGAATGGCTGAAGGCCAGTGGCAAGCGCGGCGCGGTACAGATCGCGACCAAAGTCGGGATGCTGCCCGGCGAAGGCGGCGCGAAACTTGCCCCGGCCCGAATCGTGGCGGCGTGCGATGCGTCGCTCAAGCGCCTCGGCATCGACGCGATCGACCTGTATTTCGCACATCAGGATGATGACGATGTGCCGCAGGAGGCCGCGCTCGAGGCATTCGGCAAGCTCGTCGATGCCGGCAAGGTCCGCGTGATCGGCGCGTCCAACTTCTCCGCCGCGCGGCTGAAATCGGCACTCGATCTGGCAACCGCGCACCGACTGCCGCATTATCACGCGCTACAGCCCGAATATAATCTGGTCAGCCGCCACAAGTTCGAGGGCGAATTGCAGGACTTGTGCGTCACCCATAATATCGGCGTCGTCCCCTATTACGGGCTCGCCTCCGGGTTTTTGACCGGCAAGTATCGCAAAGCTGAGGATGTCGGCAAAAGTGTTCGCGGTGGGCGGATGCAACCGCTGATTGACAGCAAATCGAACATGCTGGCGGCGATGGATGCGATCGCCGCGGAAAGCGGTGCCACCCTCGCGCAGATCGCGCTGGCATGGCTTGCCGCTCAACCGGGCATCACCGCCCCCATCGCCAGTGCGACGAGCGTTGCCCAGATGGAGGAGCTCGCCAGGGCAATGAGCCTGACGCTAAGCCGTGAGCAGCTTGACCGGCTGACGTTGGCGGGAGCCTGACCGGCCGCCCGCCGACCATAAACGCCTGATCAGCCGACGAACGCGCGCTCGAGCACAAACGTGCCGGGGCCGGACATCGCCCCCTCGGTAAAGCCCATGCCTTCGAGGATGGACGCCGTTTCCTTGATCATCGCCATCGATCCGCACAGCATCACGCGGTCGGTTTCGGGATCGAGCTTGTAGCTGCCATCGCGGATACGATCGGTGATCCGGCGGCTGTCATGGTCTGGCCCGGCGGGTTCGCGAGTCGCCGCCCAGTCGTAATGGAACTTCACCGCTGCTTCCTCGGCAACCAGCGGATCGTCCGCAAGCTTGCTCGACAGCAGGTCGAAATAAGCGAGATCGTTCTTGTTGCGCACCGTGTGCTGCACCGTCACCTGATCGAACCGATCATAGACATCGGGATCGCGCGCAAGCGCCAGCCAAGGCGCAAGGCCAGTGCCTGTACCGATCATGTGCAGGTTCTTGCCGGGCAACAGCGCATCGAGCACCAGACTGCCGACGGGCTTTGCGGCAAGCAGGATATCGTCACCCGCCTTGATGTGCTGCAGCCGTGAGGTGAGCGGGCCATCCTGCACGATGATGCTCAAAAACTCGAGCTCTTCGCCGTAATAAGGCGATGCCATCGAGTAGGCACGGAGCAGCGGTTTGCCGTCCACCATCAGACCAAGCATCACAAACTGGCCGCTCAGAAACCGGAAACTGGCCGGACGTGTCACCGCAAAGGAGAACAAACTCTCGTTCCACTGCCGCACCCACAACACTTTTTCCACGCTATGATTCATGCTGTCCTCAGTCCGCGCCTAGGTTGGCGGGCCTTACAGCTATCCGGGACGGCAAAGTCCAGCATTTGTTGCTATGCGGCACAAAAGCGCTGCCATCAGGGGCCGTCGTCTAATCACCTGCAAAGCTGATCGGCGACAAGCGGCGTTCATTCTCATTGATGATCAGCGCACGGCCTATCGGCGGTGATGATCGCTGCGGACAATCGGGCCGAAAGCACGCGCGGCAGCCCAGCCCGATCGGCGTGGCATCACCGGCGAGATCGACACCGCGGGCGATTGCCAAAGAGCCTGCAAGCGCGGCATCCACCCCCAGTCCCACAGCGAATTCCGCTCCCGTCGCGCCATAGCGATGCCCTTGCGGCGTCACCGTCCGCGCCATGGTGAGCCAGCGACCGCCATTTTGCAGCTCGACCAGTTGCACCGTCAGCGATCCCGGCCGTTCAAAGGCGTGATGCAGCCGCCATAACGGGCAACGCCCGTCAGCTTCTGCGAGCGCGGCATTGCTCGCGCCCGAAAAGCGCTTCGATGCCTGCCCGGCCCGGTCGATCCGCACCATGAAGAACGGCAGCCCGCGCGCACCGACCCGCTGCAAGGTGGTCAGCCGGTGGGCGACCTGTTCAAAGCCTGCGCCGAACCGACGCTGCAGCAATTCAAGATCATAGCCCGTCGCCTCACAGGCGCGCAGGAACCGGGCATAGGGCATCATCACGGCGGCTGCGAAATAGCTGGCAAGATGGCGGCGATGGAGGCGTTCTGCGGCGCGATCGGTAAAGCCAGCACCGGCCACCAGCGCGTCAATTTCCGCCCGCGCCTCGATCTGCGCCAGCTGAAAGGTCGCCGCAAAAGCACGCGACGCCGGATCGAGCAATTCGGATAGCTGCAGCTGACGCGCGTGCAGATCGAGCCGACGCAGCATATCCGGCATCACTTCGACCGGCAGGACGCGGATCGACAATTGGTGCTTCACCCGCAACCGATCAGCCACCGCCCCGTAAAGATCGCCTGCGCCAAGCCGCATTTCATCGGCCAGCTGTTCGGCAGCGGCATCGAGATCGGGGAAGTGATTGCGCCAATGCTCGATTTCGCGGCGGACCTGCGCGACGGGGTCTGGCCCCTCGGTGGCAACCACACCGCCTGCCCCGATCCGATCAAAAGCGCGCGCAAAAGCCTCCGCTCCGCCCGGTGCGCCCGCCAGCCATTCCTCCAGCTCGCTGCGATCGATATCGAGATCAGCGAACATCGGGTCGGCAAGGCGGCGGCGCATCGCGGCTTCGCCACCCCCCGGCTCGGCGGCGGACAGCGCGCGGGGATCGAAATCGAACCGATCGAGCAGTTTGACGAGCAATGCCGCCGATAATGGCCGCTGGTTGCGTTCGACCAAATTCAGATAGCTTGGTGAAATTGCCAGATCCTCGGCCATTGCCGATTGCGTGAGCCCGGCGTGCCGACGAAGCCGGCGCACGGCATGCCCTGCGAAAATCTTGCGATCGGCCATGTCCGCCCTTCTCTCACCCGCCGCGATGATCGCGGAAAGGCGTGTGAAGGATTTACAATTTTGCCGGATGCATCACAAGCGATGCCTTAGCGCTGGGGAACCAACTCGATCACATCGACAATCGATTCGAATTGCGGATAGGGCAGCACGATCCGCCAGCGTTCTTCACCGATCCGATCGACCAAACCGGCAATGTCTCTGGCAGCGTCGCGGCCATAATCCATTGGGCGACCTTCATCGCCAAGCTGGAGTGTCCCGAGCAAAATCGCGCGACCGCCCTGCCCGTCGAAAATGGTGCCAGCGACGCGCTGCGCCCCATTATTTTTGTAAAATTGCGACACGCCACCGCGACGATCAATGGTGCAATCAAAATCGGGATAGCTGGTAAATTCGGCCATCGCAGTGCCTTGGGCACCGAGTTTGAACACACGGCAACGATAGTCGCCCGGCGGCGGCACGGCCCCGGCCAGTGCCCGGTCCGCATCGAACAATGTGCCTTGCGCGGCGATCTTTGCGGCGTCCGCGCGTCGGGCGCGGTCAATCCCTGCGGCCCAGGCCTCTCGCCAGTTGCGCAAGCGCGCGCGATCAGCGGTGGTCGCAACCGAACGCCAATCGGTTTCTTCAACGGCCGCTTTTTCCGGGGTCGCTTCCCCCATCGCATCGCGTCCGCCGCATGCGGCGAGCATCAATGATACTCCCAGCACCGCGACCAGACCGCTACGGTTTTGCCTCCCACGAAACCGCTGCGGGTAATTCGTCATGCCGCCGTCCAACCGCCGTCGATCGACAAATTCGCGCCGGTAATCGCCTTCGCTTCATCACGGCACAGATACAGCGCGAGTGCGGCCACCTGCTCCGACGTCACGAAATCCTTGGTCGGTTGTGCGTCGAGCAGCACATCATTGATCACTTGTTCGCGCGTCAGCCCGCGGGTCGCCATTGTGTCGGGGATCTGCTTTTCAACCAGCGGCGTCCACACATAACCCGGGCTAATCGCGTTGACGGTGATCCCATGGGTGGCCACTTCAAGCGCGATCGTCTTCGTCAGGCCAACAATGCCGTGCTTGGCCATCACATAGGCTGATTTGTTCGGGCTCGCGACCAGCGAATGCGCAGACGCGGTGGAGATGATTCGGCCCCAGCCACTTTCCTTCATATGCGGCACCGCGGCGCGGATCAGATACCAGGCCGAGGTGAGGTTGATCTTCATGATCGCCTCGAACTTGTCGGCGGGGAAGTCTTCGATCGGGCTGACATGCTGGATGCCGGCATTGTTGACGATGATATCCGGCCCGCCGAGCTCAGCGTTGCAGCGCGCAACCATTTCCGCGATCGCATCGGGATCAGTCATGTCGGCATCGTCGTACAGTGCCGTTGCGCCGCTCGTTGCCGCAAGGGCGGCGCGTTCGCGTTCGATCTCGTCCGCGTTGCCAAAGCCGTTGATCACCACGCTGGCGCCCTCGGCAGCAAATGCCTTGGCATAGGCCAGCCCGATGCCAGACGTTGACCCTGTTACAATTGCGCTTTTCCCCTTCAGGAACATCAATAGTGTCTCCGTTCAACAATCACGCTCAGGTCCAGAACGCTTCAACCCTCGTTTCGGGCACAGATCAAACGCCGCACTTTTGCCGGTGAGGATATTTTCGGTCACCAGCTGGGCATTGCTCATCGCCTGACTGATCGAATGCATGCCTGCATCCCAATGCTCGCGCATCGTCCGCGCCGAAAATTCGAAGTCGCGCGATCCGCCTTCCCAGGCATTGGCGGTATAGATCAACTGGACGAGATTGACGGGTTGTTCCGCCGCCGCCGCTGCGAGATCACAGACATCGGTATCGTTGTGCATCTCGGCGGGCAGCTTGGCGAGCAAACGGCGAATGGTTTCGCGTTCCTGGCGGAGCTTTATCGCTTGATCAGAGACTTGCCGGGTGCGGCTGGAAAAGCGGATTTCCTTCTCCCGGGCCATCACATCCATGATCGTGCGCGGCGCCTCGGTCGCGGCCGAGAACAGATCGACCTGGAACACGAGCATTCCATGTTCCTGATGATCGAGCACATGGCTGAGCGGGGTGTTCGACACGAGCCCGCCATCCCACCACAAGGTGCCGTCGATCTCGATCGGCGGCAGCCCGGGCGGCAGCGCCCCCGATGCCATGATGTGGCGCGCATCAAGCCGTTCCGTGGCACTATCAAAATAGCGGAAGTTCCCGGTGATCACATCGACCGCGCCTACCGACAATCGCACCGGCCCATCATTCACTAGGTCCCAGTCGATCAGCGAATCGAGCGTCTCCTTCAGCGGTGCGCTGTCATAATAGCTCAGCGCGCCGGGCGTGCCGGGCGTGGCGAAATTGGGCGGTATCAGGCGCGGCGTGAAGAAGCCGGGAACACCCGTCGCCAGCACCATGCCAGCCGACCATTCATGAACGAATTCGCGCACCATATCGTTGGGAAAAATCGGGAAGCTCGGCAGGCTGCTCGTCATTTTGTCCCAGAATGCCGTCAGCTTTTCGACGCGCTTATCGGGCGGATTGCCCGCGACGATCGCCGCATTGATCGCACCGATCGAAATCCCGGCCACCCAGTCGATTTCGATACCGGCATCCTGCAGTCCATCGATTACGCCGGCCTGATAGCTGCCAAGAGCGCCTCCCCCTTGTAAAACCAGAGCCACCGTCTCGGGCAGTGGCAGCGGGCCGGCGTGGCGGCGGCGCTCGTCGAATGCATGTTGTTGCTGATTGGCCATGGTGCGAATCATGACGTGCATCGTCGCGTCAATCAACGACACTTTGATGAACGATCAGATGGCAGCACGCGATGGCGGGCAATCGATGCTGTCGCCTTGCAACCTGAGGCGTGATTGCGCATTCAGGGCGTGTGCATTCCATGAAGGGCTATCACCATGCGGCTCGACGATTTCGATCCCAACATTGACGTCGGCGATCAGCGAGGGCGTGGTGGCGGCATGGGCTTTGGCGGCGGCGGTGGCGGGATGCTGCTGGGGTTGTTGCCGCTGGTGTTCAGCCGCTTCGGCTGCGGCGGTGTCGCGGTATTGCTGGCGGTCGTCTATTTCATGGGCGGCGGGCTGCCGTCGCTGTCGAGCGTCGGCCTTGCCCCGACGGCGCAGGTTGGCGAGACCCCCGCTGGCGGCAGTGCCAGTGGCGGCACGGTCGCGCAGCAGGCCTGTTCGGTCGACGCCGCGAGCAAGGCCGCGTGCGATGCGTTCACCTCCGCCAATAACAGCTGGAAGGCGTTGTTCGCGCAGGCCGGCCAGCCCTATAAATCGCCCTCCCTCCAATTCTATGGCGGCCAGGGCCAATCGGGGTGCGGCGCGGCGCAATCAGCCATGGGGCCGTTTTACTGCCCAAGCGACAATGGCATCTATCTCGACACCAGCTTCTTTCAGGAGCTCGAGACCAAGCTTGGCGCGAAGGGTGACTTTGCTGCCAATTACGTGATTGCGCATGAATTCGGCCATCACATCCAGACTTTGCTCGGCACGTCCGATCAGGTTCGCCGCGCACAGGCCCGTGCCAGCCGGACGGAGGGCAATGCGCTGTCAGTTCGGCTCGAACTCCAGGCCGATTGCTTTGCCGGCGTATGGGGCGCGGCCAACCGCGATCGACTGGAACCCGGCGACATCGAGGAAGGGCTGACGGCGGCGCAGGCAATCGGCGATGATACGCTGCAACGCCAGGCGCAGGGTCAGGTGGTGCCCGACAGTTTCACCCATGGCAGCTCGGCTGACCGGATGAAGTGGCTAAAACGCGGGCTTGATACCGGCGATCCGGCGCAGTGCGATACGTTTAGCGGGGTCAACTGAAGCCGTTCCGGTCGACCTTTGTTCAAGCCGTTCCACCTGAGCGAAGTCGAAGGCCCTGCGCGGGGTGCTTCGACTTCGCTCAGCACGAACGGATGCTTTGTTGGCGCCCGCCCGCCTGGATCAGACGCGAACCAGCATCTTGCCCTTGTTGCCGCCCGAAAACAGGCCGAGAAACGCGTCCGGCATGCTCGCCAAACCGTCATGGATCGTTTCTTCGCGGGTAAGCTGGCCCGCTGCCAGCATTGCGCCCATATCGGTGTAGAACTCGGCCGCGCGCGCCATATAATCGCTAACGATGAAGCCCTGAATGCGGATGCGGGCGCCGATGATGCGGGCGGCATAGCGCAGCTGGGTGGCCGCCCCGCTGTTGTACACGTCGATCATCCCGCAAATCGCAAAACGCGCGCGTTCATTCGCCACCGCCAGCGCCGCATCGAGATGATCACCGCCAACATTGTCGAAGTAAACGTCGATGCCCTTGGGGGCGGCGGCCATCAGCTTTTTCACCAGGCTGCCGCCTTCCTTGTAATCAAGGACATGGTCTGCCCCGAGCGAGGCGACCCAGGCGCATTTATCCTCGCCGCCAGCCGAACCGATGACCGTCATGCCCTTGGCCTTGGCGATCTGCACCAGCGTGGACCCGACCGCACCGGCCGCAGCCGATACGAACACGGTATCGCCCGCCTTGGCGCTCGCGACTTCAAGCAAGCCGAAATAAGCGGTCATCCCGGGCATACCGAGCTGCCCCAGAAACGCCTGTGGTTCGACACCGAGCGGAGGCAGCTTCTGCACCTGCGATACCGGCAGCACCGCCTCATCACGCCAGCCCGCCATGTGCAGCACCATATCGCCGACCGCAAAACCCTCGGCGGCGCTCTCAACGACTTCGCCAACCGCCCCGCCCTGCATCGGCTCGCCGAGCGCGAATGGCGGGGTATAGCTTTTCACATCGTTCATGCGGCCACGCATATAGGGATCGACCGACAGCCAGCGATTGGCGATCCGCACCATCCCGGCCGCCACCGGCGGCGTGGCTTCCTCAACCAGCGCGAAGTTCTCGTGCGTCGGGGTGCCGTTGGGGCGTGATTTCAGCGTCCATGCATGGGCCATTCTGCTCTCCTGTGCTTTGATTTTCGAAATCACGGTATGCGCGAAGCGTCGCAGAATGCAACCGCAGCGATGGCTTTACGCCCCGTTGCAACAGCGTTCACAGATGTTTATTGGCGCGGCCATCCGGCTATGCCGGAACCGGGCGGGGCCGTAGCTCAGATGGGAGAGCGCTGCAATCGCACTGCAGAGGTCAGGGGTTCGATTCCCCTCGGCTCCACCAGCCCACCCTCGGCCGCGATTGACCGGTTCTTTGGCCAGTCCGCGCAAGGATTTTCCGAGGTTAGGCTAGCCGGTGTCACTACTCACCCCCGCCTGCCGCGCGGTAGACCGCGATCCTTTGCCGGGCGACCTCAGCGTTGGCGCTCACCACGGCCTGGCGGGACGCATAGCTGGTGCGTTCCGCGTCCAGCACGGTCAGAAAGTTGGCGAGACCACGCCGGTAGCGTTCACGGGCAAGGGTGGCGGCATCGCGATCAAAATCCGCCTGTTGCGCCAGCACGCGGGCATTGCCCGCCGCTGACGAGAGCGCGCCGAGTGCCGCTTCGGTCTCGCCCAGCGCCGTGAACAGCGTTTTACGATAATTTGCAAATGCCTCGCGCGCTTCCGCCTCGCGTTGATCGATACGCGCACCGATCCGGCCAAAATCGAGCAGCGGCCCGGCAATCGATCCGCCGAGCGAGCCGATCACCGCATCTGATGAAAACAGGTCGCCAAAGGCGAGCGCGACGAGACCCAGCCCGGCCTGCAAGCTGATGTTGGGATAACGCTCGGCGGCCGCCGCCGCGATCTCGGCATCCGCTGCCGCCAGTCTGCGCTCGGCGGCAACCACATCGGGCCGACGGCGCAGCAGAACCGATGGAATTTCCAGCGTTGGCATTTCGGTAACGGCGGCAGCAGTTGTCGGCGTGGCGAGCGCCGCCAAGATCGTGTCAGTCGATGTCCCGGTCAGTGTGACCAGCCGACCAAGGATTGCAGCACGCTCCCCGTCAATGCTCTCGCGCCGCGATTGCGCCTGAGCGGCCAGCGACGCTGCGCGCACCTGATCAAAGCCCGGCACGATACCCGCGCGCGCGCGCACCCCGGTGATCTCGGCAAGTGACTGCGCGCTTGCCGCATCGGTGTCGATCAGCGCTGAACGTCGCTCGACATCGCGATAATCGACGACCGCCGTCGCAATGTCAGTGACCAGCGCAAGCCGCACGGATGCAGCATCAGCCGTCGCCGCATCGAGCCGCGCCGCGCTCGCCCGCTGGCTGGCGCGCAGCCGCCCGAACAAATCAAGGTCCCATGTCGCATCGATCGCCGCGTTGAAGTTCGACCGATATTGCTGGATCTGGATCGCGGGCGGCAGTCCGCCGAATTGTGCCGCGCTGATCCGCTCGCGCGATGCACCGCCGCTCGCGCTGATATCGGGCCGCCGCGCCGCACGGGCGCCGCGCAAGCCCGCGCGCGCAGCATCGATCCGCGCGACCGCTACCGCGAGATCCGGCGCGTCCTGCACCGCGCGCGCGCTCAGCACGGCAAAGGCGGGATCATCAGCAGGCAGTAATCGGGACAATTCCGACCCCGTCGATTTCGCCACCGCTGCCCGGTCAAGCAGCGCGAAAGCGTGCGGCAGGGCAACACTGGACGGCGCTGGCGGTCGCTCCACCGATGCGCAGGCGCTGAGCAATGACGCGGTTGCCGCTATGCCAAGCCATGATGCGCGCGCGGTCATTTCGCGGCACCTGCGCCGGTCTGCAATTTGCCCCGTGCGGGCACGAACGCATCGACCTGTTGCCCGACGAACAGCTGGTGGCCCTCTGTCGGCAGGGCGTAAATCAGCTGCAAAACGCGAATGTCGACACGCTCGTTCGACGCGTTGGTCAGCGAGCGCTTCGGGATGACGAGCGGTTCGGCGCGCACGAACCGCGCTTGAATACGGGTCGCTGCATTACCGCGCGGGCTGATGACCGCGTCGCGGTTCATCGCCACCTTGTCGATCTCATTCTCATCGATGTCGACGCGGACATGCAGCGGCCGGGTGACGCCAAGCGTCATCAACGGTTCGGCCGAGTTGCCCGGCGCGGGGCCTGCCGTCGCAAACTGCCCCTCGCGCGTGCGGACCTGAAGCACTTCGGCAGCGCGGGGTGCACGCACCGTCAGCCGAGCCAGCGTCACCCGCGCTGACGCCAGCTGCGCCTCGGCTTCCCGCACTTCGGCGCGGGATACGGCCAGTCGCGCCTCTGCATCATTCGCCACCCCTTGCCGGTCGATCACTTCCTGCTGCGACACTGCGCGCGCATCGGTGACGTCCCGGTACAGGGCGAGCTGCCGCCGCGCGACGTCAAGCGATGTTCGGGACACGGTGACGCTGCGCCGCAACCGTTCCAGCCGCGCTGCCGCTTCGCCAACCGCCGCACGCGCATCGCGGCTGTCGATCGAGAAGAGCAATTGACCTGCCGTCACCTGATCGCCCGCCTGCACATACACCCGGTCGACCACCCCGGGTAGGAAGGCACCAACTTCGATCAGTTCGCTCGACGGCTCGACAACCCCCGCTCCAGCCACGCTGCCACTTTGTTGTGCACGCGGCGCCTGGGCGGGCTTTTCGGTTGGGTCGGTGATCACCCGGTTGGGCTGGCTGCGCACCACGATGATCGACGTCACGATGATGCCGATAATCGCGAGAATGGGCAGAATTTGGCGGGAGAAGCTGAGTTTTGCCATGGGTTATCCGTGATCCTTGGGCATATCTTTGCCGTCATGGGTAATGCGGCCGTCTTCCATCGCCAGGATGCGATCGGCGAGGTCGAACACGCGATTATCGTGGGTGACGATGATGACGGCGCGGTCGTCGGCCAGCGCCACTTCCCGCAGCAAATCCATCACCCGCCTGCCCGATCGCGCATCGAGCGCGGCGGTCGGTTCGTCGCACACCACCAGCCGGGGCGCGTGGATCAGCGCGCGGCCGATGGCGACGCGCTGCTGCTGGCCGCCGGAGAGCTGGCGGGGGAGCTTATCGGCCTGGTTGCCGATATTGAGCTTGTCGAGCAGATCACGCGCGCGCTCGATCGCGGCCTTGCGCGGCACGCCTGCAGCGATCAGCGGGACGGCGGCGTTGGCGGCAGCACTGATCGTCGGGATCAGATTATATTGCTGAAAGATAAAGCCGATCGTGTTGAGACGAAAGTTGACCAATTGCGTATCAGTCAGCCGATAAATGTCGGTACCGAACACGTTGACCGCACCTTCGGTGGGGTAGAGGATGCCTGCGATGATCGAAATCAGCGTCGTCTTGCCCGATCCGGATTCGCCGACCAGATAGGTGAGCTCGCCCGATTTGATGGCGACGCTCACGTCGTGGAGCACGCGGATCTTGTCGTCACCGACGGGAAAATCCTTGGCGACATGATCGACGCGGATTGCGGTGTCGCCCCTCATCGGAACACCTCAGCCGGTTCGGTCTTCAGCACCTGGCGGAGCGCGAGGAAACCGGTGAGCAGGATCATGACGATCACCGTACCCGCCGCGATTAGCGGGATCTGATAGGGGGTATAGAAGCCCTTGAACGTATCGGAATTAGCCGCGCCTGAGACCACGAATGCAATCGCGAGGCTGAGCCCCAGTCCATAGCCGATCAGGGCGACCAGTGCCGATTGCGCCGCTACCATCAGCCGGATCTTGCCGTTGGTGACACCAATCGCCTTCAGCGCCCCGAACTGCTTGATATTGTCGCGGATGAACAAGCTGAAGGTCAGCCCGACGATCGCGATGCCGACGATTACGCCAAGGGCAACGGTGATGCCGAAATTGATCGGAATGCCGGTGTTCTGGATGATGTAATCGATACCGTCCTGCGCGAATTGGGTCGAGGTGCGCGCGCGCAGCCCGGTTTGGGCTTCGATCCGCTTGGCCACATCAGCGGCGGTCTGCCCCGGCGCGGCGCGGGCGAGCACGAACGACAACCGGTTGCGCGTACCCGGCACGAAGTTGAGTGCGTTGGAATAGCGAGTGTAAAGGATGACGCCCGAGGTAAAGGTAGGGGTCGCGTCGACGATGCCGCGGATCACCGCACGCTGATCGTTCAGCTCAAGCCGCACGTTCAGGGCAGCGGCGTTCGATGCAAACATCTTGCGCGCGCCGACCCCGTCGATGAACACGGCATCAGGCTCGAACAGGGCTGAACGATCGCCCAGCAGCGTGACGCGCGGTAATCCGACCAAAGTTGAATCATCCAGCCCGATCACCGTCACCGGCTCGAGATCACCCTCCGGCGTGCGGACATTCGCGCCGGAACGGATCATCGGCACCGCCCAGGCGACAC
Organism: uncultured Stakelama sp.; assembly: GCA_964649315.1. Classification (GTDB taxonomy): domain Bacteria; phylum Pseudomonadota; class Alphaproteobacteria; order Sphingomonadales; family Sphingomonadaceae; genus Sphingomonas. Next base: position 11,956 of record CAZYOU010000031.1, on the reverse strand, counting down.
CCGCCACGCCGCGCACCCGCTGCAAATCGGTCGACGGCATCGGCAGCGTGACGTCAGGGGTTCGCCCGGCCGGGTCCATCACCCAGATGTCGGCGCTCGACACCTCGTGCACCGCGCTGGCCCCGCGCAGCAACAGGTTGACGAAAATGGTCAGCTGCTGCGTTATCAGGAGCGTTGAGAACGCAACGCCGAAAACGAGCCCGATGAACTTGACCCGGTCCCCCGTCAGCATTCGGATGGCAATCCAGATCACCCTTCACCGTCCCCCGATTTCGTGATTAGCGACTCATACTGTACGATGGCGTTCAGAATATCGGATAATTAGTGAACGTCAATGTATAGTTTTTATTGCAGCGGCCTGAGAGAAGATTGGATTCTATCGACATGACGGCGCCAAAATCTGACGGGGTCGAGCATAGCGGCGCGGGGCGGCCACGCGATCCGGCAAAGCACGCCGCAATCATTGATGCAGCGCTGCATATCTTCCTGGAAAAGGGCTTCAACGCCGCCACAATCGAGCAGATTGCCGCGCGAGCGGGCGTGTCAAAGGTCACGATCTACAACCGGTTCACTGACAAGGAGACGTTGTTCGAGGCAGTCGTCACCGAGCAGACCCAGCAAATTGCTGAGGCGACGCATGTTCAGACGGCGTTACCGGGTAATTTCGAGGCTAAGCTCAACGCGTTTGGCCGCAGCTTGCTGGGCTTTCTCTTTGCGTCGGATCATGTCGCGCTCGATCGCATGCTACCGCAGGAAATCGCGCATCTGCCCGACCTCGCAGAACGGTTCTTCGATGCCGGACCCGGCCAATGCCGCCGCCGCCTTGCGTCGATCTTGGAAGATGGGCGTGCCGCCGGCGAAGTGGTCTTCGACGATGGCAGCCGCACGGCCGAGGATCTGATGGCGTTGTGGAAGGGGTTTGCCGATGTCGAACTGAAATTCGGCATGCGTCACTTCATGTCGAGCGAGGACATCGAAAAACGCGTTACCCACGGCACATCGGTGTTCCTGCGCGCTTTTCGTCCCTAAGGCGCACAACATGGATCCTAGGTCGAACAGGCAATGGGGCGTTGCGCTAACTGCGTCTCGGCTTGCGACCAGGTTTAACCCTGCACGATCTTCAACCGGTAGGAAGAGAAGCCAGCCGGTGCCAACGCGCAATCACCAAACGCGAAAACGCTCCGTTGAGTGGTTTCGCTTTCAAGCAATCGTCATAAGCCAAAAAGTGACCCGATGCGCCGCAGCATAGTGCGTGATACCGTCAGCCCACTCGACAGGCATCGACGAGATCTTCGGTCAGTTTCTGCCCCCCAATGGTCGGTCGACCATTGCCGCGCCAATCGCCTGCCGCAACCAACAGCACCGAGGGCCGCACTCGTCGAAACGTTTCGAACGGTCGGGGCGTGGTACCGGTATCAACCGGCTGCTGGCGCGGATTGACGCCGGACCTCACCAAGAAATCGTTCAAGGCCCCTGAATGGACCGCAAAATTGACAATCTGCGGATAGTCGCCGGGGTTTTTGCCAAAAGCACCCGGCTCAGCGCGTGCGCGGACAAGACCAATCACAAGGCCGTCAGGTGACAAAACCGGGCCACCAGAATTGCCCAACTGGATCGTTGCGCTCAGCTGAAACAGCGAAAGCCCCCGCCCGAGCTCGGGAATGCCCGAATACAAACCTTGGGTGATCTTGGCGATCCGGCCGAGAAAACCGGGCTGGGGATATCCCACAACGATTGCCTCGAGCCCAATCGGCACGCTGGACCAGAGCGCCAGAGATAGCGGTGGTCGTTTCGTTTGAACCTGCAGAACCGCAATATCGAGGCGGGCGTCGCTGGCCAGCACGCGGGCCGCTTCCCAACGCAGATTTTGTTGGCCGGGCTGGTCGGTCGGAAGCGCACCATCCGCCACCGCAATACAGGGCTTGCCCTGAATCACATGCTGGGACGTCAGGATCCAGGTCCCATCTGCTACCGCAAACCCGGTAGCGATGTTCGCTGGTTCCTTCGTGACGCCTTTTTCGGGAACTGCGATCGCAAGTGTAAGCGCGGCCGCGATTGCAGCCGCGCGTTTTACCGAGCGCATCTCAGATTCGTTGCGGGAGCATGTCTTTGACCGCGTTTGCATAGGCAATTCGGGCAGTTTGGAGGATGGCGAGTTCTTCATTGGCACTGGCAATGCGGCGATCGACCGCCTGAATGCTGCCAAGCTGTGCCTGAATATCCGCAGAGAGGTCAGCGAGCGAGTATTCGACGTTATCGATGGTGACGGTACCGACGCCATTACTGTTGGTCGACATTGGGTATTCTCCTTTAGGGATGGACAGGTGGGTCCAGATCGCCGGTAACGTGCCGATTATTGGCGTCTGGACGGTCGATGATGTGCGCACATGATGACAATGGGTCACGCAGTATGCGCGCACCGGCAGCCGCCGGCAGATAGGCGATCGATACAGGCGCATCAACCCCATCTGCCGGGCCTGAGAAGCAGCCCATGACGGGTCGTATGCCAGCAGCAAATGTACCCCTTTCCTGCTCCCCAAAAGCGGCATGGGACTGGCCAAAGCAGGAAACGGATTCGATATTAGATTGGATTGCGCGACACATAGTCACAACCGTTTGTCGCTATCAATCCAATCCTTCGCCCATTCGAAATACAAATTCAAGAACTCTGACAAAACAGAATAAAGCTAATAGTATTCCATAGAATTAAACATACATCACACTGAATCGAACCTGCAGTTGCACTAATTATATCAACGTTCAGTCATCGACTCGGAAACCGTCTTTGAAATCGGTTTCATTAGATATCCAAGCACCGTGTTGTCGCCGGTTTGAATTTCGACACTTGCCGTCATACCTGGCTGGATCTCAATCCGTTCGTTTTTGCGCCGTGGCTTCATCGCGCTTGTGTCTACAGACACATGGACGCGATAATAGGAGTAATCACCGTTCGGGCGCTGTTCGGTGATCGTATCTGGCCCCACAAAAATCACCTTGCCGCGACCAGCACCGTAAATTGACGAGTCATAAGCATCAAACTTGATCGACGCAGTCTGACCAATCTTTAGATAGGCAATGTCAGATGGGACAACCTTGCCTTCGACAATCAGTTGGTCACCGGTTGGCACAATGCTCATGACTTCGTCGCCTGGGCGCAGCACACCACCGATCGTTGTCAATCGAACATTCTTCACAATACCATCGACTGGCGCCCGGATCGTGGTGTCTTTAAGGATTTTCTCACGCTGCGCCAAAACTTCGCGTGCGGCGAGCAGATCCTCTTCGGTTTTCGTAAATTCGGTCTGCAAATCCTGCAGATACTTGTTACGCACATTTACGGTTTGCGATCGAAGATCCGAGACGGACCGTTCCAACCGAAGAACGTCAGCCTTCGACACGTCACCAGCCTTCAAGAGCGGCAGGTTCATCGTCAGTTCCTGCTGAACCAGGCTTTGCATCTCACCCAAAGACCGAACCTGATCTTGCAACGATTGCCGACGTTTCTGAAATAGCAGCGTCTGATTTGAGATCAGATCGGGAAACGCCTGAACTTCCGGCGGGAACTGCAACGGCTTGCCAAACAACTCAGCATTGATCCGTGCCATCGACGACATCAGCGACGCAACCTTGCCACGTGCCTCTTCAACGGCGGATACAATCTTTGTTTCGTCGAGCTGCACCAGCAGCTGGTTTTCTTTTACGTGCTCGCCTTCATGCACCAAGATCTGTTTGATCACACCACCGTCACCGCTCTGCAGAACCTGCAAACGGCCGGTAGGAATCACCTGTCCGGGCGCGCGACTGATTTGATCGAGCCGAGCATATGCCGCCCAGACGCCGAGGAAAATGAGGAACAAAAAGACGGTAATGATGACGATGGTGGAAATACGACTATTCGTAATGCGCGACGATTCCATGGTATTTTCTCTCACATCGCCGAAACGGCGGGGACGGTTTTGACAGGTGTCGTGGTGGGGCGCGGTGGCTCGACCTGAGGCTTGCTGGTCAACCGTGCGATAACCTGATTGGTCGGGCCGTCGAGCTGAAAATGGCCATTGCCCATCAGCACGACCCGTTCGACCATGCTCAAAAGCTGCAACTTGTGGGTCACCAGGATCAAGGTCTGATCAGGTCGCAATTTCTCCTGGATGACTCGAAGAACGCGCGCCTCAGTATCGACGTCGAGGTTGGATGTCGGCTCATCCAGCAGCCAGATCGCTGGATTGGTGAGCATCAACCGGGTGAGCCCGGCCAACACCCGCTGACCACCGGAAAGACCGCGGCCACCCTCGCTGATCGGCAAGTCGACACCCAGAGGATGCGCCCGGATCAGCTGATCCAGTCCAGTCAGCTCAGCCGCTGCCATCAGCGCGTCATCGCCGGGATCAGGAATGCCGAGCAACAGATTGTCCCGCAGCGTTCCATTCACGAGCCGGTATTCCTGGGGCAGATAGCCGATCTGCGACCGAAGCACGTCATCGGCAATCAGCGTCGCATCGAGGCCGTCGAGCAGCACTTGCCCTTCGCGCGGCGCATAAAGCCCCGCCACGAGCCGCAACAATGTCGACTTACCCGATCCAATGCCGCCGATCACGCCAATGCGTTCCCCGGGCGCGACCTCGAATTTCGGAATATTGACGCCCACTTTTGCGCCCGCATGAACGAAGGTCATCTCGCGTAAGCTGATCGCACCGCGCAGACGCGAAGGGCGAAGCTGTTCGACACCCGCAGGCTTATCCGGCGTCAACTTCATGATGCCATCGAGCATCCCCAGCGCGACGCGCGTATAGGTCCATCCCAGCACCATGCTCGGCAGCTGGCCGACCAACGGCCCGTTGATCCGACCCGCGAGGATCGAACACGCGATCAGGGCGCCCATGGTCATGTTGTTATTGTAAACTTCAACAGCGCCCCAGACGATCAGCGCGACATAAGCGGATTGCTGGATCGTCCCGAACACCGAGCCAGCGATCGACTGAAGGTCTTTCACTGGCAGTTCGGCCTCGTTCAGATCTTCATTCAGCCGGTTCCAGCGCGCCAGGAAATACCAGTGGCCGCGATTTGCCTTGATCGTTTCAGCCGAGTCCAGCGCTTCGACAAGCAGACCGTTTTTACGATAGCTGCTCACCTGCACCTTGCGCGAATCCTCACGAATAAGCCGTGCGAGCAAGAACGCGATCAACATCGAAATGATGAAGCTGACGACCATCACCAAGGCGATGTTGCCGCCGAGCTGATACACCACGAAGATGAAGAACAGCGCGAACGGCAGATCGGCGATCGCAAAGATCGTTGCCGACGACATCGTTGCCCGAATTTGCTCGAGCCCCTTCAGCTGCGCGGCCAGGGTACCGATCGAGGGCGGTCTGGCATCGAGCCGAACCGACGTCGCCCGTGCGAAGAAATATTCGGAAACTTCGCGATCAATCTTTACCGCTTCGGTCTCCAGCAACCGGGCGCGCATGATGCGCAGAATGAAATCGAAGCCCAGCGCGACGGCGACCCCGAACGACAGCACCCACAATGTCGAAAATGCACCGCGCGGGATAACGCGATCGTAAACCTGCATCGAGAAGATCGATGTCGCGAGCGCAATCAGATTGATGGCGACCGTGGCGACAATGGCGATGACAATCGGATGCTTGCGCCGGGAAATCGATTCCCAGAAAACCGCAAAGGCGCTGTCATACTGTTTTTCGCTCGGTGGCTCGGGAATCGCGATATCATGAAAGGTAACCTCGGCATCGATCAGCCACTGTTCCCGGCGATCATCGACCACCACCGTGACGCGCCGACTGTCGTCGAGCTTTTCGGCAACCACCCAGCCATGGACGACGTGATGCGCCAGCAGCGGAAAGAGATGGGCAGTCGGCACGGCCGCCATGCGATAGGGGCGCGGCCAGCCAATCTGTTCGGCGACCGCCGCAAGCGCGCTGATATCGCCGCCATCGCCCGGCATGTGGTGCGCAGGGTCCGACCAGGCAGGCCGAAGCTGAATCCGACGCAACCGCGCCAAGGTGGCCAAAGCGCTCAGGATGTTCCGCATAGCTACACGCTCACTTTTTAGAGTCGTCATGCACCAGCCGCCAACGGCCGGATACAAGGTTTAGGCGGGTTGCCGCCGATTGGGCACCAACTTCAGCCTGAGTCAAGTTGACTTGGTTCGAGAGGTTTTCGCGAAGCGAGTTCAACACATCCAGCCAAGATCGCCGACCGGCGATGAACTGTCTGACATAGCTCTCGCTCACGCGACCGGCAGTTTCGGAAGCAACTTCGGACACTTTCGCGCGCCGAACGGCCGCTTCCTGCGTGACCTTTTGGACTTCGACAGCCTGTTTCAACTGCCGTACCGCCAGCCCAACCTGTTGCGTTGCTTCTCTGGCACGCGCTGATGCTGCAGAAACGGCGCTGAACTGCGAGAGACCGTTTGACGTTTGCAGCTGCAAACCAATGCCGACCCGGCTACCCACGACGTCACTGTACGAATATTGCGCATTGACTTGCGGAAAGATCGATCCGCGCGATACCTTGACCGCGTCCTGCGCGGCATCGGCCTCATACTGAAGGCGCTCACGCGTTGGGCTGAAGGCAACCGCCTCTGCCACGACATTATCCCAGTTCTGCGTCGCCGACGCAGGATTGAATTCAGGCACTGGCCCCAATCGGAAATTGGGATCCCGCACGAGTTCAGCGAGTGTCCGCAGAGCAGCAAGACGCTGCGCGCTGATGTTTGTGAGTTCCTGCTCAATCTGGGCGGCACGCGACCGGGCGAGCTGATAATCGGCCTCGGGGCTGATTTCCTGATCGACGCGCCGCCGGATCGTTTCCACCAGCCGTTGATGTGCCGCGAGACTATCCTTGTAAAACGCCTCTATACGCGTCGTCAGGACGATGTTGTAATAACTGTCGGCAACTTGCTGGGCGATATCGAGAATGGCCTCGCGCCAATTGGCGATCGCGGCTTGTTCGACGGCCTTGGCCCGCTTGATATTCGCGCTGAGCCGTCCGCCCGTCCAGAGTGGCAACTGGACGAGCACCGAAGGCGCAAGCTGCTCCGTGATCGGCGAGGATCGGTCATAAAACACAAAGCCTGTCGACAAGGCCGGAAAGCGCAGCCACTTCGCGCCCTTCACATCTTGAAGCGCAGCCCGCGCTGACAGCCAGGCGGCGAGCACCGAAGGATCCTTCTCGGTGGCAATGGCAATGGCCTCGGCCAGCGCCGGCGGGGTGGATGGCGGCGGCTCACTCCACGTAAAACTGGGTTGATCGCCCGTGTCCGCGGTGACGACCGGACCGTACACCCCGTCCCGATTGGGCGCGGTCTGTGCGGACGGCTCCGGCAAACGCGGCGGCGCCGTGTCAGCCGATTCATCCATAATGGGATTGCTCGAAGCGTCCGGCGCGAGCTTGATCCCCGTCGCCGGATCGACCGTTGCAGGCGGAACCTGCGTCTGCATCACCGGACTGCTACCTGGCGTTTGCGCGGTGAGGCCGGCCACCGGCACCAGCGCGATCAAGCACACGCCGATCATCTTGCCCGCGCGCAAGCGCCCAAGCCGCCGCTGCGCCGACATCGCCTGACCGGCAACGCGCTGTCCGCTTTGTTTACTGACCAAGTTCATGCTTGATCTCCTCCCCGATCGAAAGACGCCGCACCCGGTGATCTCCTATATCTACAGTCGCCGTGACAAGCGACGCGGCCTTCAACCGGCCCAGAACAGTGTAAAAGCCACGATAGGATGTGCCTGATGCGGCCATCGTATCCGTGACGGGCGGCGTGCCCTTCAACGCAATGTGCATCAACACCCGCCCCTCAGCGCTCAATATGCCGATCCCGCGCGCAACACGCAGGCGTTCATCAAATTCCAGCAGATTAGACAACTGATCGCGCGACAGCTGTAACGTAACTTCGCTTCCAGCCTTCTCGGTATCCGTCATGCAACCCCCGATCGTGCTGCTGCGCTAAAGCCGCATCGGCAGAAAGTAAATATAGTTTTTGCATGTTTTTTTGTGTGAATTTGAGACGGGGGTGATTGGGTGGCGGGGGAAGTGGGGTGTGAGAAGGCATAGGTTGATTTTGTAAACTGGCACCGCAATCGCGTGAGCAGCAGGTGGCGCGGTGCCGAGTGAGTGTGCGGTCCCCATCATTCTGGTATGCCCCCTATCCCGGCACCGTCATTTCCGCGTGAGTCGCTGGTGGATGCCGCGATAGGAGGGCTATCATGATCGTGACGGCGATGATCCTGAGCATGGCAACACAGGCCGTGCCCGCGCAAAATGCCGTACCGGGCGTGGCGATTGCGCCGTCCGGCCCGATCGCCGACCCCGCGGTGCTGCGCGAGCGCGCCAATGTGTTGCGCCAGGCCCGCGCGACGCTGCTACGGGCGGATGCGATGCTGGCCAAAATGCCCCGGTCCGACCCGAACCGTCGCGTGGTGGAGGCCGCGCGTCGGCAGCTGGCCGCCCGCACCAAAGAACTGGAGAAGAGCGACAAGCTCAGCAATGTCGAAATCCAGCGGTTGATGCAATCGACCAAACGGGCCGAAACGCTGACATCGAGCGTGGCCAAGAAAGACGCTGACACCGCAGCGGGCGTGATCGACAAAATGAAATGACCGACGAAATGCTCGAGCTGGCTGCCATCGTCATTGGCGGCAAGGTGGTGCGCCCGGGGCTTGCAAGCGCGGATGATTGAGGTGCTGCGGAAGGCGGTGGTGTTGTGACCGCGCGGCCAAGGATTTAGCCTATGCTAAATCCGCGCGCTTAAGCGCGATCCGGCCGGCGTCGCCCAAACGACGATCGACGACGCGGCTTTGCCGCGGCGCACCCTGTCGAACCGCCAGTATTTCACAAGGTGTGAAATTTCACACCCTTTGGCTATAAGCTGTGTTATAGGTACTTTACCCAAAACACAGAGCACCTCCATGCCAGAACCGATCCTAGAAGTGTCCGCCAAGGACGTCGCAAACCGCTTCGGTTTTTACACCGATGAAGCGATGCAGCGCCCCGTCGGCATCCAGCGCCACGGCACGACGCGCATCGTGATGATCTCGCTCAAGGAATATGAGCGGCTGAAGCGGCGCGACCGGCAAGTGATCAGGACGGAGGACCTGGATGACGAAACGCTCAACGCCATCCTCAATGCCGAAATCCCCGAAGAAGCCGAGCGGCTCAACTACCTTATGGACGATACCACAGCCGACTGACGTCCTGTCCTATGTCTATCTCTGGGCGCGAGAGGCGGATGCAGGACGGGACGAGGGAAGCAAGGAACGGCCTGTCGTGGTGGTGCTGTCGACGCAAACCGTCGGCGCCCGGACGCGCGTCATCGTTGCCCCGGTGACCACCAAAGCGCCGCAGCCGGGCGATGCAGCGATCGAAATGCCGGCCGCGGTGCGACGGCAGCTTGGGCTGGGCGACGAGCGCTGCTGGATCATCGCATCGGAGACAAACAGCTTCCTGTGGCCCGGGCCGGATTTGCGACCGGTACGGCGCGAGGGCGACGGTTCGCCCTATTACGGCAAAGTGCCGGGCAACTTGCTGCGGCAGGTGCAAGAGCTGTTTCGGCAGATTGGGGCGGGGAGGCTGCGGGTGACGCGACGCAGCGAGTGAGTTCGGTATTGTGTCCCCGGAGTTCCCTCGGGTAAGACACCTCGACAGTTATCTTACCCTTACTACAAGAATGTAAATCAAAGTAGTGTGGCCTGCCCCGGTATGTTGTTCTCATTTTTTGCCCATTTCATATAAAACAATAGAAATGGATCTGTGATCACCAGAACATCCTCCGATTCAACCCACTCCAAGGGAGGTTCGCCTTCTATTTCATTTCGCGCTATCTTGCTCATATTGGTCAGCGCCGCCGTTACTTCATGCTTAGCAGGCATAGACGTGCTTTGTAACAAATTCTGCAGAGCAACCCGCAAGTCTTCATAACTGGTTTTGGGCTGGGGCCCTAATGTAGCCAAGGCAGTCAAAATAGCAGAATATTTGTCCTGCGCACGTCCATCTTTGAAATCACGCAGCATTCTCTTTTTCTTTGCGTCTGGCCCCGACTTTAGCTTACTATATTTTGGAAACCCTTTGCTTTTCGCAATTTCGTTTAATGCGTCGCCTAATAGATTTCGATTTAAACTCTGTTTAATATCAAGTTTCTTATATATTCCGCTCTTGATACAAAGCTCACTACAAATCTCTTGCACAAGCAATGGGTTGCCGAAGCCTTCCACACATATTGTCCTGTTTAGTTCATCCGAGCTTGCGACATTCAAAGCCTCGAACCCCCTCACTGGAATTTGCAGAAGGTCGTCCAATTCCCAAGGCGGAATTTCGACGTGTTTAAAACGACCCTCAAGTTCTTGCTCGACTGTCATTGGATCAAAAGCTCGATGGGGAACAGCTAAAAGTATAACCGAAAGCCCCTTGAAAACGGCACCTTTTAGCGCTTGAATCAGCTTCTTTTGAGTCTCTTTTTCAATATAATGAAAATCGTCGACCAATAAAGAAACATTGTTATTTACCAAATGATCCAATACCGCCCGCTGAATATTTACACTAAATGTAATACTCCGCTCGCTCGTTCTGGTTTGCCCCTTAGAGCCTTTAGCACCGACATTAAAAACTGCTGGAATATCTACGCCAAAACTTGCCTCTAGATTGTCATTGGCAGAACCGGCTTCTGTGCGAACACGTTCAGACGCTAGTTCTAACGAATGCGCTATCTGCTCCCAAAAATCCTGCTCGGATCGAACTTGCCCCCCTTCAATTGAAACTGATTCGCCTGCCTGCCCAAGAACGTGGTTGCACAGAACAGTTTTTCCGGATTTCGTTGGACCCGTGACCACATTAATCGAGTATCCACGAAGTAGAGCCTCATTGACCCGCTGCTCTAGGCCAAGGTGGCTACGACTGACATACGTTATAGAGGGCTGGCCGCCCGGCGTAAAAACTTGTTTCAGAAGAAGAATATCAGACATAGGGCCCCGCAATATCGATCAGTCAGGTTAGCGCTGTTTTTACTCCAGCGCTACGGTCTCCACTCATCCCCACCCTACCTCTTGAACAATGGCTTCAAATACCGCCTGGAAAGCTCCCCTTTACCGCCGCCACCTTTTTCGGCCGTTGACCTATGGTCGCCCGACGGCTCAACTTCGCTCAGGCTAGGCTTGTCCCCGACGCCTTCCCCAACAACGGCGCCAAATACCGCCCCGTAAAGCTCCCCTTCACCCCCGCGACCTTTTCCGGCCCTTCGACTTCGCTCAGGACAGGCTTGTCCCCGACGTCTTCGCCAACAGCGGTTTAAGATAGCGGCCAGTGAAGCTCCCAGCCACTTTGGCAACCGCTTCGGGGACACCCTCCGCCACAATCTCCCCCCCCTTCACGCCGCCCTCGGGACCTAGATCGAGCACCCAGTCGGCGGTCTTGATCACATCAAGGTTGTGTTCGATCACCACCACGGTGTTCCCCTGCTCCACCAGCGCGTGGAGCACCTCCAGCAGTTTGCGGACGTCTTCGAAATGCAGCCCAGTGGTGGGCTCGTCCAATATGTAGAGCGTCTGGCCGGTGGCGCGGCGGGATAGTTCCTTGGCGAGTTTTACGCGTTGCGCCTCGCCGCCGGACAGCGTCGTCGCTTGCTGGCCGACCTTCACATAGCCCAGGCCAACCTCCGCCAGCATCGCCATCTTGTCGCGGATCGGGGGGACGGCCTTGAAGAATTCGACCGCGTCTTCCACCGTCATGTCGAGCACATCGGCGATTGAGAGGCCCTTGAACTTCACCTCGAGCGTTTCGCGGTTGTAGCGCGCGCCGTGGCACACATCGCACGTCACATAGACATCGGGCAGGAAGTGCATTTCGATTTTGATCAGCCCGTCGCCCTGGCACGCCTCGCACCGGCCGCCCTTGACGTTGAAGCTGAACCGTCCGGGCTTGTAGCCGCGCGCCTGACTTTCGGGGAGCC
>CAZYOU010000030.1:0-28154 GCA_964649315.1 uncultured Stakelama sp. | reverse complement strand
GGCAGCTGGAACTCGCGCAGACCACGAGCTGGGGGATGACGACCCGGATGATCGGCGGCTTGATCATGGTTAACGGCGATGATGATGGTCTGCGCGTGCCGCCGCGCGTCGCGCCCTGGCAGATCGTGATCGTGCCGATGCTGCGCGATCAGCCCGAGGACGCCGAGCTGGTGACCTATTGCAAGACGTTGCAAGCGGAATTGGCGAGCCTTTCAGCCTTTGGTGAACCTGTACGCGCGCTGCTCGATCTTAAGCCCGCCAAGGCCGCCGGCAAGCGCTGGGGCTGGGTGAAGAAGGGCGCGCCGATCATCATCGAAGTCGGCGGGCGCGACATGGCGGGCGGCAATGTTTCCGTCATCCGCCGCACCGCGCTCTACCGCGATGATGGGAAGCTCGACAGCGTCGTGATGGCAAAGGGCGATTTCGTCGGCGAAGCGGCAGCGATGCTCGGCGCGGTGCAGGACGGCTTGTTTGCGGAGGCCAAGGCGCGGCTCGACGCGAACATTTCCCGCGATGTCACCGATTTCGCGGGGCTCGAGCGCGCCTTTGCCGAGACGCAGAAGAATCCCGGTTTTGTTGAGGTGCAATGGGCCAAGCCCACCGGCGACGCGCTCGACAAGGTGGTTGAGCGGTTGAAGGCGCTGAAGCTGACCTTGCGCAATGTACCGATGGATGCCGCGCCCGCAGATGGCCCCTGCGTGTTCACCGGCGCGCCAGCGGTGGAGCGGGTGCTGGTCGGGCGATCTTACTGAGGCCGATACTGAAGGCCGTTCTAAATCGATCCGTCATGCTGAACTTGTTTCAGCATCCACCGCGCCCCAACGGCGATCGATTGTGCTGCATGGTGGACCCTGAAACAAGTTCAGGGTGACGGAAGCTTTTGGTTAGGCGGTTGTGCAACCGGGTAAGCGCGAGGCTGGCACCAGCGGTGCTACCAGTTTACCCGTGCGGTTTGATCCAGTGGTTTTCGCGAAACCATTTCGTCACGACATATTTCACGCCCTTCACAACGGGCATGCCTTCGTGAAGGGTCAGCGGGTTGGGGCTGCCGTCCAGCCTCATGTTGTTCCACATCAGCAACAGGCCGCGTTTGGGGGCAACGCGGATGCCGGCGTGCGGAAACCAGGTCGCGCCACCTTCCTCGACATCGTTCAGATAAATCATCGCCGTCCAGGTTCGCTGGCCGCCATCTTTGATCACGCGGTCCCAATAGCTTTCGGTGTGGAAGAAATAATCGTGGTGCGCGCGAAACTGCTGGCCCGGCGCATAGCGCTGCCCTTGCATCGTCTCTCCGCATAACGGATCGAGGCCAAGCAACACAGCAATCCCTTCGTCGATTGGGCGCACATCAGGCGACCAGCGATCCATGTCGCAGCTCTCGCTGGTTCGGAAATTCTCTTCCGGTCGATCGGCGAGCAGCGTCGACGGGCGACGATCGATATCGATCAGTTCGATCACGCGCTTGCACCGCGCGGCATCGAGGAAATTGTCGCAGTAAAATGCCTGCATCCCGTCGATCGTTACCTGCTGGACGGCCGGATGCGCCGCCAGACGTTGCCCCACCTGCGCGCCGATCAGGGCGCGGGCAGCGGAGCTCTCAGCGTTTTTTCGGAACAGGTTGATCACCCGTGCAATGTGCCCGGCAAAGGGCAAAAAGCAAGACCCGGTGGTTGCCCACCAGGCCTTGCCCCTCGCGACGAACGAGCCTTTGAACGCGGCTTACCAGAAAATATCGTATACCGTATCAACAACATAGCCGGTGCGAATATCGACGAGCAGCGCGTCGTTATAGTAGCGAACCCACTCATAGGGGCCATAGGCTGGCGGCAGACCGTAAAATGACGGATCATCCAGCCAGTAATTCTGGTTGAACAGGATGCTGCTCAGCGTGAAGCCGACTCCGAAGCGGCGATAGCCAAAGCCCCAACCCGATGGCGCATAATAACGCGGCAGGCGGAAGTTGTTGCGGTTGAAGTTCCGGAAATTCTGCCAGTTATAATTCTGGTTCTGCCGCCAGCCGCGATTCCAGTTGCCGAAATTGTTGAACTCGCGGTTGCGGAAATCATTTGCCCGGTTGCGACCACGGAAATTCTGGCCGCTGTTGCCGAAGTTGTTATTGAACCCCTGGTTGTTGTTAAACCCTTGGTTATTGAAGGCGCGGTTGCCGTTCTGGTTGAACCGCCCGTCCTGCCGGAAATCGCGCCGATCATCACGACGATCCTGCCGGAAGTCCTGTCGGTCGTCGGGGCGATCGCGACGGAAATCCCGGCGATCATCGCGGCGTTCGATCCGTGCCTGCGGTGCGGTGATCACGCCGTTCTGCAGCGCATTGCGATCGGCACGGCGGTCCTGCCGGAAATCCGGCCGGTCATCACGGCGTTCTTGACGAAACTGACCACGATCCTGCTGGAAATTGCGTCGCTGCTGCTGCTGGGCAATCGATTGCTCGGTGGCGGGGATCGAAAACATCTGGCGCGGCTGACGCGGAGCCTGCTGTACCTGTTGCTGCATCTGAGGCTGGGCCTGCACCTGCACCTGTGCCTGACGCTCTTGACGGCGCTCAAATCGCTGCTGGGCGGCGGCTGGATCCTGCGCGCGCTGCGCCTGACGCTGTTCGCGGAATGCGCCACGATCCTGCTGCGCTATGCCGGTGCGCATTTCCCGCTGGCCACGGCCCTGACGGCCCTCATCCTGTGCCATAGCGGCGCTGGGGACCAGCGCGGTTGCGGCCAACAGGGTCATCAAAAACGATTTACGCATAAGTCCCTCCGATAAAGGCGCCGCACACGCAAACCGTGGAAGCGATGACCCGTAATGGAACAGAGGCGATGAGCCGTTTCTGAATTGCGGTGTCAGGTTAATGAAAGGAAACTATTCGCGCGGTGCAGCCGGTCGAGGCGCTGGACGGGGATCGAACACGGGCGCATCGGGTGTCGAATCACTGCGCGTGGTGCCCGGATCGGCCGTCACATCGACCGTTTCGTCACCGCGCTGGATTCGGGCGGCGAGTTGCACCGCTTCCACGATCCGGGGGTACACCCCGCAGCGGCAGAGATTGGTGATCGCCCGGCGGATATCCTCTTCGGATGGATTGCGGTTGGCCTTGATCAGCATGGCGGCGGCCATGATCATGCCCGGAATGCAAAAGCCGCATTGCGGCACATTCTTGGCGATGAATGCCTGTTGCACCGCATGCGAGCGATCCCGCGAAAGCCCCTCGATCGTGGTGACGAATGTCCCCTCGATCGCCCCGATCGTCGCCTGGCAGGATCGCACCGCCTCGCCATCGATATCGACCGTGCACGCGCCGCAATGCCCGGTGCCGCAGCCATATTTGGTGCCCGTCAGGTTCGATGCATCACGCAGCGCCCACAGTAAGGGCGTTTGCGGGTCCATCTTATATTCGACGGGCTGATTATTGACGGTGAACCGGGTCATACTGCCGCTGCTCCGTCCTTGGGGCGGGGTGGGCTGGCGGTAGGGGAGACCATGCGCTGCCCGTCGATCACGATCGGGCTGGCGACGCCGGGGATGCTGCCCCGCTCGATCGCCATCCCACGTGCCACAACCTGCGGATCGGCGAATACCTCGTCAACCCGGTTGATCGGCCCGGCGGGGACGCCTGCCTGCTCGAGCGCCTCGTACAGATCGGCTTTCGTCCAGGTAACGATGGTCGCGGTGAGTGCCGCGATCAGTGCGGCACGATTGGTGACTCGCGCCGGGTTGGTGGCAAAACGCGGATCGTCCGCCAGCGGCAGGCCCAGCACCTCGCATAATTTGCGGAACTGGCCATCATTACCAACCGCGATAATCAGATCGCCATTGGCGCAAACGAAGGATTGATAGGGGGCAAGGTTCGCATGCCCGTTCCCCATCCGGTGCGGCACCACGCCTGATGCCATCCAGTTGAGCGCCTGATTGGCGAGCACAGCCACCTGCGTATCGAGCAATGCCATATCGATATGCGCGCCCTTTCCAGTGGCGTCGCGCTGGCGCAGCGCCGCGAGGATCGCGACCGCCGAATAAACCCCGGTGAAGATATCGGCATAGGCGATGCCCGATTTCTGGGGCGCGCCGTCGGGCTCCCCGGTCATCGACATGATGCCGCCCATGCCCTGAATGATGAAGTCATACCCGGCGCGGTGGGCATAGGGGCCGGTCTGGCCGAAACCGGTGATCGAACAGGTGATCAGGCGGGGGTTGATCGCGGCAAGGCTCGCATGATCGAGTCCGTATTTGGCGAGGCCGCCGACCTTGTAATTCTCGATCACCACGTCGGCATCGGCAATTAACGCGCGCACCTGCGCTTGGCCCTCAGGCGTGGTGATATCGATCGCGAGCGATGATTTGCCGCGGTTGGTGGAATGATAATAGGCCGCGTCCAGATTGCTCCCGTCCGCCGCGATCATGAAGGGCGGCCCCCAATGGCGCGTATCGTCACCCGCGCCGGGTCGCTCGACCTTCACCACCTCTGCCCCCAGATCCGCGAGCAACTGCCCGCACCAAGGCCCGGCAAGAATGCGCGCGAGTTCGATCACCTTGATGCCGGCGAGCGGGCGATCGGTCACGCCAGCATCTGCCGAATTGCGTAAACGACGTGCGGTGTTGGCACACCCGCCATGTCGAATACCGGCACCCGATCGACCAGCAATTCGCCGCCGATCTTTTCCATCGCGCGGCGTGATCGGATGTTGCCGGCACCCACGTAAAAAACCGCCGCATCGAACGAGCGCAGCGCGTGGGCAATCATCAGCGTCTTGATCTCGCGGTTGGTGGCCCCTCCCCAGTAAGCGCGCGCGAGGAAGGTCCAGCCGATTTCGACTTCGCCGGGCTCGACCCGCGTCCGATCATACCGGCTCGAACCGATGACTGCGCCAGTCGCGTTGTCTCGAATCACCAGACAACCGCCACTCGCCAGCGCATCACCGAAGAACCGTCGGAATACCGGTTCCTGCCAACGGTCATGCGCGGGGTGAACTTCCCAGATCAGGGGATCGGCGGCTACCGCGAACAGCGCGTCCCAATCGTCGGGCACCAACGGCGAGAGCGTCACGCTCGCCCCCGTCAGCGTTGGTTGCGGGTTCCACGGCGACTGCTCGCGCATCAGAACGCGCTGATCCCCGTTATCGCCCGGCCCAGGATCAGCGCGTGCACGTCATGCGTGCCCTCATAGGTGTTCACCGTTTCTAGGTTCACGGCGTGGCGCATCACCTGATATTCGCCCGCAATGCCGTTGCCGCCATGCATGTCGCGCGCGGCCCGGGCGATATCCAGCGCCTTGCCGACATTGTTGCGCTTGACGATCGACACCATCTCCGGCGCGAATTTGTGCTGGTCCATCAACCGCCCGACGCGAAGCGAGGCTTGCAGCCCCATGGCGATATCGGTCTGCATATCGGCGAGCTTCTTCTGGAACAGCTGGGTCGCGGCGAGCGGCCGCCCGAACTGCTTGCGATCCAGGCCATATTGCCGTGCTGCATGGAAACAGAATTCCGCCGCCCCCATTGCACCCCAGCTGATGCCGTAACGCGCCCGGTTGAGGCAGCCAAACGGCCCCTTCAGTCCCTGCACATCGGGCAGCAGCGCGTCTTCGCCGACTTCGACCTCATCCATCTGGATCATGCCGGTGATCGACGCGCGCAGCGACAATTTGCCCTCGATCTTGGGTGCGCTCAGCCCCTTCATCCCCTTTTCGAGGATGAACCCGCGAATGCCGCCGCCATGCGCTTCCGATTTCGCCCAGACAATGAACACATCGGCAATCGGCGAGTTGGAGATCCAGGTCTTTGCGCCAGAGATGAGGTACCCGCCATCGACCTTCACTGCCTTGGTCGTCATCCCGCCGGGGTCCGAACCCGCATCGGGCTCGGTCAGCCCGAAACAGCCGATAAACTCGCCGGTCGCCAGCTTGGGGAGATATTTGCGCTTTTGCTCTTCACTCCCAAACGCGTGGATCGGGTACATGACGAGGCTCGATTGCACCGACATCATCGACCGGTACCCCGAGTCGATTCGCTCCACTTCCCGCGCGACCAGACCGTACGCGACATAGGATGCGCCAACGCCGCCATATTCTTCCGGCACCGTTGGCCCCAACAGCCCGAGCGCGCCCATCTCACGGAAAATCTCCGGATCGGTGGTTTCGTGCTGAAACGCATCGACGATGCGCGGCGCGAGCTTGTCCTGCGCATAAGCCGCCGCGGTATCGCGGATCATCCGTTCATCTTCGTCGAGCTGATCGTCGAGGTTGAAGGGATCTGCCCAGTCGAACCGGCCCATGGTGCTCATTATTTTGGCTCCTGCAAAATGCTGCTGCCCGCTTTCCGCGTGGGCGTCGATTTGTCCAGCCCCACCCGGTACAAGGGGGGTATGATAAATGATATTCGTCCCATGCGCAGCGCGCTTTACCTCCCTGCCTCCAATGACCGCGCCATCACCAAGGCGCGGACATTGCCGTGCGATGCGGTGATTCTCGATCTGGAAGATGCGGTCGCGCCGGAGATGAAAGCCGCCGCGCGTACCGCCGCCGTAACCGCCTTCACCGAAGGCAGCTTCGGGCGACAGCTGAGGGTGCTGCGTATCAACGCGCTGGATACCGATTGGGGTGCAGATGACCTCGCCGCCGCCGCGACGCTCGATATAGACGCCGTACTAGCGCCCAAGGTCGACGGGCCGGATGATGTGGCACGCTATGATGCCGCGCTGGCAACGGCGGGGCCGGGTGTGAAATTGTGGGTGATGATCGAGACGTGCCTGGCGGTCGGGCAGTTGCAAGCAATCGCTGATTGCACGCGCTCGACGCGGCTGGCGGGCTTCGTGATGGGCACCAACGACCTCGCGCTGGAAATGCGCAGCAAGATGGCACCCGACCGCACGACCATGCTGCCCATCCTGACGCTGGCCCTCGCCGCTGCACGCTCGTGCGGGCTGATCGCGCTCGACGGGGTGTGCAACGATTTCAGCGACCTCGATCGGTTCACCGCAGAGGCAGCGCAGGGCCGCGCGATAGGGTTCGACGGCAAGACGCTGATCCACCCCGCGCAGGTCGATCCGTGCAACGCGGCATTCTCGCCAACCTCGGATGAGGTCGAAACAGCCCGCAGCATAAGTGCAGCATTTGCACTGCCGGAGAACAAAGGGAAGGGCGCAATCCGCCTCGACGGGCGCATGGTGGAGCGACTGCATCTGGTGGAGGCGGAACGCGTGCTGGCAATGGCGGGGGCGATCGACAGCCAACAGCCCTAGCCGTCACCCCGGGCTCGACCCGGGGTCCCGCTGCCTTCGCCCGCGTCAGGAAAAGCGGGACTCCGGATCAAGTCCGGGGTGACGGAAAGGAGGAATACCGAGCTTGACCGATTTGTGGTTTTGAAAGCCTTGATATAAAGTCGAATAGCTATGTCGACCAACGATTCAGGAACTGGCGCCGGTCGCTCCGAGACGCCACTCTACATCGATCTTTTCGCGTCTCAGGCCATGTTTACAGCATTTATGTGGCCAGTGGTGTGGTTGGTTGGCCAATTACCTCGCAATGCCGATAACTCTATGAAAGCCATCTACACAATTCCAACCGATTTCGTGCTGGCGCTCGTATGCTGCTACTTGCTCTGGAAGCGGGTTGTCCCGCACCGTGCGTTGAGGCTTGTTTGCTGGTGGGTGATCGCTCTTGCCGCGCTGTTGATACCAGTGACACTGATCGATGTGATTCAAAGGAATGGCGGGTAGCCGCGCAATGAAACGGAAGCAGCAAACCCACAATTCGTTCACCGCACCCAACCCAACCCCCCGCATTGCACTTCCGCCGCCCATGTGGTGATGTGCTGCCAAGCGGGAGAGAAGAATAAATGGCGTCCGTAATCGAGCAACCGTCGACCTTCCCGTCGCCCCCCGCGCTGCCCGTCGTTGGCCACCTCCACCAGATCATGCGGCATGGCCTGATCGGCTATTTGCTGCACGCGGGGCGCGATTTCCCCGAGGGCATTTTCAAGCTGAAATTCGGCAGCCGCGTCGGGCTGTTCGTCACCGATCCTGATCTGGTCGCCGAGCTGTGCGACGAAACCCGCTTCCGCAAGATGCCGGGGCCGGGCCTGCGCGTCGTGCGGCGTTTCGCCGGCGATGGCCTGTTCACCGCGTTCAGTGAGGAGGAGAATTGGGGCAAGGCGCACCGCATTCTGCTGCCCGCGTTTAGCCAGCGCGCGATGAAGGGCTATTTCGACATGATGCTGGAGGTGGCGGACCAGCTCGTCGCCAAATGGTCGCGGCTGTCGGGCAATGACGTGTTCGTCGCGGATGACATGACTCGTTTCACGCTCGATTCGATTGCGGTCGCGGGGTTCGGCCACCGCTTCAACAGTTTTGAGAAGGATGAGCTCGATCCCTTCCTCGAGGCGCTTGGCCGCGCGCTGGGCGAATCGCTCAGCATGATCACCCGATTGCCGGTGCAGCAACGCTTCGCCAAAAAGGCCGAGCGCCAGTTTGAGGCCGACATTGCCGAGATGAACGCGCTGGTGGACGGCATCATCGCGCAACGCCGCGCGTCCCCGAACGATGGGAAAGACCTTCTCAACCTGATGATCGCCGCCGCCGACCCGGAAACGGGGGAGACGCTGGACGATATCAACATCCGTTATCAGGTGCTCACCTTCCTGATCGCGGGGCATGAGACCACGTCGGGCATGCTTACCTTCGCGCTCTATCATCTGCTGCGCAATCCGCATGTGCTGGCGCAGGCCTATGCCGAGGTTGACCGCGTGCTGCCGGGCGATACCCGGCCCGATTATGCGCAAAACGCGCAGCTCGTGGTGATCGAGCGCATTCTGAAGGAGGCGCTGCGGCTGTGGCCGACCGCGCCCGTATTCTCGCTCGCGCCTTTCGAGGACACGACAATCGGCGGCAAATGGCATCTGCGCAAAGATCGCCCGGTCAACGTCTTCTCGCCCGGCCTCCACCGCTTTCCGGGCGCCTGGACTAACCCCGACGAGTTCGACATCGATCGCTGGCTGCCGGAGAATGAGGCGAAGCATCACCCGCACAGCTACAAGCCGTTTGGCAATGGCGAGCGTGCCTGTATCGGGCGGCAGTTCGCGATGGTCGAGGCGAAGCTGGCGCTGGCGATGATCCTGCAAAAATTCGCGATCGGCGATCCGCATATGTACAAATTGCGGATCAAGGAAACACTGTCGATCAAGCCTGACCAGTTCTTCATGCGGGTGCGGCTGCGCCAACCGCATGAGCGGATGGTGGTCGGCCCCGCGACCACGGTGCCCACCGAAACCGCGCCTGCGGTGACCGTCTCAGGCAATGGCCAGCGGTTCAGCGTCCTCTATGGCACGAGTCTTGGCACCGCGCGCGACATTGCCGAGGAAATCGCCGAGCGCGCCAGCGTCGACGGCTTCGAAACCGCGGTGCGATCGATGGACGAGGCGTTCATCGCCGGGCATCTGCCTGAGGACAAGGTGATCGTCATCGTCACCGCCACCTATAACGGTCGCGCGCCCGACAGCGCCGTGGAGATCGAGCGGCTGATTGATTCAGGGCAAGTCGATACGCTCGACTGGTCCGGCGCGAAGTTTGCGGTGCTCGGCATCGGCAACAGCCAGTGGCCGAACTATCAGCATTTCCCGAAGCGAATCGATGATACGATCGCCTCGCTCGGCGCGACCCGGCTGGTGCCGCGTGGCGAGGCGGACGGGCAGGGTGATTTCGACGGTGCGGTCGCCAGCTTCGTGCGCGATTTGTGGAAGGCGCTGGGGAGCGAGGTCGCGCCCTCCGAACAGCGCTCCACGCTGTCGCTGCAACCCGTCGATGCCACTGCCGCGCGTGCGCAAGTGCTGCCCGAACACGCCCAGCGGCTGGAAATCGTCGCAAACGAAGAAATGGTGCATCCTGCCGATGGTCTGTGGGATTTCGCCATCGAGCCGCCGCGCCCCTCCACCCGCTTCATCCGCGTGAAGCTGCCCGAGGGACAGCGGTATCACACCGGGGATCACATTGCGGTTTATGCGCAAAACCGGCCCGAGCTTGTGGAGCGCGCGATCGCGCGGCTCGGTCTCGACGGTGCGACGCAGTTGCGGATTGACGGACAGGGCGGGCGCTTCCGCCATTTGCCGCTCGGCCAGACGGTGACGGTCCGGCAATTGCTGGCGGAGTTCGTGGAGCTTTCCGACACACTCCCGCGCCGTGCGCTGGCAGTAATTGGTGAGCAGACGCGGTGCCCCAACACGAAGAAAGAATTGGTGCGGCTGGAAGGCGCGTTCGATGCCGAAATTGCGGCGAAGCGGCTGAGCCTGATCGACTTGCTCGAACTGCACCCGGCGGCTGAGCTGTCGCTGGACAGCCTCGTCGAGCTCTCTTCGGCAATTGCGCCGCGTTTCTATTCGATCGCTTCCTCGCCGCTGGTCGATCCGCAGGTCGCCGATCTGATTGTCGGTACAATGGAAGCACCCGCCTGGTCCGGCCTTGGCGAGCATCGCGGGTTCGCGTCGAGTTATATGCAGCGCGTGATGCCGGGGGATGCGGTGTTCGGCTATGTTCGCCGCCCCAATCCCGCCTTCGCACCGCCCGCTGATGCCGCTGTGCCGATGATCCTGATCGGCCCCGGTACGGGCTTTGCACCCTTGCGCGGCTTTATCGGGGAGCGTGCCGCACAAAAGGCGGCGGGGGCTGAGGTGGCGACATCGCTGCTGTTCTTCGGCTGCCGCCACCCCGATCACGACTGGTATTGCCGCAGCGAGATGGAAGGCTGGGCGAAGGACGGCGTGATCGAACCCTTGGTCGCCTTTTCTGCCGTGAGCGATTTCAAATGGCGCTATGTGCAGGACGCGATGTGGGACACGCGCGACCAGGTATGGGCCGCGATCGAGGGCGGCGCACATATCTTCGTCTGCGGCGACGGTAAGTTCATGGCGCCTGCCGTCCGCGACGCGCTGATCCGGATTGCGATCGACAAGCAAGGCGGGGATCATGCCAGCGGATCGGACTGGCTTGAGGCAATGATCGAACAGGGGCGCTTCCACCAGGACGTGTTCGGGTTCGGGAAGTAGTCTGATAGTGTAAACACCGTTCGGGCTGAGCCTGTCGAAGCCCTGCCTTTTCTTCTCCGCCGTCGAAAAGAAAAGCAGCCCTTCGACAAGCTCAGGGCAAACGGAAATAGGGGGACACAGAGAGCCCCAACCAAGGAGCGGGAGAGGGCAATGCTACAACTGTCAGGCCAGGACGCGTCGTTCGTGTATCTGGAAACGCCGCACACGCCGATGCACATCGGCTCGGTCGGAATCTATGATCCGTCGACCGCGCCGGGCGGGTTTGTTCGGTTCAAGGATATCCTGAAATTCATCGAGAGCCGGCTCGGTAGCGCGCGGAGTTTCCGCCAGCGGCTGGTGCGGGTGCCGTTCGATCTCGATCACCCATACTGGATCGAGGATCCCGAATTCGACATCGAATTCCACGTCCGCCACATCGCGCTGCCCAAGCCCGGCGACTGGCGGCAGCTCTGCATTCAGGTCGCGCGGCTTCACTCGCGCCCGATGGACCTCAACAAGCCGCTTTGGGAATTCACGATCGTTGAAGGGCTGGACAATGTGGAGGGCCTGCCGCCCGGCTGTTTCGCACTCGTTTCCAAAGTGCATCACGCCGCGATCGACGGGATGTCGGGGGTCGAAATGTCCGCCGCGATCCATGATCTCGACGCCGCCATGCGCCCGCGCGACGTGAAGGACGAATGGTCGCCGGAAAGCATGCCGAATGTCGCTGAACTGCTGATGCGCAGTTATTTCAACTCGCTGCGCCAGCCGATGCGCGTGGCGGAGACGATCGGCCGCTCGCTGCCCGGCATGGCCAAGCTGACGATGAGCGTCGGCAAGGGGGAGATCAGCATCGCCAACACCAAGCTTGCCCCAAAGACGCGCTTCAACGGCAAGGTTGCCGCGCACCGCGTGTTCGATGCCGCGCCGTTCCCGCTGAAGGATATCCGCGCGATCAAGGATGCCGTACCGGGGGCGACCGTGAACGACGTGATCCTCGCCATCGTTGGGGGCGGCTTGCGCGGCTATCTGGAGGCCAAGGGCGAATTGCCGGCGGAATCGCTCACCGCAATGGCGCCGATTTCGGTGCGGGCAGAAGGAGAGAAGGCGTCGCTCGGCAACCTTGTCTCGGCAATGGTCGTGGGACTGGGCACGCATATCGCCGATCCGCTCGAACGGCTCGCGCATGTCCATGCAGAGGCCGCCAATTCCAAGGCAATGACGGGTGCCGTTGGCGCGCGCACGCTCACCGATTACAGCCAGTTGATCCCGTCCGGCCTCGCAGGGTTGGCTGCGCGGCTGTACACGCGAGTAGGGGCGGCGAATGCCCATGCGCCGGTCTTCAACTGCGTGGTGACGAACGTGCCGGGCAGCCGCGTGCCGCTCTATTTCTGCGGCGCGAAAATGGTCGCGATGTACGGGCTTGGCCCCGTGTTCGATTCGATGGGGCTGATCAACACGATCTACAGCTATACCGATACGATCGCGATTTCCTTCACCTGTGACCGCGTGATGATGCCCGATCCGGATGCCTATGCAGCGGCACTGCGTGAGGCTTTTGAGGCACTTAAGGGAGCGGCAGCGAACCCGATACCGATGTCCGCCCCGGTTGCGGCCAAGCCCAAAGCTGCGGTAAAGAAGCCTTCCGCAAAGGCCCCGGCAAAGCCGAGATCTGCATCTGCTGCGAAACCGAAAACCCCCGCTGCCACGCGCAAACCGGCAGTCAAAGCGAAGGAACCCGCATAATGGCCGATACTAAGAAGACTACCGACAAGGTGAAGGACACGATCACCGACCGGATCATCGAGCCCGCCAAAAAGGCAACCGAAGCGATGCGCGAAACCAGCGCCAAGCTGGCCGAGAGCGGATCGACCGTCGGCATGAAAATGCTCGACCAGGCCGAAGAGAACACGCGCCAGGCCTTCGCCGCGATGCGCGCTGCTGCGCAGGCTAAGGACATCACCGAAGTGATGAAGGTTCAGGGTGATTTCATCCGCGAACAGGGCAGCCGCAGCATGACCCAGGCCCGCGAAATCGGCGACCTGATCGTCCAGTTCGGCAAGGACGTTGTGGCACCACTGACGCCGAAGAAGTGAGGTAATGCATACCCCTCTCCCTCAAGGGAGAGGGTGTGGAGACTTGGCAGCTTACTGCCTAGTCGAAGCTGGGTGGGGGTGAACCGCCCCCTCGATAGCGCACCGCCCCTCACTAAGCTCCGCTAGCCGACAGGTCGGCAAGCTGCGCTATCCTCTCCCCAAAAGGGAGAGGGTAAGGCAGTCGTAGGACATCTCATGACTCTCGCCGCGCAAACCCCAGTCACCTTCATCATCACCAGCGATCGTAAGATCGCCGAGCCCTTCTACCGCGACACGCTCGGCCTGCCGATCGTCGTCGACGATGGCTTTGCGGCGGTGTTCGATCTGGCGGGCGTGCCGCTGCGCATCACCGAAGTGCCGGGCCACTCACCGGCGGCGCACCCGGTGCTTGGCTGGCAGGTGGACGATATCGTCGCGAGCGTCACTGCGCTACGCGACCGCGGCGTTACCTTCACCATCTATGAAGGAATGGGCCAAGACGCGCTCGGCATCTGGACCGCGCCCGATGGCAAAGCCAAGGTCGCGTTCTTCAACGATCCCGACGGGAATGCGCTGAGCCTAACGCAAGCCTGATCCTCGGCTGGACGGGCGAGGTCGAAAGGGGGCGAGATGAACATCGATCAAACGCAATCGGACGGCGTCGTCGTACTGACGATCAACCGTCCGCCCGTAAACGCCCTCGACATCGAAACGGTCGAACTACTGCGCGATCTCGCCATCGGCATGGTCGCCACGCCACCCACGGGGCTTGTGCTTAGCGGTGCTGGACAATGCTTTAGCGCGGGCGTCGATACGCGCGCATTTGGTGCCTACACACCAACGGATCGGGCGCGAATGATCCTGGCAATCTCGGCGATGATTACCGCGATTTACGCGCTGCCATGCCCGGTCGTGACCGCTGTAGGAGGCCATGCGCTGGGCGGCGGGTTCGTGCTGATGCTCGCCGGAGACGTTCGACTTGCAGTTGATGATGACAAGGCGAAACTAGGCCTGACCGAAGCCAAGGCCGGCGTACCCTTTCCGGCCGCCCCGCTAGAACTCATCGGGGCCGAACTGTCGCCCGAACTCATGCGCCGATTGACGCTGACCAGCCAGACACTGACGCCGGCGGAACTGAACGAGCACGGAGTGATTGACGAACTCTCTTCAGCGCAGGATTTGCTGTCGACCGCAGAGGCCCGTGTTCGCCAACTCGCCGATCAACCCGCCTTCGGGTTGGTGAAACAACAGATTCGCGGCGAGACGCTCGCTCGGCTCCACGCGATTGTCGCATCGGGAAAAGACCCGCTGATCGACGCCTTGGCGCGGAGGTGATCGAATAAGGGTGGTGGATAAGGGCTGAAGGGTTCCACTTCCGCGATTGCGAGCGCAGCGAAGCAATCCAGCTGTGCGGCGATAGGATGACTAACCTTTTCGTCACCCCGGACTTGTTCCGGGGTCCACTTCTCGAAAAGAGCCGCCCTTTATTGTTGCGTGGTGGCCCCCGGAACAAGTCCGGGGTGACGGCTACAGCAGCGGGTAGCGCGTAACGCTCAAGCATGCCCCGCAAACGGATACACCAGCGGTCGCAGCCCGGATTTCCGTTCGAACGGGTGCCAATCGCCCTCATCCTGTGCCAGCCGGTCGGCCACGGCATAAAGCACCGCCGGGTTCACGCCGAGGCCGCAATGGCTGCCGTGCACTTCGATGTTATCCGTCTCCGCGCTCTTTGGTTCGACGCAATTCTGCCAGGCGACGATGCCGTCTTCCTTGGTGTAGATCGCGGTCGAGGGCACCGGTGGCGCCATCGCACTTTCGCGGAGTTGCTCGCGGGTTTCATGATCGTCGATCTTCTGCCCGGTCAGCATTTCATAGGCGCGCCACACATTGGTTGCCTTGGGCGTACCCGCAAAGGGCGATCCGAGCGAGATCACCTGCCGCACCGCATCGGGCAAGCGCCGCGATAGCTGGCGCGCCATCACGCCGCCCAGGCTCCAGCCGATCAGGCTGACGCGCTTGCCGGTCTCACGGTGAATCTCGTCAAGCCGCGCGATCAGCTTTTCACCGTCCCAGCCAATCGCCTTCGGGCCCAGATTGCGGCCGAGTTCCCAGGCATGGGTGTGATAGCCGAGCCCGGTCAGGAACCGGCGGAGCAATGTCGTCGAAATGTCGCTGGTCACGAAGCCGGGCAGCACCATCACGGGGTGGCCATCACCACGCTTGGCCATTGCCAGCAACGGCGCGGCAGGCGCGAGCGAGGTCAGCTCGGCAATCGCGCGCGGCAGCTCGGTCAGCGCAAGCAGCAGCGAGGGCGGGCTTACATCGGCCTCGTGTTTGAATTGGGTAGCCATAAAAGTGTCTCCTGTCGTCCCGGGTTCAATGCCCGGCTTCTCTCATTGTTCATTCGGTCCAACCAAAGGCTTCGTGACTCGCAGCGATCGCGCCCAAGCGTAGACTGAGTATCACCAAGTCATGAAATTGCCCCGAACGGTCCCGAACATGGTCTCTCAGCATGGCTTCGCCCCGAAAACCGAGCGATTCGAACAAACTGACCGATCCGGTCTGGTCCGGTGTCATCTGCGCAACCAGCTTGGTTGCGCCATGTGCATGTGCGATTGCAAAGATTGCTTCGAGTAAATCGCGGCCAAGTCCCGCACCGCGCCGGTCTGGCGAGACAAGCAGCCGCACCTCACCAACATGCGCGCTCCAGCTATACGGATCGCGCACCAATGCGGCGGTGCCGACTATCTTGCCTTCATCCTCGGCCACCAAACTGTCGATCACGCCTTCGCCAATTGCCTGTGCCCAGGCTTCAACCACCCGGGGATGCTGCACATCGCGGCTGAGAAACAGCAGGTCATGCTCGGGCAGGGTGGTGGTAAAGGCGAGCATCGCCGCCTGATCGCTTGCCTCGAAACGGCGGATGCTGTGGCTCATGTCGAACGCTCCGAAAGCCAGTCTGTCAATTTGGGCCAAAGCCGTTTGATGGCATTGCCGCCCGCAACTAGGCTGACATGCCCGCCCTTCATCTCCACGGCTTCCTTGTCGGTCGATCCGATCATCTCGATCAGCGGGGCAGAAGCTGCGGCAGGGACGATATGGTCATGCTGTGCGGTCACGTGGAGGAACGGGGCGGTAATCGCGCCGAGATCGACCTTGCGGCCCGCGACCGTCATCGTCTCATTATAAAGTTCGTTATTCCACATCAATTGCTTGGTGGTTTCGCGAAAATATTCGCCCGCCAGTGGCAGCATATCCGCTGCCCAGCGATCGAACATGCGGAAGGATTTCACGAACTCGTCATTCCACATATTATCGTACAGCCGGAAATTGGCGACCATCCGCGCGCCGGGGCGCAGCATGTCGAACGCGGTGTAAAGATAGTCCGTCGGGCAGTTTCCGAACGTATCGACCAGCCGGTCGACATCGAAGAAGCGCCGATCCGACCAGGCCTGAAACATTTCCATCTTGCTGAAATCGACCGGCGTGGTGAAGCAGACGAGATTTTTCATCGGCGCTTCGGGGTGCAGCCCGGCCCACAGCACCGACAGCGCGCCGCCGAAACAATAGCCGACGATCGTGAAATCCTCTTCGCCGGTTTCCTGCTGCACCCGCTCGATCGCGGTGGGCAGGAAATCGAGGACATAATCTGCGATGCCCAGATGCTTTTCGTCAGCGCGCGGCGCTTCCCAATCGAGCATGAACACATCGTACCCGGCGCGCAGCAGATATTCGACCAGGCTTTGACCGGGCACCATGTCGAAAATGTACCCGCGATTGGTGGTGGCCATCACCAGCAACAGCGGCACCCGGTACACTTCGTCGGACATTGCGCGGTAGTGATACAGGTTCATCGTGCCGCGCTGGATCAGCCGATCCTTGGGCGACGCGCCAAGCACGGGCGCGGACGACACGAAATAGCCAAGCCCCTTGATGTTACGCTTCAGCGCGCGATCGAATTCGACACGGGCCTGCTCGACGATTCCCGGCAGTTCGACCGTGCGTCCCCCGTCGCTCACCCGGCAGCCTTTGTTGACGGCGCCTTTGCAGCGGGTGGCTTGCGCGTTCGCTTGGGTTTGGGGCGTTCTGGGATCACCGGTACGCCCGCTTGCGCCGCCATCATTGCCTCAATTCGATCGACCGTCGCTTCGATCCGGTGGAGCCGGGCGGAAAGATCAGCCACTTCGGCTTTGGTTGGCATGTTGGCGGCGTCGAGCGCGCGCTCCATCATGTCGGTGCGGGCTTCTTTCAATTTCATGTTGGCGGCGTTGGCGGTGTGCATCACGCGGGTGAATTCGCCGCTTTTCATCAGGTTGCCGCCGAATTCGTTTGCCATCGCCTCCCATTGGCCCAGCATTTCGCGAAACAGCGCCGCGGGATCAGTAGAGGAAGGACCAGCCATAACCGCATCCTTCACCCGCGGAGTCGGCTCGTCAAGCGCCGTTTGGGGTGCTATTGTCTTCGCGCGTGCCAAATTCATGCTGCGCAACATATGCTGCAACGCAACCGATGACGATGCCAGGAGAAGATGCAATGGCCACCGCCCTCAAACCCGCCCCCACCGTTCGCGATCGTTGTTCACCCGAGGAATGGCAGGCCCGCGTCGATCTGGCGGCAGCGTACCGGCTGGTGGCGATGTATGGCTGGGACGATTTGATTTTCACGCATCTGTCTGCTCGGGTGCCCGGCCCCGAGCATCATTTCCTGATCAACCCCTACACCCATATGTTCGAGGAGATGACTGCCTCCGATCTCGTCAAGATCGATGTCGACGGCAACAAGGTCGACGATACGCCCGCGCCAGTGAACCGTGCCGGGTTCGTCATCCATTCAGCGATCCATATGGCGCGCGAGGATGCCGGCGCTGTCATGCATCTGCATACCCCCTACGGCCAGGCCGTGTCGGCAATGGCGGAGGGGCTGCTGCCACACACCCAGACCTCGATGATCGCGGGGCACGACGTGGCGTATCACGAATATGAGGGCATCGCGACCGAGCTCGAGGAGCGCGAGCGGCTGGTCGAGGATCTCGGCACCAAGCACACGATGATCCTGCGCAACCATGGCACGCTCGCGGTGGGGGCAACGGTGGCGCAGGCATTCCTGCGGTTGTACTTCCTCGAGCGTGCTTGCGAGGCGCAGGTGCATATGCTGGCAGCTGGGCGCAACGG
Source organism: uncultured Stakelama sp. (assembly GCA_964649315.1). GTDB lineage: Bacteria > Pseudomonadota > Alphaproteobacteria > Sphingomonadales > Sphingomonadaceae > Sphingomonas. Next base: position 9,890 of record CAZYOU010000030.1, on the reverse strand, counting down.
CCTCCACAACCCACCGCAAGGCGTCGAAGGCAAGGTGGAGGAACAATCGAGCGGTGCCGGCATGGCCATGCTCGCGCAAGGGCTGGCGTGGCCGGCGCTGTTGCGAAAGTTGGATCGGCATAATCCGGGTTATGGGGAGTAGGGTTCCGTTGACCTAACCGACGATAACGTTTCTGGCGGAGACTGGAAACAACCGACACTATTTGCTATTTCCGTGCGATGGCGACCAAAGCTCCAACATCGACGACTACTGTGCGGGACTCCAAGTCCGGTCGGTTGGTTACAGTCAAGGGCGCGGGCGCGTTAAAGGGCAAGCTGACCATCAGCAAGAAAGTCGATCTCACTAAGCCGATCTTCTCTAGTTCGGCCAAGCGCTAATCTTGCGAGGTATATTGCTCGATACGCATGCGTTGTTCTGGCTTGTGAGCGGAGAAGATGCGCTAACCGAACAGGCGCTGGTGGCGATCGGTGAAAGTCAGGCTGGGGGAACGCTGTTCGTTTCGCCTATCACGTCATGGGAATTGTCGATTGCCACGCAGAAGAACCGCGTCGCCGGTCGCCCGCATCTGGGCGACGAATCGCCAGCGCGCTGGTTCCAGCAGGCTGTGGCGGCGACCGAGGCTAAGGTTATCGCAATCAACCAGCGGATTTCTTGCGAGGCCGCAGAGGTCGTGATCGCGACAGGGCATCGCGACCCCGGCGACTGCTTTTTGATCGCGACCGCCCGAGTCCGCAAACTGTCGCTTGTCACGCGAGACGTGATCATTCAGCGATTAGCCGCTGCCGATCCGACCTATCTTGATGTCATTATCTGTTGAACGGCAGACGACCGTCCATTTGTAGCCTATGCGTCACCCTCTCAAGGCACCAACACCACGCGCCCCACTGCCTGCCGGCTTTCGATGTACGCATGCGCCGCTGCCGCTTCGGACAGCGCAAAGCGGCGGTCGATCACCACGTCGAGCTTGCCCGCCGCGACATCCTCGATCAGCCCCTGGATCATGTCGTGCACCCGGTCGGTCATGATTTCGGCCCCGAGGAACACGCCGCTCAAGGACCGATTGCCGCCCATCAGCGATCCGACATCGACCTTCATCGCTTCCCGCCCCGCCGCGCCGACCATCGACAGCCGCCCGCGATAGGCGAGCGAATCGATCGAGCCTTGCAGGGTCGTTCCGCCGACCGGATCGACCACCACGTCCGCGCCCTTGCCGCCGGTCAGCCGCTTCACTTCGGCAGCCACCTCGTCGCGAGTGTAGTTGATGCCGTGATCGAGCCCGTATGCCTTTAGTCGCTCGAGCCGCTCGTCGCTCGATGCGGTGGCGAGCACCGTTGCGCCTGCCTGCTTGGCCAGCTGGATCGCCGCGATGCCGACGCCGCTCGCGCCCGCCTGGATCAGCGCGACTTCGCCCGCTTTCAGGCCGCCGCGCCCGAACAGGCATTCATGTGCCGTCCCGAACGCCACCGGCACCACCGCGGCCTTGGCGGCATCGAGCCCGGCGGGAATCGGCCAGCAATTGCGGGCAGGGACGGGGCGAAGCTCAGCATGCGAGCCAAAAGAATCGACCGTCGCGACGCGCATCCCCACTTTCAGGTGAGTCACATCAGCGCCGACCTCGATAATCTCGCCCGCCGCCTGATAGCCGACGATATGCGGCGTCGTCGCTAGCGGCCCGCGCCAGCGGTTGAGCGTATCCCCGCCCTCAATGCTGACCGCCTCGACGCGGATGACGACGCCCTTCGGGTGGCAAACGGGATCAGCTACGTCTTCGTACACCAGCACGCTGGGGTCGCCATTGCTGTAATAGACGGCTGCTTTCATGATCCTGCTCCTGTGCTGTTTTGCGGCATCTGCGCCGCCTTTGGCCGGGAGCGCAAGGTCTTCAGCACCCCATCGCGTCAGCCAGCTCCACCAAGCTCCCCGCGGACCATTCCCAGTCCTGCGCCATATGCGCATCGGGTGCCACCGCGCCGCCATATTCCATCGGGCGGTTGAGATAGGCGCATTGCAGCCCGCATTTCCGCGCTGCACTCAGGTCGCTGTGATGCGCCGCCACGAGGCACAGTTCGCCGGGCGCGATTCCCAGCAGATCGGCGGTGCGCAGATAGGATTCCGGCGTCGGCTTGAACGCCTGCACCGCTTCCGCCCCCAAAATCGCGTCGAACACCATGCCACTGCGCCGCGCGATTTCCATCGTCAGCGCGATATTGCCGTTCGACAGGGTGACCAAAGGATATCGCGCCCGCAGCCGCGTCAGCCCCGCCACCACATCGGGCCAGGGATCGAGCCTGCGCCACGCAAACGCAAAATCCGCCGTGGTGGCTTCATCCAGCACCAGGTCGTGCCGCGCCAGTAGCGTATCGAGCGTCTCGCGGTTCAGGATGTCGAGCCGCGTAAAGGGCCGCTTGCCCGATCGCACCTGCTCCATCGCCGGCTGGTACAGCCCCCGCCACGCGTCGGCGAAACCGGCGGGGTCGATATCGTCGCGGCCCGCCGTTGCAAACATCGCCGCTGCCTCGCGGGCGATGCTGGTGCGCCAGTCGACCAGCGTGCCGAACACATCGAAGGCCAGCACTTTGATAGCGGGCATCTTGACCTCGGGCATGATCGGCTCTCCAACAGGGCGGATAATCGATCGTCCGTCGCGGGTTTGTGGTTGGGCGTCAATCGGGGTGCATTTGGGGATGGCTATGGCGCAGGGAATGCCGCGTGGCGGTTGGTGGTTGCTGATCCTCGGCCTCGTGCTCGCGCTCGGCGGTGCGATGCTCGCCAGCCGCATCCAGACCGCGGGCGGGGTCGAGATCCGCGACATCCGCTTCATCGGCACCGGCGGCAAGCGGATGAGCGCGTTGCTCTATGTTCCCAGCACCGCAACCCCCACCAGCAAGGCGCCCGGCATTCTCGCGGTGCACGGCTATATCAACTCGCGCGAAACCCAGGCCGGCTTCGCGATCGAATTCGCGCGGCGGGGCTATGTGGTGCTCGCGCTCGACCAGACCGGGCATGGCTATAGCGCGGGGCCATCCTTCTCCAACGGGTTCGGCGGGCCGGACGGGCTGGCGCATCTGCGCAGCCTGCCGATGGTCGATACTGGCAATATCGGCATGGAGGGGCACAGCATGGGCGGCTGGACGGTGCTCGCCGCCGCGGCTGCCTATCCCGATGATTACAAGGCGATCGTGCTCGAAGGATCGTCGACCGGCGCGCCCTTTGCCAAGGATGGCAGCCCCAGCTGGCCGCGCAATCTGGGGCTGGTGTTCAGCCAGTATGACGAATTTTCGAAGCTGATGTGGAATGTCGACAAGGCCCGCGACGTCGTCGATTCCCCCAAGCTGAAGGCGGTGTTCGGCACCAGCGAACGGATCGTGCCGCGCAAGCTCTATGGCTCCATCGCTGACGGCACCGCGCGCATATTGGCGACCCCTGCCGTCACGCACCCTGGTGACCATATCTCGCCCGAAGCGATTGCGCGCGCGATCGACTGGTTTTCGGTCACGCTGAAGGGCGGCAAGCCGATCCCGTCGAGCGAGCAGATCTGGTATTGGAAGGAATTCGGCACTGCGCTTGGGCTGGTCGGTTTCGTCATGATCGTGCTCGGTGCGTTCGACATGCTGGTGCGATTGCCGGGCTTTGCGGGCGTACGCGGGATCGTCGAGCCGGTGGCCGAAGCCCGCGATGGACGCTGGTGGCGCGCCTTTGCGATGACGAGCTTCCTGCCCGCGCTCACCTTTTTCCCGGTGTTCTCCGGGGCGTATCTGCTGGTTCAGCCCAACCCGATATTGCCGCAAACGGTATCGACCCAGATCACCCTCTGGGCGCTGATCGGCGCGGGGATCAGCTGGTTGATCGGGCGCGGCACCGTCAGCGGGCGGCAATCGGATTGGCTGCCGTCCGTCGTGCTTGCCGGGCTGAGCGTCGGGGCGGGTTATGCGGCGCTCGCGGTGGCGGATCAGCTGTTTCACACCGATTTCCGGTTCTGGATCATCGCGGTGAAGCTGCCGACGGTGCAGCAGCTGCTGATCGCGCTGATCTATGTCGTGCCGATTACGATCGGGTTCCTGGCGAGCGTCCGCGTGCTGGTCGACCGGCTGACGGTGCAGGGCGACGGCTGGGTGGCGCAATATGGCTGGGCAAAGCTCGCGCTGGCGCTCGGCTTTATCGTGATGCTCGCCCTCGATTACGGCGTGTTCTTCGCAACCGGCCAGTTGCCCACCGCGATCGATCCGCTCAGCACGGTCATCGCGCTGCAATTCCCGGTCGTACTGGCAGCGGTGGCCGCGATCGCAATTTTCACCTGGCGCCGCACCGGCAGCTACCGCCCCGGCGCACTGATCGCGGGGCTGATGGTGACGCTGTATGTGGTGGCGGGGACGGCGACGCAGGGGTGGTGAGGGCAAATGATAGCTGGTTTTGACCTCGCGGCTTTCGTCCGCGCGACGCTCGCCGAGGATCTGGGGGAGGGGGGCGATATCACCTCCGCCGCTGTTATTCCGGCGGAGGCGCGCTTTGCCGGGGTGATGGACAGCCGTGATCCCATCGTGGTTGCGGGCCTGCCGATCGCCGAGGCGTTCTTCCGCGCGCTCGATCCCGATGCCGTGATCGAGACGTTGGTGGAGGAGGGCGCACGCGTGCCCGCCGGCACTGATCTGATGCGGATCGAAGGCAGCGCGCGCGCCATGCTGACGGCGGAGCGATCGGCGCTCAACACCGTCCAGCATCTGTCGGGCATCGCGACGATGACGCGGGGTTATGTCGACAAGATCAGGGGCACCGGCGCGACCCTGCTCGATACGCGCAAGACGATCCCCGGGCTTCGCCTGCTCGAAAAATATGCGACGCGGATGGGCGGCGCGACCAACCACCGGATGGGGCTGTGGGACGCGGCGATGATCAAGGATAATCATGTCGCGGTCGCCGGATCGGTCGAGGAAGCGGTGCGGCGCGCCAAGCTGGCAGGGATTGCGCGGATCATCGTCGAGGTCGACCGGGTCGACCAGATCGAACCGGCGCTCGCGGCGGGGGCAACGCATCTGCTGCTCGATAACATGCCGCCGCCCATCCTGCGTGGCGCAGTGACGCTGATCGGCGGGCGCGTGCCGACCGAGGCCTCGGGCGGCGTCCGGCTCGATACGATCCGGGCAATTGCGGAGACCGGCGTCACCTATATCAGCGTCGGGCGGCTGACTCAGTCGGCACCGGCGGCGGATATCGGGCTGGATTTTAGCACCGTTTTGGCGGCACTTGGCTAGCCCTCGGCTATCAACGGTCGGTGATCGGGGGTATTGTTCTGCAAGTTACATAGGGGGAAATTCCATGCCGATGTCGCGCTTGCGTTCCTTTGCCACCATGGTCGTCGCCGCGGGGATGATTGCGCTTCCGGGCATTGCGCACGCCCAGGCCTATAGCTGCGCGATCCCCAACCGGGTGCCGGTGCCCCGCCCCGATGGCCCGAGCGCGAGCCAGCCCAAGCGCGTGCTGCCGATCGGCAGTTATACACTCGCCATCACCTGGACCCCGCAATATTGCCGCAGCAATGCCCGTGACGAATCGGCGCGTTTCCAGTGCGGCAGCGGCAATCGCTTCGGGTTCACGCTGCATGGGCTGTGGCCCGACGGGACGGGTGAGAAATGGCCGCAATATTGCAAACCCGCGCAAATCCTGACGCCCGCCGTGATCCGCGAAAATCTCTGCTCCACGCCGTCGCCGCAATTGCTCCAGCACGAATGGGCCAAGCACGGCACCTGCATGAACACGACGCCCGACGCCTATTTCGATCAGGCGACCGGTTTGTTCGGGCGATTGCGCTATCCTGACATGAATGCGCTGTCGCGGCGGCGGTTGACGGCAGGGCAACTGGCCACCGCAATGGCGCGGGCCAATCCGGGCCTGCGGGCAGACATGATGCGTATCACCGCGACCCGGCAAGGCTGGCTCGATGAAATCTGGTTGTGCATGGATAAACGGATGCGCTTTGCGACTTGCCCGACATACAAGGGCGGCTTGGCGCCCGGCAGGGCAATCAAGATATGGCGGGGGCGGCGATAAGGGCGCGGTTATCCCTGGATGATCGCCGTCGACGGATGGTTGCGATCCATGAAGCGCTTGATCATCTTCAGATTGCGGGTGTTCGACCGGAAAAAGAAATCGGGCACCGCGCCGATCCACGGGACCAGGCCGAGCAGATAATCGATCCCGATATTGCCGGCCATGCGGAGCATGTGCGATTTGGTCATGCCCAGATTGCGGGCCTCCCACATCATCCACCCGCCCATCGCGGCGGCGATGGTGGGGCCGGCGACCGGAATGAAATCGAGGATCACGTCGAGCCCGACCTTGCGGTTCAGCCCGGGGATGGTGATCAGCCCCTCGAGCAAATGCTCCATCGCCTCGATCCGACGACGCACGGCGGCGGCATCACGCCCCAGCGGCAGTTGCGCGGCAAGCTTGCGGACCTGTTCGGGGTCCAGTCGCGTGGTCGGTTTTGCCATGGCCCCTATCTGCTTTCGTCGCGTAGATGGTTCAACGGATGCCAGGCCCGCGCGTTCCCTTGCCATTTACGCAGCCGTAACGCGACCAGCGACCAGCGTAGCGGGCGCGCGATCGGGATGAAAGCGGCGTCCTGTGTCACCAGCGTATCGGCTTCGGCGAGGTGTGCGGCGCGTTCCGCCAGCGAATTGGCATCCCGCGCGGCCATCAACGCGTCTTCGGTATCGGCGCTGCAGGGCTGGCACGCGGTCGCCAGATACCAGCGGGCGCTGTCATACGGGGCGACCGCGTCAATCAGGCGAAGATCGGCTGGCGCGTTATAGGCTACCCGGCGCGGCTCGATGCCGATCGATCGAAACGCCGCGCCGACAAAGCCATACAGGATCGTCGCGCCCGGCCCCGATGGGAGGGCAATTCGCAGCACCAGCGGCTCGTAATGCGACTCTTTCCAGCGCCGCACCCGGTTGCGTGCACCCTCGAGCCGGTCGGCGGCCGACAGGCTCGACCAGCCTGACGTTGCAGGGCCGCTGGCCGAATCGAGCGTGCCAGGCAGTATCTGCTCGGTAGGCTCCCATCCCGGCGCAAATGCTGAAACCAGTGCCGCGCGGTCAATCGCCTGCGCCAGCGCCGTGCGGTTTGCGGCCGTTTCGAGAAAGCCATCGCGATTGACGATGGCGAAGCCGAACATGCCCGCTGCGGGATCGATCCGCAGATTGGCCGGCGCGATATCGGCAAGTTTGATGAGCGGCCAATCGACGAATGTACCCCCACTGACGAGGTCGGATTGCCGTTCGGCAAAGCGGACGATCGCCCGCGATGCGCGCTCGCCAATCAGCTGCACGGATTGTTGGGGACCAGGCGCTTCAACATCGTCGCTTGTCGACCGCGCTGGATCAAAGGCGGGATTCAGAAGGATGCTGGATTTGCGCATGGTTGCGTCTGTTTGCTGGTCGATCGGCGCGATTCGAAAGGGGCCGCTGCCGCGCGGGGGCCGGTTGCGCATCAGCGCAAGTTCGGGCTGCGCGAAAAGCTTGAGCAGATCGGGGCGTGGCCGTTTCAGGCGCACTTCGATCACTTGCGGCGTCATTTCGACGATTTCATCGATCGCGGTCAGATAAGCGCGCAGGGGGTTACGAGACCGGTTGGCCACATGTCTGCGCAGACCCTCAACAGCATGGGCGGCGGTAACCTTGCTGCCGTCACTCCATTCAGCATCGCGGAGGCGAAAAATGTAGCTCATGCCGTCGTCAATCACGATCCAGCGCTCTGCGAGCCCCGGTGCAATCTGCCCGGCCGCATCAAAGCGCACCAGCCCCTGCGCCGTTGAATCGAGCAGCAACCGCATCGGGGTGGTCAGCCTATTGCTGGCCGGATCGACCAATATCGGGCGTGGCCCAATGGCGCTGACGATGACCGGGCCGGCATCACTCCGCTGATTGCACCCGGCGAGCAGCGCCGCGCCAATGCCAATCAGCGATCGCGTAAGGAGGTGATTGGGCGTCGCGTGAAACATCGCATCACTTTGCCACCCGCCGACCCAATGCGCCACCAGCCTTTAGATTTAGCGGTAACGTGCACCATGTCATTGGTGCGGACGGCGGGACTCGAACCCGCACTCCATTGGAGGGGGATTTTAAGTCCCCTGCGTCTACCGGTTTCGCCACGTCCGCCCAATCCCTACGCAAGCGGAATGGCAGCCGCAGGTCAAGCGGCGATCGTTCGACAGTGGCGCCGTAGCTGCTTAGCCGTCGCAGTTGAGGCGCGCGCGCATTTCCTTGCCGGGCTTGAAATAGGGAACCCGCTTGGCCGATACGGCAACCACTTCGCCGGTGCGCGGGTTGCGACCGTTGCGGGCATCGCGCGCGCGGGTCGAGAAGGCACCGAAGCCGCGCAGCTCAACGCGACCGTCGGCAGCAAGGCGCGCAGCGATTTCATCAAAAAAAGTAGAGACGATCGCCTCGACGTCTCGCGGTGTCAGGTCAGGATTTTCCTCAACCAGCCGCTGAACCAGTTCCGAGCGTATCATCAGTTTCTCCCCCTCGCGTAACAATCGCGACGTTGCCCCCGCTTCGTCATGATGGACCAAGGCCTTAGCCTCAATTTACAACGCTTGCCAGAACGGCTGAGAAACAAAATTACACACCACAGCCATAATGGGGACATGACGTCAAATCACATCCCCATTTTGGGCAGCTTACTTTTTGGTGTCGCTCGAACGCGCCTTCAGCGCCTCGCCCAGAATGTCACCAAGCGATGCACCCGAATCGGATGAACCATATTGTGCAACCGCCTGCTTCTCTTCGGAGATCTGCATCGCCTTAATCGAGAAGGTTGGCTTTTTCGAGCGATCGAAGCCCGTTACCATCGCGTCGAACTTCTGCCCAACCTGGAAACGCTCCGGCCGCTGCTCGTCACGGTCACGACCAAGGTCGGTCCGCTTGATGAAGCCCGTCGCGCCAGCGTCGCCGGTCTGGACTTCGAGGCCCGCATCGCGGACTTCGAGCACCGTGACGGTGACGATCGCGTTCTTGGCGAGCCGCGAGCCGGCATCGCTGCCCTCTGCTGCCGCCGTGCCGCCAACCGCGGGGGCGCCGCGCTCAAGCTGTTTCATGCCCAGCGAGATGCGCTCCTTTTCGGCATCGATATCGAGCACGATTGCCTGAACGACCTCACCCTTGCGGTGCAGATTGAGTGCGTCTTCGCCCGAAACGCCCCAGGCGATGTCGGACATGTGGACCATGCCATCGACATCGTTGTCGAGGCCGATGAACAGGCCGAATTCGGTCGCGTTCTTGACTTCGCCTTCGACGGTCGAGCCGACCGGGTGTGCCTCGGCAAAAGCTTCCCACGGGTTGCTGATCGCCTGCTTGAGACCAAGCGAGATGCGACGCTTCTCCGAATCGACTTCGAGCACGATGACATCGACTTCCTGGCTGGTCGAAACGATCTTGCCGGGGTGGACGTTCTTCTTGGTCCAGCTCATTTCGCTGACATGGACCAGGCCTTCGATGCCCGCTTCCAGTTCGACGAACGCGCCATATTCGGTGATGTTGGTCACGCGGCCCGACAGCTTGGCGCCGATCGGATACTTCTCCATCGCGCCATCCCACGGATCGCTCTCAAGCTGCTTCATGCCGAGCGAGATGCGCTGCGTGTCCTTGTTGATGCGGATGATCTGCACCTTCACGGTATCGCCGATGTTCAGCACTTCGCTCGGATGCCCGACGCGCTTGTAACTGAGATCGGTAACGTGAAGCAGGCCATCAATGCCGCCCAGATCGACGAAGGCACCGTAATCGGTGATGTTCTTCACGATGCCGTCGATCACCTGGCCCTCGGCCAGCGACAGGATCAGGCCCGAACGCTGCTCGGCGCGGGTTTCCTCGAGGATGGCGCGGCGCGA
>CAZYOU010000029.1:28020-28503 GCA_964649315.1 uncultured Stakelama sp. | reverse complement strand
GTCTGTAAGCCGGGTTCTGTCCACCCTTTTGCAAGGGATGGGCGACCATTCCTCTAGGCCCCGGATTGCCCCGGGGCTCAAGCAACCAACCCGGGCGGCGGGCCGGAACGAAGCCTTGAGACCGAAATCTCATGCCGCCCCTATTCGGTCTTGCTCCCGGTGGGGTTTGCCGTGCCGCTTCCGTTACCGGTCGCGCGGTGCGCTTTTACCGCACCGTTTCACCCTTGCCTGTCATGCCCGAAGGCAAGCATCGGCGGTCTGCTCTCTGTGGCACTTTCCCTGGGGTCACCCCCGCCGGACATTATCCGGCACCGTCGTTTCCGTGGAGCCCGGACTTTCCTCGCGTGCTTGCGCACCCGCGGCCGCCCGACCCTCTGACGTTTTTTGCCTAGCGCAAGTTTTGCGCGCGGGAAAGCGGGCCGGTGCCGCCAAGCATCATTCGTCGCCCTGCGGCTTTGGCAACAGCAGCGCGAGCAGGATCAT
>CAZYOU010000029.1:0-28010 GCA_964649315.1 uncultured Stakelama sp. | reverse complement strand
TCATCTCGGGCCGAAAGCGGCGCTGAAACGCCATGATCGCGGCCATTGGATCGGTCACGTCGTAACCAAAGCGTTCAAGTGCGAGCAAAAAGCCGCCCTGCGTCCAATTCGGATCCATCAGATTCTTGGTCGGCCGAGGCAGCGCGAGCCGCAACCTTGCAAGCTTGCCCCAGGGAAACAGCTCGCCCGGGTCGCGTTTGCGCGTAGGTGCGATATCGGAATGGCCGACGATGTTCCCGCGCGTGATTTCGTACCGATCCTTGATCTGCATGACGAGCTGGATCACCGACGCAATCTGCTCATCGGGGAAAGGGCGGTAGCCGAACTCATGCCCCGGATTGACGATTTCGATCCCGATCGACGCGCTGTTGATGTCAGACGTAATGTCGCGCCATTTGGCGACGCCGGCGTGCCACGCGCGCTTTTCCTCATCCACCAGCCGCAGCACGGTGCCATCCTCCGCAACCACGTAATGTGCGGACACCTTCGCTTCCGGATCGCGCAGACGGGCAATCGCCGATTCGGCATCCTGCATGCCCGTATAGTGCAGTACGATCATCGATATGGGCAGCGCGCGGTCGTCGAAATTGGGGGATGGTGCGTCGATGATCGTCATGGTGCGGGTGCCCGTGCGGTTCGTATCGTGACAATCGCTACACCCAGCATCGCCAATGCTCCCCCGATCAACATGATCGCCGTCACCGGCGTGTTGAAATACCATGCTGCGGTAAAGACCGAAATCACCGGCGCTGCAAGCGTCAGCGGCATGACAATGCTGACCGGATGGCGCTGCAGCAACCACGACATCGCGCCGTGCGCCATCACCGTTGATCCGATTGCGGAGAACGCGATCCATCCCATCGTCTGCAGGGGGATGGCGGGAATGGCGGCGAATGCCGCCGGCTCGAATGCCCAGGCCGAAAGCCCGAGGGTGATGCTGCCCCAAAATCCGATCCAAGCGTAGATCGTCAGGATCCGCACACCGACGAGCGTACGCTGGATCAGCGACGCAATCGCCCAGAATAAGCTCCCGAGCGCGGTTAATCCGATGCCAAGCACTTCATCCGCAATTCCGGGATCGAACACGAGGATGCCTACGCCCATCAAGGATAGGGCAATCCCGGCCATGCGCGGCAGGTGGATACGTTCTTTGAACACCAGGATCGACAGCAACAGAGCAAATGGCACGCCAAGCTGCCCGGCAATTGCCAGCGCGCCGACATTCGTCGCGACCGCGAGGCCGAGGTTCAGTGCCAAGTAAAACGCACCACCTGACAAAATCCCCAATGCCGTCAGCGCGCGCATCTTGCCAGGGACGATCCTTAGCGCCGTCGCGCAGACCAGCAGGACGATCAGCTGCCGCAGAAACGCGGCGGTGGTTGGCTGAACGGCGTCGACCGACACTTTCACCGCAACGACATTGAGCCCCCAGAACAGGTTCATCGTCGCAACCGCGATCAGGTCGGGTACGCCGAATGGACGTTTTTCTGGCGGTTGCACGGGAAGCATGGTTGTCGCTTGGCGGTGCGACCCGCCAAAGTAAACATGTGAACCTTCAGGCGGCGACCGATCGAACCGCTATGGCTGGCGCACAGACGCGTTCATACAAGCCGCGATAGTCTGCGCTGGGCGCAAAGGCGTCGGTCTGCCCGGTTACTGTCTCGCCAGCGCCCAGCACCAGCAAGCCGCCCGGCCGGACAACCTCGGCCAGCAAATCGAATACGCGCTTGCGCAGCGTTGGCGACAGATAGAATAGAACGTTGCGACAGAGCACGACGTCAAATCGGCCTGCCGGGGCCGGATCACCGACCAGATTGTGGCGACGAAAATTGATCTTACGCACCAGCTCAGGCCGGGCGAGCCAGTCTGAGCCATCGGCATCGAACCATTTGATCATCTGTCGTACGGGTAGCCCGCGCTGGATCTCGAACTGCGAGAAACGCGCCGCTCGCGCCCGCTGAATTGCTGCCTCTGACACGTCGGTCGCCAGAATTTCGGGTTCGGGTAGGCCGGTTCGTTCCAACCGATCGGCGAATAGCATCGCGAGCGATAAGGGTTCCTGCCCGTTGGAACAGGCGGCAGACCAGATCCGCAGTTTTCGGGCACCCTCCGCCTGACGTGCCTCGATCGCCGTCACCACGGAATCGAGGACGGCGGCATCGCGAAAGAACGAGCTTTCCTGGTTCAGCAGTGCATCGACGATCATGTCGGCGATGATGCCGCTGTGATCATCGAGTAATTCCGCCACCAGCTGATCGAGTGTTTCATGCCCCCGCGCCTTCAGCACGGGCTTCAGCGCGGTTTCGATCCGCCATGCGCGATTGGCAGCGATCTGCTGCCCGGTCCGCGCCTCGAGCAGTGCCGCGAGGATCGCCATCGCGCTCGTCTGCGCGGTAGGCTGGCGATTCACGATCATCGTGTTGGCCGCCGCTGTTGTGCGACCAGTCGACCAATCGCCTCAGGTGGCAGAACGGCGTCGGCAATACCCGCACCGGCCACGGCGCCAGGCATTCCCCAGACGACCGACGTCGCCTGATCCTGGACGACGACGGTACCACCACCAAGGTTTACCTGACGGGCACCGTCAGCGCCATCGCGACCCATGCCGCTAAGCACAATCGCAAGCGCCCGCGATCCAAACACCGTGGCGACGGTTTGAAACATCGGATCGACCGAAGGCATGCACCCTGACGTCGATCGCTCGGTGGTCAGCCGAACGGCTGCGCCGTTACCAAGGCTGATGCACCGCAGATGCGCTTCGCCGGGGGCAATGATGATCCGGCCAGGTTCGATCCGCATATGATCAGTTGCGACGACACAAGGACGACCTGCCAAAACAGCAACTTGCGCTGCGAAATAGGGCATGAACGACGGCGGCAGATGCTGCGTGATCAAAATCGGCAGCTGGCAGGATGTCGGCAATGCCCGCAGCAGCAAGCTAAGCGCATGGATTCCGCCCGTCGATGCCCCGATCGCGACGATATCGAAATCATCGGCAAGTGCCGTTGAAGGAACATAGGGTGCGATCGGGCCGGGCACGCGTTCGCCGCCATCGATCAGCCTTGCGAGCTTCTCCTCCAGAACATCAGCGAACTTGCCCACCAAATTACCGACATTCGGTTTAACGAGGGTATCGGCCGCCCCAAGCGTCAGCGCCTGAATTGATGCGGCTGCCCCTTCGGCGCAGGATGATGAAACGATCAGCACCCGCGCACCCTGCCCGGCAACGATGATGTCGGGCAGCGCTGTAAGCCCATCAACGCCGGGCATTTCGATATCGAGGAGAATGATGTCGACCCGGTGGCGGTTCAGGAACGCCAGTGCTGCTGGCGCATCGCCGACGGCACCAGCGACCATGAAGCGATCACTTGCATCGAGCATCCGGCTGATAACCGCACGTGCGACGACTGAATCGTCGACGATCAGCACCCGGGCAATGCCTGCTTCGGATAGTGTGTTGAGGGGGTTGAGGATCGCGGGCTGCACCGGCTTTTCTCCGGTCAGGCCACGCCGACGATTTGGAGTTTGCTTTCCAGCGTTTCGCGGTCGAATGGCTTCATGACATATTCGTCGGCACCCGCTTCAATCGCGGCGCGGATATAGGCCATGCCGTTTTCAGTGGTGCAGAAGACCACTTTCGGCCGATGCGTGACGGCGCTCTCGCGCAGCGCACGCAGAAAATCCATGCCGCCCATAACGGGCATATTCCAGTCGAGCAGGATCACATCCGGTGCTGACTTCAGGCAGCTTTCCAGCGCCTCGCGCCCGTCTCCCGCTTCGCTGACCTGAAAGTTCAGCGTCTCAAGAATGTGCCGGGCAACCTTACGGATCACCTTCGAATCGTCGACCACCAGGCAAGTTTTCATGTTCTGGACCTCGTTGAACGCGTTACGGCACCGATGTGCACGAAAAGCGTAAGCGTAGCGTTAAGCCGCGGCATCATGCGGCGAAGGCGGTGCTGGGCTGGGCCATCGCGGGCACCAGTGCGCGCAAATCGATGGCCAGAATGGGGTCGCCATCCCGGTCGACAATGCCGCATCCAGCGCGCGCCCAGCCACCATCGACGGCGATTCCGTTGGTTAGCGCCGTCCGCACAAAGGGTGCAACGTCCTCAAGCGCGTCGACAAGAATGGCGTAGTGATGGCCTTCGACCATGGTGATAACGGCACGAGACGGCGGCAAATCGCTGGTCGGCAAGCCAAGCGCCGCATGGGTGTCGATCACCATCACGACGCGGCTTCGAAGGGCTGCGAGGCCACGGACTTCAGGTCCGGTGCGCGGCACGGGCGTTATCTCGCCAATATCGACAACGGAGTCGACCTGGTCAGAATTGATGGCAACGGTGCGCCCGGCGATCCGGGCGATCAGGAATAACTCGGTCATCGGACGCCTCCTGACGCGGCAAGCCCAGTGTTTCGGCGCTGCGCCAGCGCCGTCAGCAAGGCGTCGCGATCATAGCGGTAAATCGTATCGCTGCCGGTTACATCGCTTTGCGGATCGGTGCGCAGCCGCACGACCGGCGCGTTGCCATCAACGACCTCGCCATCGTCGTCCATCGCCAACGCCACCGCAACGCGTTCACCGGGAGCGATCGACGTCACCACCTTATAACCGGCACCCTCGAGAACGGGACGGAGGAATTTTTCCATCCACGGGGTCTCTTCGCCGCTCAACAGGCAAACGGGTTGCGACTTGGCATGGCTCCCGAGGTCGGCATGGTTGGCAAACAGCCAATGGATGTCGAGCATTTCAACCTGCTCGCCATCGATCGACACGACCCCCGCAATTGGCCCTGCCATCCGAGACGGCACCATCGCGTCGTTAATCGCCACGATGTCCAGCGCTTCGGCAATCGCATAGCCGATTTCGGTCTGGCCATCGGCCAAGCGTAGTACAGCGATATCGTGCCGCGTTGAGATATGTTCGGCCGCGCCATCGACGCCCGCCAGCGGCAGAATCGCGCCATCGATCGACAACCGCAACTGCCCTGCAGACATGCGCACTGCCTCCGCCTCGGCCAGTTCAACCCGGTCAATAATGTCGAGCGGAACAGCGCGGCGCTTGCCGTCGAGATCGAGGAACAGCAAGGCACATTGCGACGCAAGATCCTTTTCGTCGCTGGCTGAATCCTGTTCATCCTTCGCCGTTGCCCGTGCAAAATGCAGACCGGAATTGGCCGCGATGCCGGCACAATCAAGCAACAGCATCGGCCGCCCGCTATCCGGCAATGTTTGTCCGGCATAAAGGCCGGTCGCGATTACGGCCGGGGGGGCGGGCTTGATCACGAGCTCTTCGGTATCGAGCACCTCCTCTACGGCAAGCGCAAAGCTGCCACCCGCCACGCTGACGATCGCCATCATCTTTATCTCTTCCGGCGCATCCCGCAGCCCCAGGATACCGCAAAGCGGCACCAGCGGCAGACGGCGGTCGCGCACCGTCGCAACCGGGGTATCCCCCAGCATGTCGACCCGCACCGCATCGCCGCGCACCGTCACGATTTCTTCGATTGACTGGCGCGATACCGCAAAACGCTGTCCTGCCGCGCCAACCACGATCGTTGAAATGATCGACAATGTCAGCGGCACATGAATGGCGATGTGCAAGCCCTTGCCCGGATAATTGGTGAGTTCGACCCGTCCGCCGATCTGTTCGATATTGGCGCGCACAACGTCCATGCCGACGCCGCGCCCCGATATCGATGTCACCTCGTTCTTACTCGACAGTCCCGGCTCGAACACCAGATCCAGTTGCGCGCGGGGCGATAATGCCCGCAACTCAGCTTCGCTGCGTTGGCCCGAAGCCGCCATTTTTGCGATCAGCCGATCGACGTCGATCCCGCGCCCGTCATCGATCACCTCGATGATGATCTGATTGCCGGATTGGCGCGCCGCGACGGTCAGCCGCCCGTTTTCACGCTTGTTCGCGGCAAGCCGTTCTGCGGGGGCTTCAAGCCCGTGATCGACGGCATTGCGGATGATATGAACCAGCGGATCGCGCATCATCTCGATCATTTCACGGTCGAGTTCCACGTCAGATCCCTCGACGTGGAGGGTTACGCTCTTGCCGAGTTCGGCGGCGGTATCGCGCACCATGCGCGGCAGTGCCGAAAACAGTGCCTCGATTTTCTGCATCCGCGTGCGGGTGACGGTATCGCGCATTTCAGCGACCGTGTGCGAAAGGCGGTCAAGCGCGGCCTCGATGGCCGGATCGACGGTTTCGTCGCGCAGTCTCCGGGCGAGTTCGTTGCGGGCGAGCACCATGTCAGACATGCCGCTCATCATCATGTCGAGCAGGTCGACACTCAGGCGAACGCTGCGCGTTGCCGCACGCTGAACAATTGGCACTGAAGCCGCTGGCCCGCTCGCTTCCGCGCCCTTATCGAGTGCCGCAATCAGCAGATCTTCGCCCGAATCGTCGAGCGCTGCGCCGACATCGATCGCTTCGATAATCTCGCCGATCCGGTCGACGATTGCGAGCACAGCGTTAACCAGCCCGGTGTCCGGCACACGGTCGCCCGACCGAACCGCCGCGAGCACGTCCTCGGCAGCATGGCTAAGACGACTGAGGCGTGGCAGATCGAGGAAGCCGCAGCTGCCCTTCACGGTATGGACGAAACGGAAAATCGCATCGAGCCGGTTACGGTCCGACGGATTGGCTTCCCACATCACGATTTCACCGGAAAGCGCCTCCAGCGTTTCCCGGGTTTCGGCGATGAATTCTTGCAGCAAGTCGTCCATGTGTCCCCGATATGCCTGATGCGGCAGCGGCAATTCATGACGACAAGCGGTTAAATTGCGGTTTACCCCGCGCGAAAAGCAGCACCAAAAACAAGAACGGGCGCATCGGGATCAGACACCTGCACCTCACCGCCACCTTCCAGCACAAGCGCGTGAACGAGATGGGCAGCGGCAGCGCGCGGCGTGATGACGGTCCCGTCGCCCGCGCCCATCAGCGCGGTACGGAGTTCGCTGTCGAGCACGATCCGTGGCCCATCGCCACGCACGACGATTTCCACCATCCCGTCGACAACCTCCGCACCGATATCAAGCTGCCCGCCCCTGATAAGCGCGTCGCCAGCGATCAGCGCGAGGTTCAGCAGCACTTTGATCGCTGGTTTGGGGAGCACCGCATCCTCGACCAGCCAGCCGAGCTTAACCCGGTGATTATCGCCAAACAGCCCCTCAATGGCGGCACGGGCCTCGCGCGAGTCCACGGTCTCGCCAAAACCGCCCGCTGCGCCAAAAGCCAGCCGGAAGAATTTCAGCTTGTTGGCAGACGCGCGCGCGCTTTCACCGAGCAGCTCCAGACACCGGTTGCGCATTTCCGGATCATGCTCGTCAGCAAGCAGTTCCAGGCCATTGTTCAGCGCACCGACCGGGCTGAGCAGGTCATGGCACAGGCGCGAGCATAACAGGCTGGCGAAATCGACCGGGCTGATCGTCATTTAACGGGGGCTCCAAGGCGGCAGAAGGTAATCCGCCCCTCTCATGACGAAGCAGGCGGGGTGGCGCAAGGCGCAGCGATACGAAGCGCTACGGGTTCAAAGCGTTCAAGCCACGGTCCACCGTCAACCGCGCGCCACAGCCGAGCCACCCCGCAGGCAATGATCAGCCACAAACTACCGTCTCCGGCGGCCGATTGTGCATCACAAATCGAAGGTTCGGCCCGGCCCTTGGGGTGCGAATGGAAATGGCCGATCAACGCGGGGCCGCCGCTTCGCATTGCGCGGTGCGCCGCGATCAGTGCGGCGGGATCGATTTCGAACCGGATGCGCGGATCATCGGCAACATTGTCGCAGGCGACAGCATCATCGATGCTGGTCGCGGTCCCGAACAACAGCCCGCAAATCTCCCGCTCGGGCGATGAAGCCGCTATCGCCAGCAATCGATCGTGCAGCCCGCTTGCAATTCCAACAACGCTTTCCATATCGCCATGGCATGGACCGGGGGGCTGAAATTATTCAAGTGCGGATTGCAGGCATGGCCGATGGCCTTCGCCTAGACCGGGCACTTGCCGATGCCGCCCCTTCGCTTTCCCGCGAGCGGCTGAAGGCGCTGATCACCGGCGGCAACGTCGCCGATGAAGCGGGCCACGCCGCGCGTGATCCTTCGCGTAAGGCAGTTGCGGGGCAGTTGTTCAACGTCACCCTCCCCGCGCCCACCCCGCTCGACAACGAGGCACAGGATATCGCGCTCAACGTGGTTTTCGAGGACGACGATCTGATCGTCATCGACAAACCCGCCGGGCTGGTGGTGCATCCGGCAGCGGGAAATCTTGATGGCACGCTGGTCAACGCACTGCTACACCACTGCGCGGGCCAGCTATCCGGTATTGGCGGTGTAGCGCGACCGGGCATCGTGCACCGGATCGACAAGGAAACGTCAGGGCTGATGGTCGCCGCCAAATCCGATGCGGCACATCTGGGCTTAGCGGCGCAGTTCGCCGGGCACTCGATTGATCGGCGGTACAAGGCGATCGTCGGCGGGGTGCCGCGCCCGGCCGACGGCACCGTTAACGCGCCACTGGCCCGGTCGCCGTCCAACCGCAAGAAAATTGCCGTCGTCCAGGGCGGCAAGCATGCGATTACGCATTACCGACTGATCCGTGCGCTTAAAGGCGCGGCGCTTGTCGAATGTCGACTTGAGACCGGGCGGACGCATCAGGTGCGCGTTCATATGGCGTCGATCGGCCACGCTCTGCTCGGCGATCCGGTTTATGGCGGAACAAAGCATGTGCACCGGGCGCTTCTGGAAACACTCGGTTTTCGCAGACAGGCATTACACGCAGCCCGGTTGGGCTTTGTTCACCCTGTCAAAAGTACCGCTTTATCGTTCGATAGTGAAATGCCTGCGGATATGCAGCAACTCTTCGATACACTCTATAGTCTAGGTTGAGGTATGATGTCGGTTTGGGGCATTGATACCGTCGGAAAAAGGGAGATTTGATCATGGCAAGCGGCAGCAACGTCCCAGCGACGATTCCCGCCCTCGGTGGAGAGGCGAGCCTCAATCGCTATCTCGCCGAGATCAAGAAATTCCCCATCCTCGCACCCGAGCAGGAATATATGCTTGCAAAGCGCTTCGAGGAGCATGGCGATACCGATGCGGCAGCACAGCTCGTCACGTCGCATCTGCGGCTCGTGGCCAAGATCGCCATGGGCTATCGTGGCTATGGACTGCCGGTCAGTGAATTGATCAGCGAGGGCAATATCGGCCTGATGCAGGGCGTGAAGAAGTTCGAGGCCGATCGCGGCTTCCGCCTCGCGACCTATGCGATGTGGTGGATCCGCGCGTCGATTCAGGAATTCATCCTGCGCAGCTGGAGCCTCGTGAAGATGGGGACCACAGCTGCCCAGAAGAAGCTGTTCTTCAACCTGCGCCGGATGAAGGCAAAGCTCGACGCGTTCGAGGATGGCGACCTGAAGCCCGAAGATCTGGCGAAGATCGCCAAGGACTTGGGCGTCACTGAAGATGAAGTGACAAGCATGAACCGCCGCATGTCGATGGGCGGCGACACCTCGCTTAACGTGCCGATGCGCGAAGATGGCGAAGGCCAGTGGCAGGATTGGCTGCAGGATGATGCGCCGTTGCAGGACGCTGTCGTGGCCGATGCACAGGAAGCCGATGTCCGGCATTCGATGCTGATTTCGGCGATGGATGATCTGAACGAGCGCGAAAAGCACATTCTGACCGAGCGTCGTCTGACCGATGATCCCAAGACACTGGAAGAGTTGAGCCAGGTTTATGGCGTATCGCGCGAGCGTGTTCGCCAGATCGAAGTACGCGCATTCGAAAAGCTGCAAAAGGCGATGATGCGCCTTGCCGGCGATCAGCGCATGCTCGCGGCCTACTGACGCACCGTACTAAACAGGTACGATAACAGAACGATCGGGGTTGATTGAACGCCCCGCTTCATGCGACCCGGTGGATCGATGATCCGCCGGGTTTTTTCTATCGCCGCGAAAGCCGTGATCGGCTTTGTGCTTCTCTCGATGCTATGGGTGGTGCTGTACCGCTTCATGGCCCCACCGATCACCTTCACAATGATTGGCGATGCGATTGGCGGGCACAGTATCAAGAAGAGCTGGATGCCGCTTTCCCGCATGGATCCTGACATGGCCCGCGCCGCGATTGCAGGCGAGGATTCGCGCTTCTGCGCCCATAGCGGCTTTGATTTCGAAGCAATCGAAGAGGCTTATCGCCGGAACGCGCGCGGCGGGCGCATTCGCGGTGGTTCCACGATCAGCCAGCAGACCGCGAAGAACGCGTTCCTTTTCCAGGGTGGCGGCTATGCCCGCAAAGCATTCGAAGCCTATTTCACGGTGCTGATCGAAGCGATCTGGGGCAAACGCCGGATCATGGAAGTCTATCTCAACATCGCCGAAACCGGGATCGGCACCTACGGCGCAAATGCAGCCGCAAAGCGTTATTTCAGGCACGATGCATCGCGATTGTCCGCATCCGAAGCGGCCCGCATCGCCGCCGTGCTGCCACTACCCAAGAAACGCGCCGCGATCGCACCACGCGGGTTCACCCGTCGCCAGGGCAATGCGATTTCGCGACGCGTGGGCGTTGTGCGCAACGACCGGCTAGACAGCTGTCTGCGGTGACGAGGGGGTATCCCTGCGTCTGATTATTTATCCGGATCGACGGCTCTCTCAACGGCAGCACCCGCTTTTTCAGCGCTGTCGCCAACCTTCTGCGCCGCGCCGCTAATGGCTTCGGTCCGAACCTGATCGTTGGTTTTCTGGGCCATCAGAAAATATGCGCCCACTGCTACCAACAGAAGAACCGCAAAGCCGATAAACAACCCTGCGCCCGACCCGCCGCGCTCGACAACGATGGTGGTTGGCGCGGCCGGTTGAGCGGCCCCTGGTTCCGGCGTTTGGTCGACCATATTGAAATTCCCTGTGTGGTATCGAGCATCAACACAGCACAGGGGCGTAATGTTCCGCGCGTCAGAACGGCAGCTTGAACCCCGGTGGCAAGGGCAGACCGCTCGTCATCTTGGCCATTTCCTGGTTTGATGCGGCATCGGCCTTGGCGCGCGCATCATTCAAGGCAGCCGCGATCAGGTCTTCAAGCATCTGCTTTTCGCTCGGCTGCATCAGGCTATCGTCGATCGCAACGCCGATGATGCGCCCTTTGGCCGACGCGCGGACCTTCACCAGCCCACCGCCGGCGGCACCCTCAACTTCGATATGATCAAGATTGGCCTGCGCCTTTTCCAGCTCGGCTTGCACATTCTGCGCCATGGCCAGCATGTCTTCGATACCCTTCATGTCACACTCCGTTGTTGCAGATTCCACTCGACGATCTCGCTCGCCGGAAACGCTTCGAGCACCGCTTTGACAACAGGTGCCCCCCGAACCGCATCAAGTTCGCTTTCGCGGGCAATAGCCTGTGCTTCCCGAACGCTGGGCGCGCCGGGTTGATCCTCAGTCGTGATCCGCCAGGATTGGCCGGTCAACCGACGCAGAACAGTCTCAAGCTCGCGCGGGATATCAGCGGGAAAGGGTTTGGCCGAGCTGAGGACGATTTCGGGCGGCGCAAAACGAACCACCCGCCCCGTCAGCCGCAACTTTTCGGCCAGGCTCATCTCGCGCGCCGTATCGAGCATCGTTAGCACCGCATCGAAGCTGTCGGGCACGGCGCTTTGGCGGGCACCAGCGTCGGCAACCGGCGCGGGCGACGGTGCCGCCGAGCCAGCGGGCGAAACCGAGCCGTTGCTCGCCAGCGCATCACCCGCCAGCCGACGTGCCAGCTCACTCGGATCGGGCAGGCTAGCCGCATGGATCACGCGGAGCAGCGCCATTTCACATGCCTCAATCGGCAGAGCGGCGCGCGCAACCTCGTCATGCCCTTTTAGCAGCAACTGCCACAACCGGTGGAGTGCGGCGAATGACAGCGCCGCGGCCCAGCCTTCCAGCGCCGCCCGCTCTTCCGCGGACTGCGCTGAGTCGGCCTCGGTGCCAAGTTTTGCCAGCGTGACGGCGTGAACCGATTCGAGCAGCGCGCGCAGCACGCCCTGGGGGTCGACGCCCAGATCATATTGCCGCCGTAGCGCCGCCAGCGCGCCCAGCCCGTCCCCGGCGAGCACCAGCCCGAGCAAATCACGGACCGCGCCGCGATCAGACAGGCCCAGCATATCGCGAACGGCATCGGCGCGCACCCCGCCGCCCTCCATCCCGGCATGCGCGATTGCCTGATCGAGGATCGACAGGCCATCCCGGGCCGACCCTTCGGCGGCGCGGGCGATTAATGCCAAGGCTTCAGGTTCGGCCTCAACCCCTTCCGCTTCGACCACATGCGCAAAATGGGCGGCGAGTTTTTCGCTGGTGATCCGGCGCAAATCGAAGCGTTGGCAGCGTGACAGCACCGTTACCGGCACCTTGTTCACCTCGGTCGTAGCGAACAGGAATTTCACATGCGGCGGCGGCTCTTCAAGTGTCTTCAGCAACGCGTTGAAGGCGTTTTTTGACAGCATATGGACTTCGTCGATGATGTAGATCTTGAACCGCGCCGATACTGCTGAATAGCGCGACGCGTCGATGATCTCGCGAACATCATCGACCCCGGTATGGCTGGCGGCGTCCATTTCGATCACGTCGATGTGACGCCCCTCGGCGATGGCGCGGCACGGCTCACACACACCGCACGGATCGATTGTCGGGCCACCGTCGCCATCCGGACCGATACAGTTGAGCGCCTTGGCGATCAGCCGGGCGGTCGATGTCTTACCCACGCCGCGTACCCCGGTGAGCAGAAACGCATGCGCCAGTCGCCCCCGCTTGATGGCGTTGCCCAGCGTGGTGACCATGGCGTTCTGGCCGATCAACTCGCTGAAATTCTGCGGGCGATATTTGCGGGCGAGCACACGGTAGGCTTCGGCCTTTGCGGGCTGCGGGGGGTCGCCAAGGTCTAGAAAGGAGTCGGCCATGACAACCTATCTAGGGGCACCCGGCACGGATGTCGAAGGGGTGTTGGTGTGAGAGTCGAGTTGCGCCGCCGCAAAGCCGCGTCGTCGGACGGGGCTCTGCCCCGCTGGCCGCGCTCACGGACGATTTGCGCCTGTTCGCGGTGGGAGCCGGGACGACCCGTAGCGAAATCGTTGTGGCTGCTGCCTTCCGGCCCTGACCAGGTTGGCGACGACTACGCCCGCCCGACTCCCGACGCGCATATGGGGGAGTAAGGCTTCAGGATCAAGGATTAGCGGAAGGGACGACCCAGAACGCGGCGCAGAAGGCGATCCCGATCCAATCAGCGGCCCTGCATGTTGCGCGTTTCGCGCGGCATCTTCACCGTCAGGCTATCCCACGCTGCGTCGAGCCATATCTGGCAGGCGAGCCGGCTGTTGCGGGTTGCGCCGAGCGCAAGATCGAGCATATCCTCTTCCTCTTCGCGCGCCGGTTTCAGCTTGGCGAAATCATCGGCGTCGATGATCACATGGCAGGTGGAACATGCCATCTGCCCTTCGCAAGTGCCCTCGAGCGGCTGGCCATCCGCTTGCGCCACATCGAGCAACCGGTCACCGGGTTTGGCCTCAACCTCCCGCACCGAACCATCGTTCGCGACAAAACGGATACGGATCATGCCAACTGCTCCTGCGCGGCGGCGGCAGCTTTGATACGGTCAATCGCGGTCATTAATTCTTCCTGCGTCGTGTAGCGACCAAAGCCAATGCGGATGCTTGCCCGTGCCTGCACCTCGGTCAAGCCCATGGCGCGCAGCACATGGCTTGCCCGCCCCGATCCGCTCGCACAGGCCGAGCCCGCTGAAAAGGCGATATCGCGGCAGTCGCTCATGAGCCGGGCCACGTCCAGCCCGTCGCGTCGCAAATTGAGATTGCCGGGGTAACGCTGTGCGATCGACCCGTTGATCGACCAGCCTGGGCCAAAGCTCTGGCGCGCCATGCTCGCGAGCAAATCGACATGCGCTTGATCGATTTGAGCGCGATCCGCCATCAGTTGGGCTGCCACCCCGAAACCTGCGCACAAGGCCGGTGACAGAGTGCCCGATCGCCCAAGCGCCTCCTGCCCCCCGCCATGAAGGAGCGGCTCAACATCAATGCCGTCGCGTACCCACAGCGCCCCAATGCCTTTCGGCCCGTGGATTTTGTGGGCGGAAATCGCGATGATGTCGCACCCGTCCGGAATCGGCACCCGGCCATAGCCTTGCACGGCATCGCACAGCATCAGCGCCCCTGCCGATCGCGCAAGCGCGGCGATTGCAGCGATAGGCTGGATCACACCGGTTTCGTTGTTGACCAGCATTGCGGCAACCAGACCCACGCCGGGCACGATAGCCTGGGCAGCCGCAACAGGGTCGACCAACCCGTCACCACCGACCGGTAGGACCGTAACAGCGCGCCCCTGCCTGCCCATCGCCTCTACCGTGTCGAGCACCGCGGCATGTTCGGTGGCGATCGTTACGATCGGGCCGGTGGTCCCCTTGATCGCCCAGTTTAGCGCCTCGGTCGCGCCGCTGGTAAAGGCGATCGAACCGCCTGCAGGGAGCAACGCCGCGACCCGTTCCCGCGCCACCTCAACCGCCGCCTTTGCCGCTCGTCCCGCGCTGTGCGCTGAATGCGGGTTGGCATGGCCGTCACGGAGCCAGGGAAGCATCGCTTCAAGCGCCTCGGGCGCGAGCGGTGTCGTCGCTTGATAATCAAGATAAATCATGCCGCGCGCCGCGCCGCATCATGCGCGACTTCTAGCCAGGCCTCGCGGAACGCGTCGATTTCTTCGGGCGTGGTGTTCCAGCCGAAACTGACGCGGATCGTGCGGCTCGCAGTGTCGTCATCCACCCCGAACGCGGCCAGTGCCCGGCTGCGCTTGAGCGTTCCCGAGGAGCAGGCGCTGCCGGCGGACACGGCAAAGCCCAACGCATCGAAGCGGATAAGCTGCGCAGCGGATGACAGGTTCAGCATCGTCACCGCAAAAACATGGGAGGATTGCGCGCCGGGGGCGATGACATCCCCTGCCCCGCCGAAAACGTCAGTCAGGGCAAAACGCTGATCGACGCTGCTGTGCCAGCTTTCCAAGCCGCCTGCCTCGAGCGCTGCGGCGAAACCGAGCGCGCCGGGCAGATTCTCGGTGCCCATGCGATAGCCGAATTCATGGCCGCCAACCGGTTCGAGCACGGCCAGATCGCGCACCAGCAGCGCGCCGATGCCCGGCGGGCCGCCTAGCTTGTGCGCCGACACGACAATTAAATCGGCGTCGGGCAGCGGGTACCTGCCCGCTGACTGCGAACAGTCGCTCAGCAGCAGCGCCCCGGCAGACTTGATTGAATCGATGGCCGTGGGGTGTTGATGCGGAATGATCTGCGTGCCGGTTTCCGAATTGATTTTCTGCAACGCCACAATCGCCCGACCGGGCTGGTCGAGCAGCGCGGCCAAGGCATCGCTGTCGACCTCTCCGTTAGTGATCGGCACAACCCCCGCCCCCGGTGCCGCGCGAAACACCGCGTCGTGCTCAACCGCGCTCACGATCCGCCGTTCTACCTTCGCGCGGTCGAGCGCAATCGACAGCGCCTCGCTTGCGCCGCTGGTGAAGATCAGCTCGCCGGTCCAACCAAGCGATGCCTTTATCCGCGCCCGCGCCTCCTCCAGCGCCGCCCGCGCCGCGCGCCCTTCAGCGTACGGCGAGGACGGATTGGCCCAACGCGTCATCCCTTCCGCTACCGCCGCAATCGCCTCCGGGCGCATCGGTGTGGTTGCGGCGTGATCCAGATAGACGCGCTTTTTCATGGCCCAAGCCCTAGCCTTTCGTCATGGCTGCTACAATCATTGCGCCGAGGCGAGGCTTTCCTCTATAGCCGCGCATCCCGCGTTCGGCGCGCCACCTTGATTGGTCAGCAGGTTTTTCATGCCCGAAGTCATTTTTCCCGGTCCCGATGGCCGTCTCGAAGGCCGTTTCTCCCCCCCGCCCCGCCCGCGCGCGCCCGTTGCGATGATCCTGCACCCGCACCCGTCATCGGGCGGCACGATGAACAACCGGATCGTGCAGGAGCTGTACAAGACCTTCCAGCGGCGCGGTTTCGCGACATTGCGCTTCAATTTCCGCGGCGTGGGCAAGAGCCAGGGCACGTTCGACAATGGCGTGGGCGAACTATCCGATGCCGCCAGCGCGCTCGATTGGGTACAGAGCATCCACCCGGAGGCCTCCACCACCTGGATCGCTGGCGTCAGCTTCGGCGCATGGATCGGCATGCAGCTGTTGATGCGCCGCCCGGAGATCCGCGGCTTCATCTCGATCGCGCCGCCTGCCAACATGTACGACTTCACTTTCCTCGCCCCCTGCCCTTCATCGGGTATCATCATTCAGGGCGAGGGTGACGAGGTGGTAACCCCGCTCGCCGTCCAGAAGCTGGTAGACAAGCTGCGCACGCAAAAGCACATCACGATCCACCACGACGTGCTGCCCCGCGCGAACCATTTCTTCGAGCATGAAATGCCCGAGCTGATGGAGAGCGTGGACAATTATCTCGACATGCGGCTGGACCCGAATTCGCCGATTAAGTGAGGTTCGTCAGGCTTATTAGCGACAGCTGATCCGCGTCGCGTTGCAAACGGCGACTGCCACGGCAGACGCCCCAGCCGCCGACATGAGCTGTGCCCAAATTGCATTCTAAGACTCGGCAGCTTTCCGTTGGCGCAATCATCCAGTCCAATGTGCAACCTCGTCAAACATTCGGCCACACCCGCATTTGTTTTCCTATAGGCTTAGATTGCGTTAGTAGCGACGTCGGATTGGCCAGACGCGATTCTAAGCTGGCAAAGGGCACCTAAACATGAAGATGTCATGGACTGTGCGCGCGGCCTTGGCGCTACCACTGCCTATCGCCGCCTGCGGGGGTAGCCAGCCCGCTCCAACGGGCACCACGAACATCGTGTCATCCGCCCCGACACCGAGTGTCACTCCCAGTCCGACACCGAGTGCGACGCCGCGTTCCATCGTTGGCGTCAACGCTACCCCTGTCGCCACCTTCACCACCGCATGGGCCATGGATTTCCTAACGAATGACAGGATTCTGGTTTCGGAACGCGGGGACATTACGATTCAGCAGGCCGGAAGGCTTTGGTTAATGACCCCGGACGGGGCACGCGTCGAAGTGACAGGGATGCCCGCAAATACGGGCATTTATTACGTCCTGAAGTCGCCCGATTATGACGTTACTGGCTTGGTTTACATCAGTTATTTCGAACCAGGCGGGCCAGGTGAACCGCGTCGTGGTCGCAATGCTGCGGATACGCGGTACAATCCCGAGGGGTTGACCGTGCTCCGCGCCCAACTAGCGCCTAGCCTAGTTTCACCGACACTGCGAAACGTTGAGGTCATTTGGCGGCAAGAGCAGATCGTGCCCATCCCGACCGGTTTCCAGATCGGGGCTTACATGGCATTTTCACCCGATGGCAGGTATCTGTTCATCGGCGGTGGTGCTCGAGACGAGTTTGAGGGCATCCAATCGCTGGGCAACGCCCTTGGCAAGACGGTTCGTATTTTCCCCAACGGCGGCATCCCGCCCGACAACCCCTTTGTGTCCACCCCGGGCGCGCGGGGCGACATCTGGACGCTGGGTCACCGCAATGTCTACGGCATCGCTTTTGCGCCGGACGGTCGCCAGTGGCAAACCGAACATGGACCGCAAGGCGGTGATGAGGTTAATCTGATCGTGCCGGGATCTAACTACGGCTGGCCGCTGGTTTCAAACGGTAACAATAATAACGAACCGAGCGGCGACATACCTGATCACAGGCCAGGCGATGGTTTTGCCGGGCCTGCCTTTACGTGGACTACCGCGATAGCACCGGCGGGGATGTTTTTTTATCGTGGAACGCGGTTTGCGGCGTGGCAGGGGGATGCCATCATCGGCGGATTGAGGAGTCGTTCGCTTCTTCGGCTACGTTTCTCCGGCGAGAACGTTGAGGTCGCGCAGGAAATCCCAATGAATGTGCGCGTCCGTCACGTGTCACAGGCACCGGACGGATCGATCTGGGCCATTGAGGATTTCCCGACAGGTCCAAACGGCGGTGGACCAGGTCGTATCCTAAAGCTTGACCCAATTTTCGGCAGCTGAGCCCGCGACATTTTCGAAGATTAGCCACTCCAGACCATAGCCTCCTACATCGTCCCGATCAGCACATTGCCCAGCAATACCGCCGCCATCACCAGCAGCAGCACGCCTTTGCGCCGGTCCACGCCCTTGGCGATCATCCACCCGCCGCCGATCAGGCATGCGAAACACGCCAGCATGGCGATAGCAGGTGCCGCTTGAGCGAGGCCGACAAGATTCTCGTTCATCGCGCCAGCACCGCCGCGTAAGCCGCCGGATCGACATTGCCGCCCGACAGCATCACCAGCATCCCCGGTGCTGCCGTCACCTTGCCTGTAAGCAATGCCGCCAGCGCCACCGCCCCGCCCGGCTCCACCACGATTCGCAAATACCGCGCTGCCCAACGCTGTGCCGCCTCGATCTCCAACTCGCCAACGGCAAGTCCGCGCACGCCGCGCCGCGATAACACGTCGAAGGTCAGGCGCGAAACTTCCTTGGTCTGGAGCGAATCGCACGCAGTCGGTGGCGGGTTCGCGCCGACGGGCTCGATCCAGCCCGCTTCGAGCGAGCGGCGCATATCGTCCCAACCCTCGGGCTCGATAACAGTGATGGTCGCCTCGGGAAGCGCCAACGCGGTCCCGGCGGCGAGCCCACCACCGCCACAGGGCACAAGAACGTGCGTTGGTGTGCCTAATCCCTGCACACCCATTTGCGCTGCCGCTTCGATTGCGGCGCTCCCCTGGCCCTCGATAATCCAGGGATCATCGAAGCTGGGTACCAGAGCGGCATTGCGCGCACCCGCAAGACTCGCAGCGATTTTCTCGCGGCTTTCGGTCGCGCGATCATAAGTGACGATTTCGGCGCCCATCGCCAGCGTGGCCTCGCGCTTAACGACAGGAGCGTCGCTCGGCATCACGATCAGCGCGGGCATGCCAAGCCGCTTCGCTGCCCAGGCGACACCTTGCGCGTGATTACCCGACGAGAAGGCAACCACACCGCGCGGCCGTGATTCGGCATCGATCGCGGTCAACCGGTGCCACGCCCCGCGCAGTTTGAACGAGCCGATCGGCTGCAGGCATTCAGCCTTGAAAGCCACACTCACTCCATTGATTTCATGGGTGAATAATGGGCTGAGCGGTAAGACGGCTGCCAGTTTTGCGGCGGCATCGCGCACCCCCGCGCGGGTCGGTTGTCGCAAAATTGTCATCAAAAAATCCTCAGCAATCAAATAACTGTTTACATGGGCGTCATGCGACCCTATTCGGCCCTTCCGCTGCCCCATGGGACTTCCAACCGCAAGGCAGCTTTTTTCGTTTTGTCTCACGACATTTGGAGGTCCCTTGAGTTGCACAAGCATCATAGCGCGCGGGAGCTAGTTGGCTCCCAGACCGGTTCCGCCATCGGGATCGCTCTATCGTCGCGGCCGGTTCAGCCGGTCACGCTTATTCGCCCCCACGCCGCTGCGCGGGCCGCCCGATTCTTCGTTGAGAAGTTTCCGGGTCGTTCGATGTATGCGGTGAAGGCAAACCCCTCGCCCGACCTGCTTCGGGTGTTGTGGGACAATGGCATCACACATTACGACGTTGCCTCGATTGCCGAGGTACGGCTGGTTGCGTCGACGCTGCCAGGCGCGACCCTGTGCTTCATGCACCCGGTCAAGGCACCGGAAGCGATTGCCGAGGCCTATTTCACCCACGGCGTCCGCGTGTTCTCGCTCGACAGCATGGAAGAGCTGGCGAAGATCATGGCGGCGACGCAAGACGCGACGGATCTGACGCTGTGCGTTCGGCTGCGCGTGTCGTCGGAGCATTCGAAGCTTAGCCTTGCGTCGAAATTCGGCGCGGCACCCGGTGAAACGCGTGAGCTGCTGTTCGCGACACGTCAGGCAGCCGATGCGCTTGGCATCTGCTTCCATGTCGGCTCGCAAGCCATGACGCCAGAGGCCTATGCCCAGGCAATGGAGCGCGTGCGTGCGGCGATCGTCGATGCCGGCGTTACCGTCGACGTCGTCGATGTCGGCGGCGGCTTTCCGTCGAGCTATCCCGGCATGGAACCGCCCCCGCTTGAGCGCTATTTCGCGACGATCCACCGCGCGTTCGAAAGCCTGCCGATTTCCTATTCGGCTGAGCTTTGGGCCGAACCGGGTCGGGCGCTGTGTGCTGAATATAGCTCCATTATCGTGCGCGTCGAACGGCGTCGCGGCGATGAACTGTACATCAACGACGGTGCTTATGGCGCGTTGTTCGATGCGGCGCATATCGGCTGGCGCTTCCCCGTCACGCTGCTGCGCGAACCCGATTCGAATGCACGCGACATGGCGTTCAGCTTTTACGGGCCGACTTGTGACGATATGGATCACATGGCCGGGCCGTTCATGCTGCCTGCCGATATCCAAGCTGGTGATTATATCGAAATCGGTATGCTCGGCGCGTATGGCTCTGCAATGCGAACCGCGTTCAATGGATTCGGTTCGGATGAGACGGTGATCGTCGATGACGAGCCGATGGTTTCGCTCTATGTCGATGAAGACCGCGGCGCTGTTCAATCGAACGTCGTCACACTGTAACACGCTGCAATCACATTCCCCGTCACCCCGGGCTTGACCCGGGGTCCCGCTTTCTTTTCGCCGGTCGGCAGAAGCGGGACCCCGGCTCGAGGCCGGGGTGACGGCAGTCTACTTAGGATTTTAAGCTATGACCGATACGCTCACCCCCAGCCGCACCAATGATCAGCGCAAGGCAGAACTGCTTTCGACGCAGGTCGAGCATATCGACATCACCAGCTTCGACGCGCGGCCAATTGTCGATGCGATGGGCAAGATGAGCTTCACCAGCCGTGATCTGTCGCGCGCGACCAGCATCTACAATCAGATGCTGGCCGATCCCGATTGCACGATCTGCCTGGTGATCGCCGGATCGACCTCGGCCGGCGGCTGTATGGATCTTTATGCCGAGCTGATCCGCAACAACATGGTCGATTGCGTCGTCGCAACGGGTGCGACGATCGTCGACATGGATTTCTTCGAAGGGCTTGGCCACAAGCATTATCAGGCATTGGAAGTGCCCGATGACGACACGCTGCGCTCACTGCTGATCGACCGGATCTACGACACGTATATCGATGAGGAAGAGCTTCAGCACGTCGATCATACGATCTTCGAAATCGCCGAAACGCTCGAGCCGCGCCCTTATTCGAGCCGCGCGTTCATCCGTGAGATGGGCAAGTACCTGATGGAGCATGGCAAGAAGGACAACAGCCTCGTCAAGCTCGCCTATGAGCATGACGTGCCGATCTTCTGCCCGGCGTTCGTTGACAGCTCGGCCGGCTTCGGGCTCGTCAAGCATCAGGTAGATTCAGTGAAGGCTGGCAAGCCCTATATGGTGCTCGACGCGATCGCCGATTTCCGCGAACTCACCGATATCAAGATCAAGGCGGGCACGACCGGCCTGCTGATGATCGGCGGCGGCGTGCCGAAGAATTTCATCCAGGACACCGTCGTCTGCGCCGAAATCCTGGGGCATGATGATGTAGAAGTGCATAAATATGCGGTGCAAATCACCGTCGCCGATGTGCGCGACGGCGCCTGCTCGTCATCGACGCTGCAAGAAGCCGCCAGTTGGGGCAAGGTGAACACCGGCATAGAGCAGATGGTATTTGCAGAAGCCGGTTCGGTAATGCCGCTGCTCGCCAGCGACGCCTATCACCGCGGCCTGTGGAAGGACCGTACCAAGCGCCGCTGGGGTGCGATCTTCGACTGACAACAGCGAGATGTGTCGATCGATTTTACACATCCGCTGATCGAGCAATTGCCGGTAACCATTTCAATTACCAGTAATCTGCTAGTTATTCGGTGATGGCACGCCGCGTGCTTAACCTTTGTTGATTGAAAGATCGACGAGGAGAAGGTTTCATGCGCACCGTGAAAATCATGATTGCCGCACTGGCAGTTACAAGCCTGTCAGGTCCGGCGATGGCCGGAGACGACAAGTCGTCAAGCACGAGCTACACCTACAGCTCAAAAGGCTTCGGCTCGTTGTTGTGGGGCAAGAAGCCTTCAAAGGGCAGCTCATCGTCAAGCGGCGGGTCAACCAGCAGCGGGGGATCGAGCGGTGGTTACACCGGATCGTCTGGCGGCGGATCGACCGGGGGCTATACCGGATCGTCTGGCGGCGCATCGGGTGGTGCCCCAACACCGGTACCTGAACCGGCAACAATGGCATTAATGGGTGCCGGCCTTGGTATGCTTGCCTTGCGCCGCCGTCGCCGCAAGGGCTGATCCGAAGCAAATAAAGGCGCGCGGGCATTGCGCGCGCGCACGCTGATGTGTCATCCCCCCGGCAACATCGATCCGGGGGGAGTTTTCAATGCACAGTCCAATCATCGCACCCGTTGTGGCGCTTGTCGCCTGGTCGCTGGTCATGTGGGCGTGGATGTACGCCACTCGCATTCCAGCGATGCAGCGCGCCCGAATCGATGTGAAAAATCTTGTTGGCGGCAGTGGTGCCGATCTGAAGGCGCGGCTTGATCCGAAGGCGCAATGGCCCGCCGAGAACTACAACCATTTGATGGAACAGCCGACGCTGTTCTATGCAATTGCGCTGTCGCTCGCGCTGATCGAGCAAGGCGGCGGTTTCAACGCCCAGATCGCGTGGGCCTATGTCGGATTACGGATCGCCCATAGTCTGGTGCAGGCGACCATCAACCGCGTGATGGTGCGGTTTGCGCTGTTTACGTTGTCGACACTGGCGCTGCTGATGCTGACAGTCCACGCGGCGATGGCGCTGTTGAACGTCCATCCGCACGGCTGATCGCCTCGATCAGCCGAACAGGCGCGCCATCGATCGTTCAAGCATCATCAATTGCCACAGCGTCCGGCCGTGTTCAGCGCGTCCGGATCGATGGTCGGCGGCAAGCCGTGCGATGGCAGGCATCTCGAACCAGCCCGTCCCCGCCAACACGCGCGACGTTGCGAGTGCCGCGGCCTCATCTGCCAGCGCGCCGCGAAACCACGCGCTGATCGGCGTGACGAATCCCATTTTCTGGCGATAGAGAATGTCGCGCGGCAGGTAGCGCTCGAGCGCCTTTTTCATGATCCATTTGCCCTCCCCCGCCCTGATCCGCATGGACACGGGCAGGCTCGCCGCGAACTCGATCAGCCGGTAATCGAGCAACGGCTCGCGCGCTTCCAGGCTGACGGCCATGCTGGTGCGATCGACCTTGGTCAGGATATCACCGGGCAGCCAGTGCTTGAAATCGGCATATTGCGCGCGGTCCAGCGCTTCGCGGGCCGGGGCACCCCGCATCGTCGTGACATATCGGCTTTCGGCGACATGCCCACCAAGCACCTGCCGAGCGCCATCGTTAAACAGCTGTGCACGCAGCGCTGGCGTCGTGACGCCGACCGACCGGGCATAAGCCGTCGCGCCATCATCGGCGAGACCAAGCAATGTTGTTTTCGCGCGAAATGGTCTGGGGGCCCAATCCGCCTTGGGATACAGCGTGCCGAGCCTGCCGAACAATGATGACCGGAAGACTGCCGGCACCAGCGCCCGCACCTTCTCTTCCGCCGCTTGAAACCGATAACGGCGGTAACCCGCAAATGCCTCATCCGCGCCATCGCCAGACAGCGCCACCGTCACTTGTTCGCGCGCCAGTTCGCACACCCGGTAGGTCGCGAGCGCGGATGCATCCGCAAAGGGCTCGTCGAAGGCGGTAACGAGGGTGTCGATCAACGCAAAATCATCCGCCGCCACGATCCGCTCGCGGTGCTCGGTCGCGAACAATGCCGCGATCTGGTTGGCATAGCGGCGTTCGTCATGGTCAGCGGCGTCGAACCCGATCGTGCAGGTTTTTACCGCGCGTTTCGATGCCTCGGCCATCAGCGCGACAACCGCCGAACTGTCGACCCCGCCCGAGAGGAAGGCACCCAATGGGACATCGGCGAGCATCCGCGACCGTACGCTGTCCCGCATCAGATCGACGAGCTGCTCCCCGAGCGCTGCGGCCGATCCGCTCGCACGGCGGGTAAAATTCAGATCCCACCATTGCTGCGGCGCCGGCACAGGCTTGCCGCGCACCAGCAAAAGGCTGTGCCCTGCCGCCAGCTTCTTCACGCCAGCGACGAGGCATGTATCGTCGGGCACATAGCCGAACGCCATATAATCCTCGACCGCCCGAATATCAGGCGTCCGCCGAAGTAGCGGGTGCGCCAGCAGGCCTTTCAGTTCCGATGCAAACGCAACACCGCCGTCGGATAGCTCGACATAGTGAAGCGGTTTTACCCCCAGTCGGTCACGCGCAAGGAATAGCGATTGCGCACGGGCATCATGCAGCGCGAAGGCGAACATCCCGTTCAGCCGATCGAGCATCGCCGGGCCCCAGGCGGCCCAGCCGTGCAACAACACCTCGGTATCGCTGTTGGTCAGAAAACGTGCGCCCTTTGCTTCCAGCTCAGCACGAACCGCCTGAAAATTATAGATTTCACCATTGAAGGTAACGGTCATCGCGCCATCGGCGCTCGCCATTGGCTGCGCGCCGCCGCCCAAGTCGATGATTGCCAACCGCCGGTGACCAAGCCCCACGCCCGGCGCGGTCCACACCCCAGACCCATCCGGCCCACGATGCGCCTGCGCGTTGGCCATCGCGCTGATACGCGCGGGATCGACGGGTTTAGGCGTCGTGGGATAGAATATTCCGGCAATGCCGCACATATCGAGCTGAAATCCACTTGCCGCAAATCGGCGCTTATTCCGCCTCTAGTGTCCGCTGGCGACGCGGTCCACCAATTGCCCGATTGGCCCTGCTGCGGCGATGAATCGCGCGATCGTTGTCTTTGGGTCCTCGCCCGGCACTGCCTGCGCCGAGACATGGACGGCGACAGCGCGCGGTGATCCCCCGAGTAACTTTAGTTTCAGCGTTTCGAGCTTCACCCTGCGCGGGCTTGCCGTCACGACAGGGCCGACCTGATACCAAGTGGCCACCACCCGTTCGACAGGGCCGGGCGCGGTAATGCGCATCGCGGCACCACCGGCGATGGCTGGCAAATCGGCAATGCGCACCCAGCGATCATCCTCGCGGAGGACGCCCGTGCCGAACGAAACCAATTCTTTGCCTTCGCGCTGGCTGCCGAACACGGCGATCGCAAGATCGACGCTGCCGCCTTGGGCATCGGTGTAGCGGCCAGAGACGACATGATCGGCGGTTGGATAATATGGTTGCCACGGCGCTGCCAAGTTCGGGCCGGTGCGGAACCAGCCGGCGACGGTGGGCAGGGCTATCCGACTGGGTAACGACGCAACCTGTGCAGAAATCGCGCTCGACCACCCGATAAATGCGGATACGGTGGTCAAGACGAGCGCAGCCGCGATCAAAGGTTCGATCTGGCGGCGGGGCATCCGTTGCAGCGGTTTTGCATCGAACCACGGCGCGTCGGGATCACGATCGAACCAGTGCCATCCAATCGCGATAACGGCCGCCATTACGAGCCCGAAGAACACCCAGCCATAAACGATATGGTCCATGCCCGTTGCAGCCTCAACCGAGGTAAGATGGGCGGCGTAGATCGTACCGAACGCGCGCAGGCCATTGGCAATGACGGGCACGATCAGCGCCATCGCCATGAAGGCAATCCGTCGCGGCCAAGCAACAAAGGCGACATGCGCCACCAGCGTCCCATAGGCGATCATCGCAATCACGAATTTCGCCCCAGAACAGGCTTCGGCGACCTCAAAATAACCGTTGGGAATGGTGATCAGCACCCCGTCAACGGTGGCCGGCACGCCGAAAAGCGCGAGCAGCGGCATCACCATCGCAACGGTTGTCGATTGGAGCGGTCCTTCGAGCGATTGCCCGAATGGCACCATGAAAAACGCATAAACCAGCGGAAACAGCAGACCGCGCGCTACATAGGGGCCCAAGAGGGTGACAACGGCCCCTTGCAGCATCATCACCAGCCCCAGATGCCGCGCCAGCGCAACGCCTGCAGCGTCGCCCATGAACCAACCGGTTCCACCGGCGCCCACCAGCAGCAATCCGGGCCACCAGCTTACGGGATGCAACTTTGCCAGATCGGCGCGGCGTTGCCATACCAGCCAGGCGATGACGGGGCCGATAAACAGGCAGTGGCCAAAGGTGGTGCTCGTCCACCAGATCCGCGCAAGATCAGCGCTATCCTTCCAGAACAGCGCCACCATTATTACCGCGATACCGGCGAGCACACTGCTCTGCCGTCGCCAGGCAGCGGCATTATCCGCCCCGCCCTCCGCCTTAAAGTCGGCGGTCGGGAACACCATCGTCATGCAGCAGACCGTCGCGCCGGGGGCAATTTGCTGACCGTGCCGAGAATGTCGTCGAGCACAGCTAGCCGCGCATCCCAACTGTACCGCGCAATCACTTGCTCGCGCGCGGCCATCCCAAGCGCCAACGCCTTTGCCGGATCGGCGATCAGACGGTTCACTTCCTCGGCAATCTCGCCCACCGTGCCGCCAGTGCGGATCGTATCGGCGTGGTCGATACCTTCAGCGGCGGGGTTTGAGGCCACGACCGGCCGTGCCATCGCCATCGCTTCCAGCACCTTGTTCTGCACGCCCCGCGCCAGTTTGAGCGGCGCGACGACAACGGCAGCGGCGGCGAGCCAGCCGCGCACGTCAGCCACTTCGCCAGTGACGATCACCCCCGGCTGCCTTGCCAATGCCTTCACGGCGTCGGTCGGGTTGCGCCCGACAATCGCAAAACGTGCACTTGGATGCACAACGCGGATATGCGGCAGGATCGTTTCGACGAACCACGTCACCGCTTCAATATTGGGGCGGTAATCCATCTGCCCGGTAAACACGATCAAGGCCCCGGTCGATTCGATCCGCTTGAAGGCGGCGGCCGGATCGAAGAACACCGTGTCGATGCCGTTTTCCACAACATGGACGCGCTTGGCCCCCGTGCGGTCGCAAAACAACGCCGCTTCCTGCGCGCTAACGAACAGGCTGGCGTCGACCTTGTTCGCGACCGATTTTTCGTGCGCGAGCAGCAGCGTCGCTTCGCGCTGCATCATCCACTGCGTCAGGCCGGACGATGTTTTGGCGTAAGCTTCGAACTTCGCCGAATCCATGTCGACGAAATCCATGATCACTTTCTGCCGCGGCTTTGCCGGCAGATATTGCGCCATCTGGCTGGAAAAGACGAAGATCGTATCGATCGAATGCCGCGCGAGCAGGTTGGTGACGGCTTCCTGCACCGATCCGTTTTCGAACGCGGTCAGCGAAATCGGTCGCCTGAACGCCAGTGCCTGTAATGCGGCCAGCCAACGCGGCTTGGAACGCCAGATGATCGATCGGTTGCCGGTATAGGGCGCAAGCCCGTTCTTGCGTTTCAGATCGCGTGAATCATCCGCAAACGCGATCACATGCACGCGTTTGCGCGTCGATAGATGACGAACGATGTTGAACCCGCGAATCTTGTCCCCGCGATCGGGCGGATATGGAATCCGGTGGGTGAGGAACAGAATATCGCCCATCAGCCAAGGCCCCGTGAAATCAAGGGACCAACGCTGTTGGCGACCCAAAGCGGCAGCTTGCGCCATGCCGCAACTTGCATCCGGTAGCGCGGGCTGAGCGGATTGATCTCGCGGGGTTGCTGCCCCATCGGCGCGCGCTTGGCATAGCGCAGCGGCTCGCCGTCAAATCCCCAGTTCTTCTTGAAAGCGGCAGGCCCCGTCCCTGCTTTCGATCGCCCGAAATCAAAGCGTGTGCAGCCCCGCGCCCGGGCATGCCCCATCAACGCAAAGTACATAAGGTCGTTGGCGCGCAGCCCCCGAGCCGCTGGCGTGCCACCACCCCAATAGGGATACACCGTCCCGTTCATATAAACGCTCAACACACTCGCCACTGGCCTGCCCTTATCCGAAACGACAAGGATATCGGCTGATTCACCAAATTCGCGTAAAACTTCGCGGAACAGTCG
>CAZYOU010000028.1:0-29414 GCA_964649315.1 uncultured Stakelama sp. | reverse complement strand
GCCAGCTCGCCTTCGGGCGGGCGGCGTTCGAACGAGGGGTTGATCGACAGCGCCGACATCCGCGTCACTACCTTGTGCCGCACCGCCGGGAAAAGCGCGGCGAGCGGAGTAAGCACCGCAAAGCGGAACAGCAGCGCAATCGGTGCGAGCAGCGACGCCGCGATGAACAGCGGCAGCGACCAGGGCTTCATCAGCGCGAGCGGCAGATATTCGGGGTCCTCCGCCGTTCCATAGCGCGTGCGGGCATGATGCAGGCTGTGCACGCCTTCATACATGAACGACGGCACCAGCATCGGCACGCCGACCAGCGCGTTCCAGCCGAGCCGGAAACCGGGTACCGAGCTGTGCTTGATATGCGTCAGTTCGTGGATGAAGCTGCCCGCCCGGTACAGCGCCAGCACCGCGATGATTCCGGCGAATACCGCCAGCGCAGGCGATGTCACCATAATCGCCGCCGCCAGCGCGCCATAGCCGATCACCGCCGACAATATCATATCGGCCCAGTAAATCGCCGGACGCGGTGCGTTCAGATCGCGCGTCAGTTCGGCCGCGGTGCGCAGCATCGCCATGTCATCGGCGATGCGCTGCTTGCCCGCAGCGACCGGCGCGTCAACGGAAACGGAGTCGGCCTCGCGCCGATCGAAAGACATTACAGTGGTCATGCTTTGGGCCATTGCGCAAAAATAGTGGCAGCATGGTGGCGATGCCAGCCCCCTGGCGTAGGCCATTTCGGCCTCCGCTTGACTCACGCCCGCGAAGAACGGACTGGGTTGGCCCTATCGTTACGCTCCATCCCACCGCCTAACGTCCGGGAACCGAAATCTTGGCAACCAACCCCCTCGCCATCCGTCCGGTCGATAACGCTGCCGATCGCAAGGCCTTTATCGAGGTCGCCTATGCACTGAACGGCGATGATCCGCATTGGGTGGCACCGCTGCGCAGCGAAGTCGCCGGCACGATCGATCCCAAGAAAAACGGCTGGTTCAGCCATGCGCGCGCCCAATTGTTCATCGCTACCCGCGGCAACAAGACGGTGGGCCGGATATCGGCGCATATCGACACGCTGGCGCTGGAAATGCCCGCCGAAAAGGGGTTTGGTCCGGGGTCCGGGTTTTGGGGGATGTTCGACGCTGCTGACGCCACGGTCGCGCGCGCGCTGATCAACACGGCGGAGGAATGGTTACGCCAGCAGGGGATGAACCGCGCGATCGGCCCGATCAGCCTGTCGATCTGGGAAGAACCCGGCCTGTTGATCAAGGGGCATGATCATGCGCCCACCGTCATGATGGGGCATCACCCGGCGCGTTATCAGGCCTGGATTGAGGATGCCGGATATCTGCCGCTCAAGCAGCTGATGACCTATGACCTCGACGTAACGGTCGATTTCCCGCCGATCGTCCAACGCATCATCGCGTCAGGCGAAAAGAACCCGCGAATTCACATCCGCCGGGTCAACAAGGCGCGCTTTGCTGAGGAAGCCGCGCTGATCGTCAGCATCCTGAACGATGCGTGGTCGGATAACTGGGGCTTCGTACCGCTGACCAAGCCCGAGATCGACGATGTCGGCAAAAAGCTCAAACCGATCGTGTATGAAGACCTGATCATGATCGCTGAACTGGATGGCAAGCCCGTCGCGTTCATGATTACCCTGCCCGATCTGAACGAAGCGATTGCGCCATTAAAGGGATCACTGTTTCCCTTTGGCTGGGCCAAGCTGTTGCTCTGGCTGCGCAAGCCACAAGTGCGCACGATGCGGGTGCCATTGATGGGGGTATTGAAGGAGCTGCAGGCGTCGCGCCTCGCCAGCCAGCTTGCTTTCATGATGATCGAATATATCCGCCGGGAATCGCTGAAGCACTATAGCGCCAAGCGTGGCGAGATCGGCTGGATCCTAGACGATAATCAGGGGATGCGATCGATCGCGGAAACGATCAACGGTCGGGTCAACCGGGTGTACCAGATCTATCATCGTTCATTGTAGATGATGGCGAGCCCCCAGGAAGCCGCGACGGCGGGGCACACCGCCGCGGCACCGGGGTCAAGCTGACCGCCGATCAGGCATCGGGGTTATCAACGTCGAAACCGCGATCCGCCCATTGCGTGCGGGTCATGCATTTTTCGCGGGTAATGCGCGTACCCGTTGGCTTGTCGCGAACACAATAGAGCCGCTTGTCGCCGTCTGGCTGAGCCTTGGTCGCCGCCGGAGCAGGAGCCTCGGCATTGGCTTCGGTCTTGGTGGCGGCAAATGCCGTCGACGCGGTGAACATGGTCGCGAGCAGACCGGCAGCCGCGACGGTGGCGACGGTGCGGATTGAAGCAGTACGAACGGACATAGGGGACCTCCTGATAACAAAGGCGGCGATCATTGTCACCGCGTCACATCCTTTGCATCAGCCGTGCCAAACCAACATTCCGTTATTTATCATATATTTAAGTGATTGCGATTCATTGTATTGTAACAGCAATACACCTAGTGTCGGCGTATGATGCTAATAATTGGCAAAATGCTTGATTTTCAATGGTCGACAGCGTCCGGCCCGGGAAGTCGCCGTCAGCCAACGATCGCCAGTTGTGCCCAGGTCGGGGCATGATCGCTCGCCTTTTCTCGCCCGCGATAAGCCTTGTCGACACCGGCATCGACCACACGGTCGGCTGCTTGCGGGCTCAGCAGCAGGTGATCAATCCGGAAACCGGCGTCGCGCTGCCATGCGCCGGCCTGATAGTCCCAGAACGTCCACACGCCACCGCGCGGATGCCGGGTGCGCAACGCATCGGTCCAGCCCTGCGCGACCAAAGCCCTGAACCCGGCGCGACTTTCGGGCTGCATCAGCGCGTCATCAGCCATTGCCCGTACCGAATAGGTATCGTCGTCATTGGGGATCACGTTGTAATCGCCTGCCAGGGCCACCGGCCGCTCCTCGGCCAGCAACCCCCGCGCGCGGGCCGCCAGCCGATCGATCCAGCGCAGTTTGTAATCGAATTTCGGCCCCGGTTGCGGATTGCCGTTCGGTAAATAGATCGACGCGACCACCAGGCCGTTCACCTCGGCTTCCAGATAGCGGCTATGCTCGTCTTCCGGCTCGCCGGGCAGGCCGCGCAGTCGCTCAACCGGATCTGCGCCCTTGGCAAGTACCGCAACGCCGTTGAAACCCTTTTGCCCGTGCCACAACGCTCCATAGCCAGCGGCACGCACGTCAGCCTCGGGAAAGGTTTCGTCGCTCGATTTCAGTTCCTGGAGGCAGACGATATCGGGCGCCTGTTCGGTCAAATACTCGATCAGCCGGGGGAGCCGCGCCTTGATGCCGTTGACGTTATAGGTAACGATTTTCATGGGGCCGGCGGGCTTTCATCATAACGCACGGATCAGACCGCGAAGCTTGATCCGCAGCCACACCCCGATGCCGCCTGAGGATTTTCCACCCGGAATGCCGTACCGCCCAGTGTTTCGACGAAATCGACCGAGCAGCCACGCACAAGATCGATGCTCATCGAATCGACGACCAGCTTCACGCCATCGCACTCGGCAACGCTGTCATCGGCGTCGATGTCATCTGCCATGCCGAACTTGTACTGAAAGCCCGAACACCCGCCGCCATCGACCGCGAGGCGCAGAATCGCGGGCTTGCCTTGCTTGGCAGCGATCGCCGCGACACGCGCAGCGGCTGCGGAGGTGATCGTCACTTCTGATGATGAAATCATGGTCATGCCCATCAAATAGGCGCCTCATGATGACACGGCAACGGCGCGTTCGCTAAAATCCGTGTGGGGTTCGCTATCGCGCCGAGCTTGGAAGGAACGGCTTACTTGCCCGTGCGTGGGCCGCCAACGCCACCAGCCGACGCCTGTGTCCGTTCCTGAACCGAGCGCAGGAAATCGGCCGATTGCAAAAACGGCAGCGGGTTCACCGCATGACCATCGATCCGCACTTCGTAATGTAGGTGGCTGCCTGTCGAACGACCCGTCGACCCCATCAGACCAATTAACTGGCCGCGAACGACGCGGGTGTTCGGGGCGACCATGATCTTCGACAAATGGCCATAGCGCGTTGCGATACCGCGGCCATGATCGACTTCGATCAGATTACCGTACCCGCCCGCCCGTTCGGACCGCGATACCATCCCATCAGCGGTGGCATAGATCGGCGTGCCGATCGAACCAGGAATATCGACACCGGCGTGCATTGCAGCCGTGCCACGGAAGGGATCCCGCCGCACGCCATAGTCGCTGGTGAAGCTGACATGCTGCACTGGCTGAGTCGACGGAATGGCGATGACGCCGCGCTCAAGCGAATCGAGCTTTTTCCAGGTCATGAACAGCGACCGGAATTCGCGGTCAGCCTTGTCATCGGCCTGCACTGCACCTGCCTCAACTGGTTCATAGGGGCCGCCCATGGCCAGACCGCGCGCAACGAAACGTTCCGGCGCAATACCAAGCTTGCGAACATGATAGGCGGCCAGAGCATAACGCTGCTCGACGAGCGCCTTTGCCTTCACTGCCATCGAGAGCTGGCGCTGTTCAACGCGCTTGAACGGGGC
Source organism: uncultured Stakelama sp. (assembly GCA_964649315.1). Lineage (GTDB taxonomy): Bacteria > Pseudomonadota > Alphaproteobacteria > Sphingomonadales > Sphingomonadaceae > Sphingomonas. The sequence goes on along the minus strand of CAZYOU010000028.1, from coordinate 24,879 downwards.
GACGACGTCAGCCGCAATTGCGGCGGTTTCCGGATCAATTGTTTCGTTGCCGAGGACAAGCTTGCCGCCCTTCTTGCCTTCAAGCACCGCGGTAATCAGCGCCTGACGCTGTTCGACCCGAGCGGCGTGAACTTCAGCGGCGTGCTTCACCGCAGCGAGATTGGCCTGCATCTTGACGAGCTTTGTCTGAAGCTGCGCAACCTTCACCTCGGGCGAGGCGGGCGTTTCGAGAACACCGCTCAACTGGACTGCGGCAACGGCCACATGGCCTACGCCATATGCCGAAAAGCACAGCGTAACCCCTGCGATGCCTGCCAAAGCGGCCTGCGTATTGCCGCCGATGCTGAAACGACGAAGATCACGGCCATCATGAAAGATGAAATCGCGCGTTTTGAACTGTCCCCGAACCTGCGCAATGCGGTCCGCAATCGAAATCGTCGTCGTTTTTTTCATGGATCCCCGGCGATCTGATTGCTGGCACCGTGCGACCGGTACCCGCGAATGTCTCGCCGGCGGCCCCTCCGCTGCGTTGACACCCGGTCTTCGCAACCGCGACACTGAACGGCAATAGCGCGCAGGCCATCATGGGTTGGACCGAAGGCGACGTGCGGCGAAACGTTCAAATCCAATTCATTATGGATCAAATCGGGACGATGTGCGTTGCGCCGCCAGAATCGCCCCGATCGAATCGATCCAAAAAGACGCGGACTTTGGCCGAATCGTTCGCCGCGCTGCCGTTTGGATCGATCAACCCAGGTCGCGCACGGCCTCCAGCACCTCGACCGCGTGCCCGGGTACCTTCACCCGCCGCCAGCTCCGCGCCAGCTTGCCCTCAGCACTGAACAGAAATGTCGAACGGTCGATACCCATATAGGTTTTGCCGTACATGCTCTTTTGCACCCAAACGCCAAAGGCTTCCATCGCCTTGCTGTCATCATCGGTCGCGAGTGGCACGGTGAGATCATATTTATCGATGAATTTTTGGTGTTTGATCGGTGAATCCTTCGACACCCCCAGGACCGCGGCGTCGAGCGACGCGAACTCCTTCAAATGCTGGCTGAAATCCTGTGCTTCACGGGTACAGCCCGACGTATCGTCCTTGGGATAGAAATACAGGACGAACGGTTTGCCGATAAAGCTGCGCAAATTGACCTTGCCGCCGCTCGACATCGTGAGATCGATATCCGGGAGTTTATCGCCTTCGTTCAGTGCCATGATCGGGAACCTCCTTACTGATCCGCAGCCAGTTTTCGCGCACCTCCTGCCGCGTCCGATCGAGCAGTGCAACCAATTCGGGCCAATCGCCGACGTTCATCGCCCGCAGGATCAAGGCGCGGGTGGCGGGCGGTGGTGGCTCCATATCGGGCGATACCAGCCGCAGCGTGACGAGCAGCCGGGTCAAAAAATCATGCGCCGGGCGCATGGCAGGCGACAGAATTCCAGCGCGAACCAGCATGTCGATCGCGTGACCAAGGTTTGGATCAAAACCAGCGCGGTGCATCAACTGCGCGACGTGAACCGTGAACTCAAGGTCAACCAAGCCCCCTGGCAGCAGTTTGGCATCGAGCGCCCCGGCTGGGGGCTTATGCGTAGCTATATCCGCACGCATCGCGCTGGCATCGGCCACAATATCGCGCGCAGGCCGGGCACCATCCAGCACCTTGGCGATTGTTTCCGCAACCGCCGCCCGCGCCGCCTCCGAGCCAAAGACCGGCCGCGCCCGGGTCAGCGCCATATGCTCCCATGTCCACGCATTCTCGCGCTGATATTGTTCAAAGCCTGCCGTCGATACGACCAGCGGCCCCTGCGTTCCCGACGGCCGCAGCCGCGTGTCGATGTCATACAGGGGGCCGGCGGCGGTCGGCACTGACAGCGCGGCCGTCACACGCTGTGCGAGCCTGTTGTAATAAAGCACTGCACCCAACGGCTTTTCGCCGGTTGATTCGGCCAGATAATCACCGGTGAACAGGTAAATCAGATCAAGGTCGGATGCGTGTGTCAGCACCCCACCCCCCATCCGCCCGAGCGCAAGAATGATGAGCTCGCTATCAGGCACCCGGCCATGACGCTTGGCAAAATCCTCAATCGTCGCCGCAACAATCACCTGGATGGCGGCCTCCGCTACCCGGGCATAGCCCGACGCGACGATCAAGGGATCGCACACGCCGGCGACGATCTGCACCCCAAGTGCCAGCCGCTTTTCCCCCACCACGCGGCGGGCGTGATCAAGCAAGCGTTCATAATCCATCCCGGCGCGAGGCGCGATTTCCGCTGCCAGCGCTTCAACGCTGCCGACGGGATCGAGTGCGGTCGAATCGATCAACCCGTCCAGCAGCTCCGGTCGACGCCCGAGCGCTTCTGCCAGCGTTGGTGCATCGCTGAGGATCGCCCCGAGCAATCCTGCGAGCGCGGGCTGCGCCTCCAGCAACCGGAAGAAATTGATCGCGCTCGATAGCTTGGCAAGAATGTGATCGAGGCGGATGATCGCCCCTGCCGGATCGGGCGATTGCCCCAGCGCGACGATCAGCCCCGGCAAAACGGCCTCCAGCGCCTCGCGTGCAGGCCCGCTGCGCAGCGCCGGATAGGTGCCGGTTCGCCAACTACCAATCCGCTCGCGGGCGGCCTGTGCCGCTCCGTGATCAAACCCGGCCGCCGTCAAAGCGCTCAGCAGGCGATCATCGTCACGGGACAGCGCAGCCGATGTTTCGGGTTCCAAACCGTCGTAAATCGTCCCCACCCGCGCGACATGGGGGTGGAGCATCGCCAGTAGATCGGCGGCATCATCGACGCCGTGCAACCGGGCGAGCGAGTCGAGCGCTTCGCCGCTCGGAAGCTGGTGGGTCTGCCGATCGTCGACCATCTGGACGCGGTGCTCGATCGTGCGGAGCAGCGTGTAGGCATTTGCCAGTTCATCCGCATGTTGGGGATCGATCCAGCCCCCCGCTGCCAACTGCGCCAGCGCCGTGCGCGTCGCGCCCGACCGAACGCCGGGATCGCGCCCGCCATGGATCAGCTGGTGGATCTGCGCAAAAAACTCGACCTCACGAATGCCGCCTCGGCCGCGTTTCAGGTCATAACCCGGGCCGAACAGCTGCCCTTGCGCATGGTGATCGCGGATACGACGCGAAATGCTCCTGATATCCCGCACCGCACCGAAATCGAGCGTCCGGCGCCAGACGAACGGCTGCACCGCCTCCAGAAAGCGTTGCCCCAGCGCGATATCACCTGCGGCGGCACGCGCGCGGATGAACGCGGCACGCTCCCAGGCCAGCGCCTGCGATTCATAATAGGCGATCGCCGCATCCACCCGAAGGACGATCGGCGTAATTTCCGGCGACGGGCGCAGCCGCAAATCGACGCGGAGCACATAGCCATGGCCATCGCGCGTTTGCAGTAGCTCGATCACCCGCCGTCCGATCCGAACCGCCGCGTCATCGGGCGTCTCGCGCGGACGACAGGGCAATGTCACCGGATCAAACAACAGGATCGGGTCGATATCCGATGAATAGTTCAGCTCATGGCTGCCCTGCTTGCCAAGCGCGATCGCAGCAAAGCCAGTCGCTTCAGCACCCGGCGTGCGTTCTTCGATCGCCGCGCGAATAGCGGTATCAAGGGCATAATCGGCAAAATCGGAAAGCGCGCCCGTCACCTGCGTCAGATCAAGACCATCTGCGAGATCGCCGATCGCGACCAGCAATGCCAGCCGCCGACGCTCGGTGCGAAGGCGCTCGCCGACAGGCATTGACGGGTCAGCGATGCGCGCGGCCAAGGGATCAGGCAGAATGCCGCCCCCCAATTGTGCCGCAAGCGCAGGTTCACGGTCGATCAGGTGCGTGAGAAACGGGGAATGGGCTTGCGCTCGCGCCATCGCCGCCTGGATTTGCGCTTCTCCGGGGCTGTTGGCGCTCATCGATCCGTCCGATCAATGTTACTCATCTAAACATCCTCGGCGGCCGCCACATGAGGCAACAAAAGCAGCGCTAAGCCGTTATAGCTGACATGTCGATCCACGCATCCTTTCCCGCCGATAAGGCAAAGCAGACAGATTTCGCGATTACCGCGCCGCGTCGGCACGATCCGATCGGCTCAGCGCTGAACAACGCATTCGCCCGACCCGACATTGATGATATTCCCGACGACATGATGGCGTTGCTGGCCCAGCTCGATCAGCAATCGGATCATTGCGGCGCGTAGCGACGCTTGATGCCGACGATATTGGTCGATGATGAGATAAGCTGATCGCGCTATTCAGGATCAAATGCCGACATCGAGAGTCAATCAGCGACCCGTGGGGCCCCGGTCGCGGCTCAGTTCGTCGACATCATTCATCAGCACTTCGAGCACCGAACGCCCTGGCGGATTGGTGTGCGTGCGACGTGAGGGCAGCGATCCGTCGGTCAGCAACGTCTCAAGCGCAACCCTGCCGCGCGCGACCCGACTCTTGATCGTGCCAACGGCAACCCCGCAGATTTCAGCCGCCTCTTCATAGGCAAAGCCGCCTGCACCGACCAGAATCAGCGCTTCGCGTTGCGGCTGGGGCAAATGGAGCAAGGCGCGCTGCATATCGCCAAGCTCGACCTGCTTGTCCTGACCAGCAGGGGCAGCAAGAATCCGGTCAGCGACCAGATCGTCCCATTCGCCGCGAAAACGCGACCGCCGCATTTGCGACAGGTACAGATTGCGCAGAATGATGAAGGTCCAGGCGCGCATGTTCGTGCCGGCCTGAAAACGCTGGCGGGCAGCCCAGGCTTTCATCAGCGTTTCCTGCACCAGATCGTCCGCCAGATCGCGACTGCCCGATACCGATCGGCCAAAGGCGCGCAGATGCGGGATGACCTGCGCCAGCTGCGCCTTGAACTCGACATCGGATAACGGCACCCGCTCGACCAGTTCGGTTTCGGGCAGATCGTCATCCGACTCATCCGGGGTGTTATCTGGCGCGCTCATGCGGCTCCAATCGGTGACAAGAGGCCGAAATCACTGCGGCATACATGTCCGCTCGATCGGCAATGAAACGGTAGGCTGATCGTCATCCCCTGCCCCCGGCTCAAACAATAAAGATCACGGCGAAGATGATGATGACGAGCGCCATCGATATGCCGAGCACATAGCGGACAATGTGCGGCGTTTTGCCAGCGCGCGCGTCCTGCTCGCTGATGTGCTCGGGGGGTTCTGCATTGGTCATGGTGGTTCAACCCACCAAAGCCGTTTTGGGTCCGTATCGTTTGGACGGTGATTTTCAGACTGTCGGCACCGTGGCTTCGTCGAAGAACAATGCCTGGGCAATCGCCGCCTTCACTGTTGATCGCTGGAAGGGCTTGGTGATCAGGAACGTCGGCTCGGGCCGCTCCCCGGTCAACAAACGCTCCGGGAAAGCGGTGATGAAAATGACCGGGACAGAAAACTGGGCCAGAATATCCTTCACCGCGTCGATCCCCGAACTGTCATCGGCAAGTTGGATATCAGCCAGCACCAGGCCGGGGCGATCTTCCATTGCCAGCGCAACCGCTTCGTCGCGCGTCACCGCGACGCCCGTCACATCATGGCCCAGGTCGCGCACGATCGATTCGATGTCCATCGCGATGATCGGCTCATCTTCAACAATCAGCACCCGCGCCCGGGTCTGCTGCTCGATCTCACGCAGCGCATCGTCGACCAGCGCATCGACGTCATCTGCCGCCACATCGATCAGATATCCGGCGTCTTCGGGCGTGAATCCTTCCATCGCCGTCAGCAGCAGCGCCTGCCGCGACAGCGGCGTCATCCGTGCTAGCCGCGCACGGGCGATGCTCTCGTCGTCGCTACCGCGCACTGCTTCGTCTGCACTGGCATTATCGCTGTTCGCCGAAGCCCAGATCACCTGAAATGTTCGATACAGGCCAAGCCGTGGATCGACGTCCTTCGGAAATTCAGCCGGTGCAGCAACGATCGCTTCCAGCGTCGCGCGAACATAATGATCGCCGTGGGACTGGCTGCCCGTAAGCGCGCGGGCATAGCGGCGAAGGAACGGAAGATGCGGAGCGAGCTGTTGTCCAAGCGACATGATCGGCAAATTCTCCATTACGGCCTACCGCCCAATCGGATGGCACCAGCCTGTCAAAAAAACGATGTAACGCAACCCCGACAAATTAGATTTGTGTTTTTGCATCGCAGGCGGAACAATCGGCGGGCAATTTGGTTTCATCCTAGGTTGGCAGTTGCACGCAAAAAAAGCACCCCGCAGCGGGCGTTGCCAATCGTTGAACCCGTATCACATTGTTCTGGGGGGATTTCGTTGAATTCTGATCGTACCACGTCGAAGAAAGCGCCCAGCAAGCGCTCGACGAAGCCGCGCGTCGACGATCAGGTGATGGGTCAGGCTTTGCGCATGGTCTATCAGCAGACAATTGACGAACAGATCCCGCCGGAAATGCTCGATTTGCTGGGCAAGCTCGAATAGCCGACGATCATGGATGCCGAAAGCGCTGAGGTGCCCGACACGCGGCCATGGAGTGCCGCCTTGTCGCGGATGCCAACTGGCGCGAAGCTTTTCCTGATTCTGAGTGCGGCCCTGTTGCCGCTCGCGCTGATCGCGATGTTTGCCGCACGCCAGACCACCCATGTTGCCGATGTCGAGATTTCATCACGTGCGCGCGTGGCCGCGAATGAAAGCGCCAGCGCGCTCAATATCGAACTTGCTGGTGACATGACGGCGCTGCGGGTCGCACTGAACGCACTCGATGATGACGGGACAGACACGCCAAGTTGCGCACGCGCGCAAGGCGTTTTTCAGGAACAGCTCGCCCGCGGCGTCCGCTTCACGATCGCTGACAAGCAGGGCCGCGTACTCTGCGGCAGCACCACGCCCTCACCGGTCGCCGTTGTACCACCCGACCGCCCCGGCGCGATTGCGGCTGGTTTGGCGCCCGGCATCGGCCTGACGCTAGCCATGACCTCCGCCAGCAAGACGTTGACCGCCAAGGTGTTCTTCCCCGTGATGATGCTGGCCGATGTCGCGCGCCCTGTGGGGTTTTTGCAACCCTATGCCGCCACTCTGGTGCTTGGCCGCCAGCGCCTCGCGCTCCAGGAACTCCCCAGCACATCACCGTTTGATCGTACCGAAGTGGTCGGCCTGCCGCTCGGCATTGCCGGGCTGACGTTCGAAACGACGCTGCGCAGCGCACCGATCAGCTCGGCGCTGATCATCGCAATGGCGTTGCCGATCCTGATGTGGGCCGCCGCCGCCGGAATCGGCTGGTTCGTCGTCGACCGGTTGCTGATCCGCCCCTTGCGCGAATTGCGGACGCTGGTTGCCACCTATCAACCGGGCGAAGAGATCGACTTGGGCCGCACACGAAGAATGCCGGCTGAGGAAATTCGCGCACTCGGCGAGACTTTCCGCACGATCAGCCGCACCGTGGTGGCGCACGAAGCGGGCCTTGCCGAGGGGCTGGTGCGCCAGACCAAGCTTACCCGCGAAGTCCATCACCGCGTGAAAAACAACCTCCAGGTTATTTCAAGCCTCATCAATTTCCACGCCCGCGGCGCCCGCAGTGGTGAGGCAACCGCGGCCTATGCCGCCATCCAGCGTCGCGTCGATGCGCTCGCGGTCGTCCACCGCAACCACTTTGCCGAGCTTGAGGAGAATCGCGGGCTCGGGCTGCGATCTGTCATCGGCGATCTGGCGTCGAACATCCGGGCGACGGCGCCCGAAAAGGCCGGTCTGTCGATCGTGCTGGATCTCGACAGCTATTTGTCGAATCAGGACGTTGCCACAGCAATCGCCTTCCTCATTACCGAAATCGTCGAACTGACGATGATGGTGCAGCGTGACGCCGCCATTCGTATATCGCTGAAGCCGCCTGCCCAATTGCCCGGTGATGACCCTGCCAACGTTACTGAGACCGCCGCGATCCTGCGCATCAGCTCGCCCGCGCTCATTGATGGTGACGCGTTACGAACCGAACTGAACGAACGCTATGGCCGTGTGATCGAGGGCCTGTCACGTCAGTTGCGCGCGAAGCTGCACCATGATCCGCTGGTTGGCGCCTATGAAATCGCGATCGTCACGACTGGCCGGGATTGATGCGCGCAGACACGCATTATTTTTGCACAGATCATGGAACCCGGTGCATCGACCAACGTTCTAAACTTCGGATAGCGATTAAAGCCCCCCCGCTCTCGCTATCCAAGAAATGGACCCGGATGCGCAAAGCCCTCCCCCCTCGGCAGCGTATCCGGGTCTTATTCGTTCTGCACTGAGCTTCAGGGAACGGTGGCATCCGCCACGGGCGCGGTCTTCCGGCGCTTTTCGGTAATCCAGATGCCGATGATCGCTATCTCGTATAAGATGATGAGCGGGATCGCGAGCAGCAGCTGTGATCCGATGTCCGGCGGTGTCAGTACCGCAGCAATCCCCACCGCCGCAACAATCGCGTAGCGCCGGGCCGAAATGAGCTGTTGCCGGGTGACGATCCCGGCACGCTCGAGCAGCATCAGCAGGACGGGCAACAGAAACGACAAGCCAAAGCCGAACAGGAACTGCATGATGAATGACAGGTAATTGTCGATTGCAGGCAACGCCTCGCGCTCGACGCCGCCGATGCTGCCCTGGAAACCCAGCAGAAAGTGGAGCGCCATCGGCACCGCAATATAATAGGCCATCGCCGCGCCAAGCGTGAACAGCACCGGCGTCGCCAGCAGAAACGGCAGTAACGCGCGTTTTTCCTGTCGGTACAGCCCCGGCGCGACGAACTGCCACAGCTGGTTGGCGATCACCGGGAAAGACACCATCGTCGCAGCAAAAAACGCGACCTTGATCTGAACGAAAAACGCCTCGAACAACTGGGTGTAGACAACCCGGTTCTGCCCGGCCCGCAGCAACGGCTGGAGCAGGAAGCCGAAAATAATGTCCGAAAAATAGAAGCACACGCCAAACGCGAGCGCGACCGCGATTGCGCAATAGATCAGTCGACGGCGCAGCTCGATCAGGTGATCGAGCAGCGGTGCGCGCGATTGATCAATTTCATCGACAGTCTCGGCAGTCATGCCGCTGCCCCCTTGGGCGTTGGTGCAGGTGGCACCGGCGCGATCACGGGCACACCCTCGGCAGCCGCAATCTCGTCATCGGTCAACAGCGGCGGTGTCGGATGATGAAGCACCGGCGTGGCGGTCATCACCGGTTCGTCCTCCCCATCCAGATCGGGCGTTGCGTGTCCGAAGTCCGGCAGCGCTTGCTGCGCCACCGGCGGATATTCGCGCATGATCCGCGCATTTTCGGCCGCCCAGCGTTCTTCCATTTCCTTCAGCTCGGCCTCGCGCACCATCGTATCGAACCCGGCGCGGAACTGCCCCATCACCCCGCGCGCCTTGGCGACCCATTGGCCGACAAAGCGCATCGCCTTGGGCAGATCCTTCGGGCCGATCACCACCAGCGCGACAACCGCCAGCAGCAACAGCTCGGATGGGGCAACGTCAAACATCAATCAGACCCGGTAACGACAGGTTCGGGCTGGTGCGCGCGCGATCAGCGGTCGTCGCGGGCACGTTTGGCGGCAGGATCGAGCACCACATCGGGCTCGCGCTTCGCATCGAGGCGGCCGGTTTCGGGCTTGGCGCTATCATCCTCGGCCATGCCCTTTTTGAAATTCTTGATGCCCTTGGCAACGTCGCCCATCATGTTCGAAAAACGGCCACCGCCGAGCACCAGGATCGCGATCACGCCGAACACCAGCCAATGGCCTAAGCTGAAACTACCCATTACGCGTCTCCTTCAGGATATTCCTGTAGATAGGCTTCTTCGTCGATCTTTGCCACCTCCGCCTGATCGATTGCCAAATCGAGCTGGTCGGCCTGCGCATTGCCCTGATGTTCGAACGCCAGATCAACCGGATCGAGCAGCCCGGCGGCCCGCAAATCCTCAATTCCCGGCAAATCCCGCCGGCTCGCCAGGCCGAAATGAACCAGAAAATCGGGCGTGGTTGCATAGGTCAACGGGCGGCCGGGCACTTCCCTTCGCCCCGCCGGCCGCACCCAACCGGCCTCCATCAGCACATCGATTGTGCCCTTTGAGATTTGCACGCCGCGAATGGCCTCGATTTCGGCGCGGGTCACCGGCTCGTGATAGGCGATGATCGCGAGCGTTTCGATCGCGGCGCGGCTCAGTTTGCGCGGCTCCTCCCGGTCGCGGCGCAACAGATGAGCCATGTCCGGGGCCGTCTGGAACTGCCAGCGCTCGCCCCGGCGCACCACGCCGATCCCGCGCCCGCTATAATCTGCCTCAATCTCCGCCAGTGCAGCGCGCACATCGGCCGGGTTGGCCTCCTCACCGATATGCGCCCGAATCTGGTCGATCGTCATCGCGGTATCGGCCGCGAACAGCACCGCCTCTACCGCGCGGACAAAATCGTCGGGCGCGTTCATGCCGGCCGCCGCAGGTAAAGCGGCGCAAAGGCCGATTTCTGTTGCAGCTCGACGCGACCCCGGCGTGCCAGTTCAAGCGCTGCCAGAAAACTCGATGCGAGCGCCGATTTGCGGAACGCGCCATCGGCTTGCGGGGGCAGAAAGGCTTCGATGGTCGTCCATTCGATCTGCTCGCCCAGCAACCGCGCGACCCGATCCAGCGCCGCCTCGAGCGTCATCACCGGGCGATTGGCGACAATGTGCATCACGGGTCGCGTCCGCGCGCTCACCCGGCCATAGGCAGCGATCAGATCATAAATCTCCGCCTGCCACACCGCCTTGCGGACCGTCCGCAACCCCTCAGGCGCGCCGCGCGCGAACACATCACGCCCCAGCCGATCGCGTGCCAGCAAGCGCGCGCCTGCTTCGCGCATGGCGTTCAGCCGTTCGAGCCTCAGCTGGAGGCGCAACGCGAGTTCTTCCGGGCTGGGTTCGACCTCCGGATCGCGCGGCAGCAGCAGCGCCGATTTCAGATAGGCGAGCCATGCCGCCATCACGAGATAATCGGCGGCCAGTTCCAGCTTCAGCGATCGCGCCTGATCGACATAGGCCAGATACTGATCGACCAAAGCGAGGATCGACAGGGCCCGCAGATCAACCTTTTGCGACCGGGCGAGTGCGAGCAACAGATCGAGCGGCCCTTCCCAGCCGTCGATATCGACGGTCAGCACGTCGATCTCGGCAAAATCCGGGGCGGTTAGCAGGTCAGGCTCGGTCGTCATCGGCTCTTTATCATCGACCGGCTGACGATCAGCCGGTGCACACCGATGGGTTAGGACCAATCAGGCCGTTCCGACAAGCACGATGCACAGCTGCCCGGTTTAGCAGGGATCAGGCCGCTGGCTTTGCGGTGCCAGTGCGCCCCGCATCAACCCGCTTGGGCAAAGACACTGCTGTCCCGAAGATGATCATCATCACCCCGCCAAAAAGCTGATCGGCGCTGAGCAGATCGGCAAGGCTCGATACCAGCACAATGATGCCGGCGGCGGTCATTGCCATGGATCCAATCATGAAAACACGGGGTCCGACCGGGCGACCGGCGAAAGACGCGCCACCGATGATGCCCATTAATCCTACAGCCGCGAGCAAGGCACTGATCAGCGCCACCCAAAATGCGAGGTCCATCGTCAACTCCATCATCGACAAGACAAGAGCATATTACATTCAGTCATGTACACCTTACACACCGATGATGTCAAGCGTCACTGACATTCGTCACCTGATTCCGCATCGCGCCCTCGTGAAGGCGCGAACCCAGACAAGGTCCGCGCCCTTAAGGGGACACATCATGCTATTCACGATTGAAATTTTTTGACGGGATTGATCGTGCTCAAGCAAGCGCAAGCAGGCTGTCCCGCTTGGCGATAAACGCGGCGATGTCGCCTTGTGGCTTCGCCTCGCTGATGGTGGCCATCGCGCGGTCGAGCCGATCGCGAGAAACAGGCGGCATGTCGCCGATGAGGCCGGCGATCTCGATCATTTCGTCCATCCGTGCCCAGCAATCGAGCACCACGTCACAACCTGCCGCCAGTGCGCCTGCCGCCTTTTCGCCCGCGGTGCCGGAAAGCGCCTTCATATCGATATCATCGGTCATCAGCAGGCCGTCGAAGCCGATCCGCGTACGGATAACATCGTTGATGATGATCGGCGATAGGGTCGCGGGATAATCCGGATCCCATGCCTCGAACACGATATGCGACGTCATCCCCATTGGCGCGCCGTTCAGCGTGCGGAAGGGTTCAAGATCGATTTCGAGCTCCGCGTCAGACGCCGTCACCGTCGGCAAATGATAATGGGTGTCGGCGATCGCCCGGCCGTGACCCGGCATGTGCTTCACGACGCCAACGACACCCGCCTGGCGCAATCCGTCGATGATCGCGCGCCCCATCGCTGCGACACGCATCGGTTCCCCGCCATAGGCGCGCGTAGCGATCGCTGGTGTCGTGTCGGGCTGACAGACGTCGAGCAACGGCCAGCAATCGACGTTGATCCCGACCTCCGCGAGCATCAGCCCGACCGCGATCGCATTGGCGCGCGCAGCCTCGATTGCTGACATCGGCGCACGATCATACAACGCATCGAATGCCGGCCCGGCTGGCGACGCCGGCCACTCGGGTGGCCCCAGCCGAGCGACGCGACCGCCTTCCTGATCGATCAGGATCGGCACATCATTGCGACCAGAAAGCGTGCGAATTTCGTCAGTTAGCGCCAATAGCTGCGCACGGGTTTCAACATTTCGCTTGAACAAAATATAGCCGCACGGATCGGCATCGCGGAAAAAATCGCGCTCGTCCGCCGTCAAGGTCAGCCCCGACAGCCCGTAAATGACAGGTTTCATGGGCGCGTGATTAGCTCAATTACGCGCGATGAAACAGCCCTCGCCCGCCAGTTGCAGCTTCGCGCAGAGTTCGTTCGCCTGCGTTGCACTGCCAGCGTTCACGCGCAGCCGGTAAACGGTGCGCCCCTTCACTTCCGCTGCCTGCACCGACTTGCCGAGCGGTGCGAGATAGCCGAACCGCTTCGATGATCGCGCCCATGCCGCATTGGCCGATGCTTCGTCCGGGAACGATCCCAGCTGCACCAACGCGCCACCGGACGTGCCCGTCGCGACCGGTTTGGCCATCGGGAGCGCACCAGGGGTAGGCACCTTCAACACACCGGCCGACGGAGGCACCAGCGCCGCTCCGGCCTTTGCCTGCGGCTTGGGGGCAGGCGCGGGCGTTCCGGTGACTGGCGCTTCAGGCATCGCCTTGAGGTCGATGGCGGCATTGCTGCTGCCCTTGCCTGCGCTGGTGGCAAAGGCGGTATCGCCCTCGCCTTCCACTTTCATGCCGCCCGGCGTATCGGGCTTCACCTTGTAATCACCCTCGACCGCCGCGATCAGCTCACCCGTGCCGGCCGGCCCTTCGCGATGCTGATACCAGTAAATGCCGTAAATCGCCCCGGCGATCACCGCGAGGCCGAGCAGGACGAGCAGACCGATCCGCACAATCGACGGCCCGTCGTTATAATCCTCGTCGACGGTTTCCAGCCAGGGCAGCCGGTCCTCGTCTCGAATCTCATACTCACCGGCGGTTGCCATCAATTCATCTCCTGAACAGCTTCGACACCCATGATGCCGAGACCGTTACGAAGTATTTGCCCTATCGCATCTGCCAGAAAAAGTCGCGCACAGGTAAGCGGCGCATTATCCAAAATCAGGAACCGCCGATCGGGCCGATCGTTGCCGACATTCCAGGCGGCATGAAAAAGTGCCGCTAGATCATAGAGATAAAATGCAATCCGGTGCGGCTCTCGGGCCGTTGCCGCCGTTTCCACGATCCGCGGAAATTGTGCGGCAAATTTCACGAGCGCCAGTTCTTCTGTATCAAGATGGGACAGATCGGTCACGCCACAGCTGATTCCGGCATCCGCAGCGCGCCGGTGCAGCGACGCGATTCGCGCATGAGCGTACTGAACATAGAAAACCGGATTATCCTTCGACGCCTCGACCACCTTGGCAAAATCAAAGTCCATCTGCGCATCGGCCTTGCGCGTCAGCATCGTGAAGCGGACAACATCCTTGCCAACTTCGTCGACCACATCGGCGAGCGTCACGAAATTGCCCGAGCGTTTGGACATTTTCACCAGCTCTCCGGCGCGCAGTAGCCGCACCATCTGGACGAGCTTTACGTCGAACTTCTTTTGCCCGTGCGTCAGCGCATTCACCGCCGCGACGATGCGCTTGACGGTGCCGGCATGGTCCGCCCCCCAGATGTCGATCAGCTCATCGGCGGTTTGCGTCTTCTGATAATGATAGGCGAGGTCGGCACCGAAATAGGTCCACTGCCCTGTCGACTTGCGGATCGGCCGATCCTGATCATCGCCGAACTGCGTCGAACGGAACAGCGGCAACACCACCGGCTCCCAATCATCGGGGGTCTCACCCTTCGGGGCTTCAAGCACGCCGTCGTAAATCAGGTCGCGCGCGCGCAATTCCGCCTCGGCTGCCTCGGGCTTGCCCGCTGCCTGCAACTCAGCTTCCGACGCGAAGATATCATGATGAATGCCAAGCTTTGCGAGATCGGCCTTGATCAGCACCAGCATCGCCGCCACCGCCCGCTGGCGGAACAGCACCAGCCAATCGGCTTCGGGCGCATCGGCAAACCGATCACCAAATTCAGCCGCCAGCGCCTGCCCGACCGGCACCAGATAATCGCCCGGATACAGCCCTTCCGGAATCTCGCCAATGTTAGCGCCCAGTGCCTCGCGGTAGCGAAGGTGCGCCGAGCGCGCGAGCGTATCGACCTGCCCGCCCGCATCGTTGACATAATATTCGCGGATCACGGTGTGGCCGGAATATTCGAGCAGCGCGGCCAGCGCGTCGCCAACCACTGCCCCGCGGCAATGCCCCATATGCATCGGCCCCGTGGGATTGGCGGAGACATATTCGATGTTCACGACCGGCTTGCTGGCGGGCGCGGCACGGCCATAGGCGTCACCCTGCGCGCGGATCGCCAACAGTTCTTCGCGCCACGTCGCGTCGGTCAGCGTCATGTTGATAAAGCCCGGGCCCGCGACTGCGACACTTGCCACGTCAGGCAGCGCCCCGAGCAGCGCGGCGATCTTGTCAGCCAGCGCGCGCGGGTTGGTGGCGGCGGGCTTGGCGAGCACCATCGCGGCATTGGTCGCCAGATCGCCATGGCTGGTGTCACGCGGTGGCTCCACCGTCACGTTTCGCCGATCGAGCCCGCCCGGCAGATCGCCTGACGCAACCAGCGCATCAAGGGCAGTATCGATATGCGCGGCGAACCGGTGGTACAGCGTCATGGCAGTTCCGAATAATGAGTGGAGCCGCGCGCCTTAGCGGATGCAGCGCAGCTACTCAAATAGGACCGCCGAAGCGCTACACCAGTCCCTCGATCCCGCGTGCCTTGGTCGCCGGGAACAGCGCGGGCATCGCGCCGGCCGGGTCGATCCCGAAATGCCCTGCCACCGCGCCGCCGATCAACGCATCGAGCGGCAAAGTGGGTTTCAGGTCGCGCCCCTCATACAGCGCCGCGGGTGCGAGGCCGGGCCAATCGGCAATCACGCGGCCGCCCTTTACGGCACCGCCGAGCAGCATCGCCGATGACGCCGTGCCGTGATCGGTGCCGCCCGTGCCGTTCAGCGCCACAGTCCGGCCAAACTCGGTCGCGACCAGCACCATCGTCTCCGCCCAGAGCGGCCCGAGACCGTCCTTCAGCGCGGCGACCATCGCGTCGAGCCCGGTCAGCTGGTTGGCCAGTCGCCCGCGCTGTTGGGCGTGGGTATCCCAGCCACCGGTTTCGATCATCGCAATCCGCGCCCCATCGCTTGGCGCCAATAGCTTGGCCGCCAATGCACCCGTCGCCGCCGCATTGCGCGGATTATTGGCACCGCCATTCATGCCACCGCTTGCGTCCATATCGCTCGTCAGCGCGCGCGTGCTCATCGCATCGCTCCACAGCGCATGCAGCTGCTTGTCGCCGTCATAAAGCATCGCAACCCGTTGCAGCAGGTCTTCACTCGCTTGCGGCAAGGCCGAGGGCGCATAGGAAGACACGTCGCGCGCACCGCGCAGCGCCATCGGCACGGTGATCGATACCGCGATCGCCTTTGCCTGTTCAGCCGGTAACAGCCCGAGCAATCGGTTCAGCCAGCCATCCTTGACCTGATAGGCACCCGCCCCGCCGGTCTCGAGCACATTCTGCCCATCGAAATGCGATCGATCACGATAGGGAGAGGCAGTGGCATGGGCGAACAGCGCCTGTTTCTGCCCATAAAGCGCGCCGATGGTTTTCAGGTTGGGGTGGAGCGCGAACATCGAATCGATCTTGGGCACATCCGCAAAATCGGCCGCCAGCACCCCACGGGCACTGGCAAAAGCAGGGTCGCCGACCGGGGCGATCATCCCCAACCCGTCGGCAGCGCCGCGCTGGATAATGAAAACGAAGCGCTTGGCCGTCGCGGCCTTGGCGAACACCAGTCGCGGCGCAAAGCCGAGTGTCGCGGCGCTCGCAGCCCCACCGGCAATAAAGAAACGGCGATCGATCATCACATTATCTCCGCATGAATTCAGGCGCGACGAGCAGCAGCGCAAGTGCCTGGCCCGCGCTGTCGGCATTGGCGATCGCGGCTTGTGTGCCGGTGCTGAGGCCACCGGGAAACAGGCGCGGGGCGAGCGCGCGGGCATCGACATTGCCACCCACACGGGTGGCAAATCGTTCGGCTGCTTCGACGCGCCGCAGCACCGCATCGGCCCCCGCCCAGGTCGCGGTCAGATCGTCAAACCCCGCGGGTGAACCCGGCCGCCAGGTCGGTTGGCCGAGCTGATTGGTCAGCCCCGTGATTTGCTGCGCCGGGGCATCGCGCGTGCCGATCGCACGCAAAGCCGCGATAGACCATTCCCAGGGCGATCGAAACTTGGTCGATGCGGCCACCCAGACCTCAGGGGAATTGATCAACGCCCGATATAGCGTCGGCAGATCACCACCCGATTGCAGGAACGCTGCCTTCAGCCGCGCGACTAGTGCTGGCGGGGGCACATCCCCTGCAAAATGGCGAGCGAGCTTGGTTGCGATGTGCTGCGCTGTGGCGGGGTGCACCGCCAGATCATCGAGCATGGCCTGCGCCTGCGCCTCGCCTGTTTGCGCGTAACGCTTGCCCATAATCGTCTTGGGGCCGGGTTCGTGGATCGGATTGGCGAAAACGAAATCGCCCGGCTGGCCGTTGATCCCGGCAAAACGCGCAATCGGCCCGCGATTGATGCCGGCAACCGTCCACCCTGTCATCGCGCGGGCGAATTCGGTCACATCGGCCTGCGCATAGCCGGTCCGCACGCCGAGCGTGTGGAGTTCCATAATCTCGCGCGCCAGATTCTCATTGATGCCCACTTTGCGCACACCGCGAGCGGTAATGCGGGCACCGATCGGGCTGGCAGGGCCAATCGATTGTGCCTGATCGAGATACAGGAGCATCGCCGGGTGCCGTTCGACCGCGTTCAGCATGTCGCTGAAACGTCCCAGAACATGCGGCCTGATCGCCTCAAGCTCCAGATAACCCGCCAGCCCGATCACGGTCAGCTTGTCCGCCGAGACCGCAAAATGGTTTGCCCAGAAATGCACCATCCGCTCGACAAACGGTGCCGTCGTCACCAGCGCAGCATTGGCGCGTGCGCCGACACAGGCGACATAGTTTTCGCGCGCTTGCGTGCGCAGGAACATCCGCGCGCGCCGGATCGGTTCGGGTTCTGCCGCCCCTTCGGACGCATCGGGACGCATCGCGCCAGCGGCCATTTCAGGTTCTGCCATTGCCATCTGCGGAGTCGCCGCCAGTCGCCTTGCCGTATCCGGCCCCATCGGGCGCGGCCCGGCGAGATAATCAGCGAGCTGCCCGGCAATCACCCGCCGCCCAGGCAGTGCGGCAATCGGTACGGGCCGGGGGTCGAACCGGTCAAACTGCCCCGTCAGCCAGCGCTGGGCGGCCTCGACTCCATTATCCGGTAAGGGCTGATCGGGGCGACCCCCAAGACCAAAGCGATTGAGCGCGATGCTGGGCGCTGACATGAAAGAGCCTCCGCTTACCGGCAGCGCAAGCTGCCCTGCCATTCGAAGACGTCAACGCACAGCGCGTTAAAATCCTTCGGGTAAATCGATCGGCCCGATAATTTCCGTATAACGCGCAATGGCATAGCGATCCGTCATCCCCGCGATAAAATCGGCGATGTGGCGGCTGCGGTGCGGTTCTGCGTCGGGCAACCTTGCGGCCCATTCTTTCGGCAACAACGCGGTATCGGCGCGATAGGCCGCGAACAGGCCGCCGACGATCCCTTCGGCGGTGCGCGCTGCCGCAAGTTGGCTTGGGTGGTGGTACAGGCTGGCATACATGAAACGCTTCAGCGCGCGCTCTTCCTCGCGCATTGCAGGGGAAAAGCCGACCAGGCACTGCCCCGCCGCCCGTACATCATCAACGCACGATACCCCCGACGTGACGATCCGCGTCCGCGTTTCGGCGATCAGATCGGTCACCATCTCGCCGATCTGGGTGCGGATAAGCTCGCCGACCAGCCGATCGGGCGGCACGTCCCCAAATCGCGCGCGCACCCTGTGCCAGATCCGCGCGACCATCGGCACGCTCAGCACCTGATCGAGCGTCAACAGCCCGGCGCGCAGGCCATCATCAATGTCGTGATTGTCATAGGCGATATCGTCGGCAATTGCCGCCACTTGTGCTTCCAGCGATGACCACTGCGTCAGATCAAGCGGAAACGCCGCATCGGCTTGCGCCAAAGCCCAGCCGGGGTTCGTGACGGGGCCGTTATGCTTTGCCAGGCCTTCCAACATTTCCCAGGTTAGGTTCAGCCCGCGCCAGCGCGGATAAGGCGCCTCAATTTCCATCAGCGCGCGCAGGGTGTGGCCATTGTGATCGAACCCACCCTGCCCAGCGAGTGCCGCCGTCAGCGCCGATTCGCCCGCATGGCCAAAGGGCGGATGGCCAATGTCATGCGCCAGGCAGAGCGCCTCGGTCAGGTCTTCGTTCAGCCCGAGCGCGCGCGCTACCACCCGACCGATCTGTGCGACTTCCAGGCTGTGCGTCAGCCGAACGCGGAAATGATCGCCATCGGGAGCCATGAACACCTGCGTCTTGTGCCGCAGACGGCGAAAGCTGATCGAGTGGATGATCCGATCCCGATCACGCTGAAAAGCGTCTCGCGGGCCGCGCGGGATATCGGTGTTGGTCGCGGTTTGTTCTTCGTGAAGTCGTCCTCGACTGCGCGCTGGGTTCGATGCCCAGGGCGCATGGGCGCTCATTTGGTCGGCAACTTGTCGATTATCTGCCCGGCCTCGCTCGTGAACACAAAGCCGGTCAGCCCGAAACGGGCGATCTGATTGACGAAATCCTGCGCTTCGTCACCAGTCTTGAACGGGCCGGTGAGGAGCCGGTTCGTGAACCGTAACGGCGTCGTATAGGCCGCGCGCGATTTGAACGCCGCCGGTGCCTTGCTGCTGAGGCGTGTCCATTCCCGCGGCAAGTCGCGTGTGCTGGCACCGCCTGCCACTTGCACCCAGACGCGCGCGGGATTGGCCTTCAACGCTTTCAGCTTGGCCGCCTTTTCATCGGCAAGCTTTTTGTCGGCCAGCTTCTTTTCCGCCGCGGCCTTGGCTGCGGCTTTGTCGACCGGAGCCTTTTTGTCGCTAGCCTTATTGTCGCTAGCCTTATTGGCAGCGACCACGGGGCTCGACACGTCTGCTTCGGCCTTTTGCGCTACGGCGGGTGGCGCGACCGGCTTGATCGGGGCGACGTCAAGCTCCTCTGCTGGTACGCCGATCGTCGAAATGATGCGTGCCAGGATCGATTCTTCGCTGGCGATCGGCTTCGGCGCGGATGGCGTGGGGGCGACCTGCGCAGCGGCTGGTTGCACCGGCACTGACATGGGGGCTGCAACCGAGGCCGAAGCAGGCGGTGGCAAAATCACCGCTGCCACCGCCGGTGCCTGTGCCTGTGCCACTGGCCGATCAGCCGTTGTGCCGCGCCCTTCGTCCGCCAGGCGGGCAGGCGCTGTTTGCGGCGGGGCCTGAGGCGGCGGCGGCAGGGGCCGCACAGGTTCGGCTGCGGTCGATGCGACCGACGGCAGCGGTGCAACGGGTGGCGTGATCGTGACCGACCGCGTCGCCGGTACCGGATCGGGGGTGCGCGCTATAGTCGCTGGTTGCTGGGTTGGCACCGCGGTTCGGGCAAGAGCAGCGGGAGGCTGGGCGGCGGGCGGTCGCGCCGCTGGCGGAGCCACTGGTACGATCGGGCTGGCAGGGCGAATTGCCGGTTGCTCCGCCACGACGCGCGGCGGTGGTGGCAATTGCGGCGGAGCGGTGACGGCGGGCGGACTGACGGATGCCACTTGCACCGGCTTCTCGCGCTGGCGTTGGCGATCTCGCCGCTGTTGTGCCTTTGTCCGCGGTGCCGCCGCTGCGACCTGCACTACCGGCGCGGGTTCGGGCACCAAGACCGGCAAGGCCGGGATCAGGCGCGCATCGGCGATCCGTTCGGGCGTCGGCCGAGTTTCGCCGAAATGCACCGCAAAGGCCCGATCGGCTGGCGCAAGCCTCGGCAAAATCTGAAAAAAGGGCTCGAGCCCAGTCGCCATAGCGCTTGGCAACATGCTCGCCGCGATCTTGTTTGCACCAGCCACATCGCCGTTCATGGCCAGCACAAACGCACGCACGCGCCACGCCGCGCGGTCACTGCGACGGAGCAAGCCTTCCAGCACCACCAATGCCGCATCGCGCTTGCCGGAAATGCCAAGCGACAGCGCGTAGCGGCGCTGAGTCTCATCATCAGGTTGTCGCTTTAGCGCCAGACGATAGGTGCGCTGCGCGCGTTCCTGTTCGCCGATCAGATCATAGGCAAGGCCACGGTCAGCTGCGATCGGGCCAATATTATATCCCGCTGCCTCCGCCTCGTTGAACAGTTGCAGCGCCTCCCCCGGGCGACCGAGCTGGACAAGCGTTTGTGCCTTGCCGGCCTTCACCCGCCCATCGCCGGGGCTGATTCGCTCGGCGCGCTGAAAAAACGCTGCCGCCGCTTCGGTATCGCCCAGTTTCAGCGTGCGCTCGCCCGCGCGGATCAGCGCCTGCAAATCGAACGGGTTATTGCCGAGTACGCGCATGTCAGCCGCAAGCGCATCGGCCTCTGGGGTGGGGCCGGGCATCGTCTGCACGGGCTGGGCCAACAAGGGCGCCGCCGCGAGCGTGACGGGCACGGCGATCGCCAGTCGGGCGGCATGGATCAACAGGGCGGTCATCTGTGCTCCGCTAGACCCAAGCCTGAATGAACCGGCAATGGCCGTGCCGCTTGCCGCGCGACAGAACGAGGCGTGCCGACGATGAACCGGCACGCCCCATTCATCGTCGGTTGGTTTACTGATTATTCTGGCGATGCAGGAAGCGCGGGATATCCAGCGGGTCCTTGGCAGCGTCATCATCCTTCGCCGCGCCGCGCGTCACGTTGGACATCCGCTCGAACAAGGTTCCTCCGGTCTTGGCGCGTGGGGCCGGTTCCGGGGCCGGTTCAGGGGTCTCGACGGCGATCGTCGGCGCTGGTTCAGGCGTGTCGATCGATCCCGGGGCGAGCCAATGGCTGCGGGTATCGGCTGCGTCTGGCTCATCACCGAAAACGGGGCCTGGAATGGGCGCTGCGGGAACGGCGACGTCCTCACCCAGCACCAATTCGTCGTCTGCGGGCGCGCTATCGATGACGGGCTCTGGTGCCGGATCGGCAAGCACAGGCTCCGCAAATGTGACGGGTACTTCTGGCGCGGGTGCCGCCACCGGGTCTGCCCGTCGCGGCGTGGAAAAGCTGAACGCGCGCGATGGCTCGGGTGCCGATTGCGGGCGGACCTCGGCATCAATGCCGGTCGCGACAACCGACACGCGAATCTTGCCATCAAGATCAGAATTGAACGCCGAACCCCAGATGATGTTGGCATCGGGATCAACCAGCTCGCGAATGTGATTGGCGGCTTCGTCGACCTCGAGAAGACGCATATCCTCGCCGCCGGTGATCGAGATGATGACGCCCTTGGCGCCCTGCATCGACACACCGTCGAGCAACGGGTTGTTGATTGCCTTTTGCGCCGCCACGATCGCGCGGTCGTCGCCTTCGGCTTCGCCCGTGCCCATCATCGCCTTGCCCATTTCCTGCATCACCGAACGAACGTCGGCGAAATCCAGGTTGATCAGGCCGGGCATCACCATCAGATCGGTAATGCCGCGCACGCCCTGCTGCAGAACTTCGTCAGCCATTTCAAAGGCCTGCTTGAACGTGGTGTTGGCATTGGCGATCAGAAACAGGTTCTGGTTCGGAATAACGATCAGCGTATCGACATACTTCTGCAGTTCTTCGATGCCCGCCTCAGCGCTTTTCGCGCGGCGGTTGCCCTCGAATGCGAACGGCTTGGTGACCACGCCGACCGTCAGAATACCCAGGTCGCGCGCCGCCTTGGCGATTACGGGGGCCGCACCAGTACCGGTGCCGCCGCCCATGCCCGCCGCGATGAAGCACATATGCGCGCCTTCGAGCATCTTGGTGATCGATTCGATCGTTTCCTCGGCTGCCGCACGACCGATTTCCGGCCGAGAGCCTGCGCCGAGACCCTGCGTGATCTTGGCACCCAGCTGCACGCGCTGCGGCGCGCCCGACTGCTTCAGCGCCTGCGCATCAGTGTTGGCGACGAGGAAGTCGACCCCCTGCACATTCGCGCGCATCATGTTGGTAATGGCGTTGCCGCCAGCCCCGCCGACGCCGATCACCGCGATGCGCGGCGTCAGTTCGTCGACTTCGGGGGGAAGGAATTCGATGCTCATCACCCTGTCTCCGTCACAGCCCATTGCAACCCGGGCTATTCATCTGTTGCTACCGTTGTGCACCATGCCATCGGGGGACTCTAGCCCCAATCACTAATCCACTGTCGCAATTCTTTAATAATTTGTTCGAAACGCCTGTACGAGTCGCTGGACCATCGCAAAACCCTGTGGCCGGGCAACCAATTGGTGCGACGATGCCACCGCGCGCAGATCAACCGGGTTCGATGCGGCATAATGCGCTAGCCCGGCGAGGGTCGCAAAAGCGGGGCCGCTATGCGCCTCCGGCAACGCCGTCATCCCGCGTGGACGACCGACCCGGACGGACCGGCCAAGCGCGGCCTGGGCATAATCGGCCACGCCCTTCAGCTCCGCACCGCCGCCGGTCAGCACCACCTGCCGCCCAACCGGCCCGTCAAAGCCAAGCTCAGCCAGCGCCTTTTGCACTTCGCCCATCAGATGATCGAGCCGCTGGCGGATCACGGCGATTAGCTGTGCCTTGGTAATCCGTGCGCCATCGGTGGTATCATCGTCGACGGACATCGGCGCGACATCGATCATGTCATGATTGTCGCGCGGCGAGGCATTGGCCGAGCCGTAGAAGCACTTCATCCGCTCGGCCTGCACGCGGCTGGTGCCGAACACGCTGGCGATATCATCGGTAATGTCCGCCGCCCCGAACGGGATAGAGGTGAGCCCCACCAGCATGCCGCCGGCGAACAGCGACACATTGGTGATCCCCGCCCCCATTTCGACCAGCGCGACGCCCAGCTCGCGCTCTTCGTCGGACAAGCAGGCCATGCCGGTGGCGACCGGCGATGCGATGATCGATTTCACTTCCAGATGCGCCGACCGAACACACAGATCGAGGTTGCGCACCGGCGAACCGTCTGCGGCGACGACATGGATGTGGACGCCAAGCCGATCGGCATGCAGCCCCAGCGGCTTTTTCACCCCCGTGAGCCCATCGAGCGTGTAGAGCGTCGGCTGCGCGTGAAGGACCATCCGGCCCGCAGGGTCGATCGAATTGCGCCCGGCTGCCAGCAGCTCGTCGATATCACCCTGTTCAATCCGGTGCCCGCCTAGCTCGACCTCGACCGAGGCAACGTCAGACACCAGGCACCCGGCCGAAAAGCTGACCCAGACATTCTCGATATTCAGCCCGGCGATCCGTTCGGCCTGTTCCACCGCTTCGCGCACGGCCGCTTCGGTTGCGCCCATGTCGGCGATATAGCCGCGCTTTACGCCCCGGCTCTCGCGCTGGCCGGTGCCGAGCACCACCAGCTCGCCGCCCTCGGCCTTTTGCGCGATCATCGCCGATACCTTCGATGATCCGATGTCGAGCGCGGTAATCAATCCCTCGGGTGCGGTCTTGGCCATGATCTTATCCTTGCCGGTCGGTGCGCATGACGGCGCCGGAAGTCGGCGCGTCGTTGGCTTTGTCATTGCTCGACGTATCAGTGATCGCGCGCTGGCCCTGATGGCCGGGCTTACGGACCACCAGTCGCGTCGGATCGCGCATGTCGAAACGCAGCCACCCCTTGCCGAGCAGCGCCTGGGCACCGTCGAGCTCGGCGAACTTCACCAACGCCTTTTCGGGATTTTCTTCGGGCAGTACCAAGGTTTCGCCGGTCTCGAACACGATGTTCCAGCGCCGGTTCCCAACCCAGGTCGCGGCCTTCACCAGTGGACGGAGCGCCGGGGCGGCATCCAGCAACGCGCGATAGGCGGGCGCCTGCCAATTGGCCCCCTCTCCAATCACACGGGGCAATTCGGGCAGTTCATCCGGCGAAATCCGCTGCAGCGGCTCACCGGTGGCGTCGATCAGCGTCAACTGGCCCTTTTCCTGCCAAACGGCGGCGGGCTGGCGCTCGATGATATGGACGACCAGCTTATCTGGCAGGCGGCGAGACACCTGCGCATCGGCGATCCAGCCATATTTGAGCAATTTCTGCCGCACACCTTCCAGATCGACGAGCGGCATCGCCCGCGATTGCTGGTCGAGCGCGACGGCATAGACCGTCATCGGGTTCATCCGCTTGACCCCGGTCACCTCGATCCCGCGCACGCGAAAACCGGCGCG
>CAZYOU010000027.1:0-30684 GCA_964649315.1 uncultured Stakelama sp. | reverse complement strand
CCACACGTTCGGCGGGTGGAAGCGCAGTGCCTTTGGCGACACCAACCAGCATGGCCCCGAAGGCATCAAGTTCTGGACCAAAATCAAAACGATCACCCAGCGCTGGCCCGATGGCGCCCCCGACGGCGGTAACGCGTTCATCATTCCGACGATGGGGTGAGGGGCCGTCGCGCATCGGATACTGATGACCGATAGACAATGATCCCAACCGGTACCTCAGACTCGTCTGTGTCGCTGAGACATGGCCACGCCTTAGGTAATGATTGGATCGTCCTTTTGGAGGGCGCTAGCGGTTGCTAGTGGGTGCCCCGCATCGCTTGCGCTCCTGTGCTCAAGCGTCGCGATCGACCGCCGGACGGCGCCAAGGAAAGCGTCGGACACCTCGCTTTCGGGATAAATCCTTGCGATGGTCAGGGCGCCAATTAGCGCGCTGACCGTAAGCGCGGCATCATCGTCGTTGGCCACGAATGGCCTGACGCCCGCGATGAACGCATCGATATGATTTGCCATGATGGCGCGGCTTTCGACATTCTCGCGCGCAGTCTCGCTGCCAATGGCGGCGATCGCGCAGCCGGATTCAGGCGCATCGCGGTGGCGTCGGCTGAGATAGCTCCGTGCGATCTTGCTCAGGTCGTGTCCCCCGGTACGCGCAGCACCGGCGGCACCATCGTCGAGCGCTCGGTCGATCGCGACCGCGATCAACGCCTCGCGTGAAGCGAAATGGCCGTAAAAGCCGCCATGCGTCAGCCCGGCTGCCTCCATCAGCGGCGCTACCGCCAGCGAATCGATACCGTGCGCCCGGATATGCGCCGCCGCGAGCGCGACGATGCGTTCCCTATTTTCGGCCTTTTGTGCCTGTGAATGGCCCATATGTAGCGCCTGCTCCAAAAAGTTCCTTGACGATCAGCATGACAATTATCATGCTGATGAATGATAAACGTCATTCAGATGGCACGACGTCCCCTGTGCCGCAAGCATTGACGCCCATGGAGAACAGGCATGACCGAACTCGATGCCCAACCGCGCGTCACGCATGAGCGGATCGACCACATTCTGAAGATTACGATCGACAATCCGACCAAGAAAAACGCCTTTGTCCCTGAGATGATGGCGCAGTTGAGCGACGCGTTGACGTTGCTCGATGGCGAGGATGATCTGTGGGTCGGCGTGCTTTGCGCGGCGGGCGACCACTTCACGGCCGGGCTCGACATGCCCAAATTTTTCGGCCCCGGCGCGACGGCAAAGCCAATCCCGGCGGGCAATATCGATCCGTTCGGGCTGCTCAATCAGGCGAAAAAACCGATTGTCACAGCCGTTCAGGGTATCTGCTTTACGATCGGCATCGAACTGGCGCTGGCGGGCGACATCGTGATTGCCGCCGACGACAGCCGCTTTTGCCAGATGGAATCCAAGCGCGGCATCGCACCGCTGGGGGGCGCGCATTTTCGCTACCTCACCCGCGCCGGCTGGGGAAATGCGATGTACCACCTGTTCTTGTGTGACGAATTCGGAGCGGCCGAAGCGCACAGGATCGGCCTGGTGCAGGAAGTGGTTGGGGCGGGCACCCAGATCGACCGTGCGATGGAGATTGCACGGATTATCGCGGCCAATGCGCCGCTCGGTATTCAGGTGACCAAACAAGCGGGCCGTACGTTTATCGAACAAGGCGAGCAGGCCGCGATCGCGGCGGTCGCGACAGTGCGTGAGCGCGTGATGACCAGCGCCGATGCCGCCGAGGGCATTCGCTCTTTCGTCGAGCGTCGTCCCGCCGTCTTCCAGGGCCGCTGATCGAGAGAACGAGCAATGTCCGATGCCATCTCGCCTGAACCTTTCGGCACCAAGCATTATCGCACCGTGATGGGGCGACAAATGGCGGTGATCGACGAGGGTAAAGGACGCCCGATCGTGTTCCAGCACGGCAACCCGACATCGAGCTATCTTTGGCGCAATATCATGCGCGGTTGCGAGGGGCTGGGTCGCCTGGTGGCGTGCGACCTGATTGGCATGGGCGATTCAGACAAGATCGCGGGCGAAGGTGACGCGCGATATGGTTGGGATGTGCACTACGCGCATCTGTCCGCGCTCTGGGATCAGCTTGATCTGGGGGACCGGATCATCCTTGTGATCCATGACTGGGGCTCGTCACTGGGGTTCCAGTGGATCATGGACCATACCGACCGCGTTGCGGGGGTTGTCTACATGGAAGCGATTGCGACGCCGATGACGTGGGAACATTGGCCCGACAATGCGCGGTCGATCTTTCAGGGCTTTCGCTCGGCGGCAGGGGAAAAGTTGATCCTTGAGCGCAACCTGTTCATCGAAGCGGTCCTGCCGGGCTCGGTCATTCGGGAAATGGCCGATGCCGAGATGGACGAATATCGCCGTCCCTTTGCCAAGGGTGGCGAGGTGCGGCGGCCGGTGCTGACCTGGCCGCGCCAGATTCCGATCGACGGCGAACCACCTGCGATGGTGGCGCGCGCCCGTGCATATGGCGAATTCATGCGGACCAGCGCGATTCCCAAGCTGTTCATCAACGCCGATCCGGGATCGATCTTGGTCGGCCCGGCCCGCGACTATTGCCGCAGTTGGGCGAACCAGCGCGAAGTGACGGTGCCTGGATTGCATTTCCTGCAAGAAGACAGCCCGGCGGAGATTGCCATGGCAATCCGCGATTTTGTGTCGGAGATCGACGACTGACGCAGCCACGACGAGGCGCCTGCCGTCTCGCATGATCGCGGAACATCCTCGATTCGTGCTGTGAGGCCCGCTTCCGCCGATCCCTCCCCAGCCCCCCCTTGTGCATCGCAACAAAGCGTTGCAGCATGAGGACGGAATTATTGCCGAGGGGTTGCCGATCGACATGGCGTTGAAGCGCGCGTTTGACGAGATTTGGGGCAATGGCGCGGCGCAGGTCGCGCGGCCCGAACTCGCCGCGCTCGGGGGGTGGCTCGCGGAAACGTCCGCTGCCGATTTACGCCGCCGCCAGCAAGCCGCCGAGGCCACATTTCGCCAGCTCGGCATCACCTTTGCCGTGTACGGCGATAGCGATGCGGCGGAGCGGATCATTCCCTTCGATATCGTCCCGCGCGTGTTCCTCGCGGATGAATGGGAACGGCTGTCGCAGGGGCTGGTCCAGCGCGTGGAGGCGATCAACGCGTTCCTCGACGACATCTATGGCGAGCGGCGGATTCTGGCTGAGGGCGTCATTCCTGCCGATCTGATTTTCGGCAATCCGCAGTTTCGCCCCGAAATCGCGGGCATCAAGCCGCCGCACGGGGTGTGGGCGCATATCTGCGGGATTGATCTGGTCCGCACCGGGCCGAATGACTTTTATGTGCTGGAGGACAATGCCCGTACCCCGTCCGGCGTGTCCTATATGCTGGAAAATCGCGAGGCGATGCTGCGGCTATGCCCCGAGCTGTTTCGCTCGCTGCGGGTGGCGGCGGTCGATAGCTATCCCGACAAATTGCTCGAGACGATGCGATCGGTCACCCCGGTCGGCGCGGGCAAACACCCGGTCTGCGTGGTTCTGACCCCCGGGCATTTCAATTCAGCTTATTACGAGCACAGCTTCCTGGCGGACAGCATGGGCGTCGAATTGGTCGAGGCGGCCGATCTGGTGGTCGACGACGATATTGTGTGGATGCGGACGATATCCGGCCGAGTGCGCGTCGACGTGATCTATCGCCGGATCGACGACGATTATCTCGACCCGCTCGTCTTCCGCCCGGATTCGATGCTCGGCGTACCGGGGCTGATTGCGGCCTATGCCGCGGGCAATGTCGCGATCATCAACGCGCCCGGTAACGGCATTGCCGACGACAAGGCGATCTACAGCTATATGCCCGAAATCGTGCGCTTCTATTCGGGCGGCGAGGCGAAGCTGCCCAATGTCGAGACCTATCGATGCCGCGAACCGCAGGCGCTCAAATATGTGCTCGATAATCTTGCCGATCTGGTGGTGAAGCTGGTCGACGGATCGGGCGGCTATGGGATGCTCGTTGGCCCCACCGCGACCAAGGCCGAGATCGAGGCGTTCCGCGCCGCACTGATCGCCGAGCCGCACCGCTATATCGCCCAGCCGACGCTCGCGCTGTCGACGGTGCCGACGCTGGCGGACGATGGCCTGTCGCCGCGCCATGTCGATTTCCGTCCCTTCGTGCTGACCGGATCGCAGGGCGTTCAGGTGGTACCCGGCGGGCTGACGCGGGTGGCGTTGAAGCAGGGGTCGCTGGTGGTGAATTCGAGTCAGGGCGGCGGCACGAAAGACAGCTTCGTGCTGCTCGACAATGGCGAGGTGGGTGCGGTGGCCAGCCAATCGCAGAGCCAGCAGCAGTGAGCATGCGTTACACAATTCCCGTTTGCCCTGAGCTTGTCGAAGGGCTGCCTTTCTTCTCCGCAGTCGAAAGAAAAGGCAGGGCTTCGACAAGCTCAGCCCGAACGGTGATGGGTTCGGTGCATACCAACGAGGCCAAAAACTGATGCTCTCGCGCACCGCTTCATCGCTTTACTGGCTCGGGCGCTATGTCGAGCGCGCCGATTTCGTTGCACGGCTGGTGGAAGCGACCGTGCGGCTCGATGCTTTGTCAGCGCGGCCAGCAGGGGAAGCGGCATGGGCCAGTGCGCTTGCGGTCTCCGAAACCGACGAGGCCTTTGCCCTTACCAAACAGACGATTACCCAGGCGCATGTCGCACGCTTCCTGACGGTGGATGGCAGCCATCCGGGATCGGTGGTGCGCTGCCTCGATATGGCCCGGATGAATGCCAAGGCAGTGCGCACCGCGCTGACGCGGGATGCTTGGACGTCGATCAACCGGGCATGGCTGGTGTTCAGCAATCGCACCAGCCCCGGCGGGACGGTGGCGACGCTCAACATGGTGGAGGCGATCAAGGTCGAGACCTTGGGTTTCGAAGGCGCAGTCCACCGGATGCTGCGCAATCAGGCAAACGCGTTCATCCGGCTCGGCCAGTTGATCGAGCGGGCGGACAACACGGCGCGGTTGCTCGACGTGAAATATCACCTGCTGCTGCCCGAGGGCGAGGCGGTGGGCGGCATCATCGACCGCGATCAATGGACGACCATCCTGCAGACGGTTTCCGCCGTCACTGCCTATCGCTGGCTGTACAGCGACGGATTGACGCCTGCCAATGTGATCGACCTGCTGCTCAGCCGCCAGGAAATGCCGCGCTCGCTGGCGGGGGCGGTGGAGGAAACGGTCGAGATCCTCAGCCTGCTCGCCAAGCGCACCGGCCTGCAGGGCGAGGCCGACCGGATGGCGCGGATGCGCTATGCCCGGATGCAGAAGACGACGTCGAAGGAAGTGATCGCGAGCGGGCTGCACCAGTATCTGAAGGCATTCAATGCGGAAAATGCGCTGCTTAGCGCAGCGATAGCGCGCCAGTTCCGGTTTGTGGGATGAGTGAGGCGTCATGAGGCTGTCGATCGATCACCGCACGCTGTACCGCTTCTCCACCCCGCAGACGCGGCTGGTGCAGATGCTGCGGATGACGCCAAGCGATACGCATGACCAAACGATTGCGTCATGGCGGATCGATATCGATTGCGACGCTCGACTGAAAAGCGGGCAGGACGGGTTCGGCAACAAGGTGACGATGCTGTATGCGGAAGGACCAATCAGCGAGATCGAGATTTGCGTGGCGGGGGAGGTGCTGACCGCGCCGAGCGCCGGCGTGATCGACGGATCGGTCGAGCGCTTCCCGCCTGACCTGTTTCTGCGGGGCACGCCGCTGACGCTCGCCGATCCGGCGTTGAGCGAATTTGCCCATAGCGCGACCAAGGGGTCACCGGCGCTGGACCGGCTCCATGCCCTGAATCGCGCCGTCTTCGACCGGTTCACGGTGTGCCACAAACGCCCCGTGCAGGGGCGCAGCGCGGCGGAGGCTTTTGCTGAGGACCGCGCCCCGGCCCGCGACCTCGCGCACATCTTCATTGCCTGTGCGCGGGCGGTTGGGGCACCCGCACGCTACGTCTCAGGCTATAGCTTGCGGATCGGTGGTGACGCCCAAAAGCCCACGCCGCATGGCTGGGCAGAGGCGCATGTCGAAGGGCTGGGCTGGGTCGCGTTCGACCCCAGCACGGGTGTGTGCGCGACGCAGGATTATGTGCGCGTCAGCATCGGGCTCGATGCGGCAGGTGCCGCCGCCGTCGCCGGATCGCGGCTCGGCGAGGGGAATGAGGAACTGGACGTCGATATCAGTATTGGCGCGATCGCCGAGGGTTGAGCGCCCTTCAACCGCGATCAAACCAGCTCATCGGCCAGCGCCGGCAACCGCGTCGTGCCGATGTCTTTATCCGCCATCACGCGCCAGCCGGATGGGCCGAGCACTTCGATCGGGCGATAGCGCGTCTTGTAGGACATCCGCTCAGATCCCTTCACCCAATAGCCGAGATAGACATAGGGCAGGCCGATCGCCCGGGCGCGCATGATGTGATCGAGGATGATGAGATTGCCGAGGCCCGGGCGGCTTTCGTCCGATGCATCGAAAAAGCTGTAGATCATCGACAACCCATCGGCCTGCTGATCGGTCAGGCACGCCCCAACCAGTCGGCCGCGACGGCCATCGACGGTGGGTTCGCGATATTCGACGACGAAGCTGTTGACCGGGCTTTGTTCAACCATGTCGGCATAGTCGCCATCGTCCATCCCGGCCATGCCGCCGCCGGGGTGGCGATTGGCGAGATAGCGACGGAGCAGATCGAACTGCTCGTCGGTCGCCCAGGGCTTGCACGCGCTGACATCGAGATCGGCGTGGCGCCGGATGAGCTTGCGCTGGGTGGCGTTGGGCTTGAACTGGTCGGCAACGACGCGGACCGAAACACATGCCGTGCACCCCGCACAACTGGGGCGATAAGCGACCGACTGGCTGCGGCGAAAGCCGATCCGACCAAGCGCATCGTTCAGCTCGATCGCGTGCGGGCCGTTCAGCTCGGTAAAGACTTTGCGCTCAAGCCGATCGGGCAAATAGGGGCACGGTGCCGGACTGGTGACGAAGAATCGCGGAAAGCGAAAAGGCGCTGACACTGCCGCTGATCCTCCCATTATTGCCGTCATTCGGCACCCCGAAGACGCCCTTATGAATCGCCGCAATCATAATGAAAAGCGGCTTTACCATGAAAGAAGGTTAACGGGTGAAATGCGGGAGTCAAAGCATCCCGCCCGCAATGCCGCATGCCCTAGTTTAAACGATTGTTCTGATCGCGGAAGAGTCGGCGGACTCGGTTCGTCTTGCGGGAGATTCGCTTCGTCAGGCGAGTTCGACGAGGCTCGCTTCATAGCCCGCGAGCCGGATCGCGGCGATCAGCCGATCGAGATGCGCCCGGTCGCGCGTTTCGCACTCGATATCGGTGATCAGCCCCTTGGCGGGCAAGGTCGTGAAGACGCGCTGGTGATAGACTTCGATGATATTCACGCGTTCAGCATCGAACACGCGCACCAGATTGAACAGCGCGCCAGGCTGATCCTGCAACCGCACCCGCAGGCGCGCCAGGCGCCCCGAACGCGCCAGATCGCGAAGCAGCACATTGGCGAGCAGCCGCGTGTCGATATTGCCGCCGCACAGCGTGATCCCCACGGTCTTGCCCTGGAACCGCTCAGGGTGCTGGAGCAGCGCGGCAAGCCCGGCGGCACCCGCGCCCTCGACCACGGTCTTTTCGATCTGCAGCAACAGGCTGACGGCTTTTTCCAGATTGCGCTCGCTCACCAGCAAAATGTCGTCGACCAGCGCCTTGACCATCGTCGCGGTGATCGCGCCGGGTTCCTTGACCGCGATGCCCTCCGCCAGCGTATCACCCGCGCAGGGCATGTCGGTGCCGTTGATGCGGTTATACATTGACGGGAATAGCTCGGCCTCGACGCCGATCACCTCTATGTCACGGCCGCTGGCGCGCGCCACCGTCGCCATGCCCGAAATCAGCCCGCCGCCCCCGATCGGCGTCACGATCGTGTCGATCTCCGGCACGTCTTCCAGCATCTCGATCGCAACAGTACCTTGCCCGGCGATGATGCGCGGATCATCGAACGGGTGGACGAAGGTGAAGCCGCGCGCCGCCTCCAGCTCGCGGGCATGGGCATAGGCGGCATCGAAGGTCTCACCGAACAGGATCACGGTCGCGCCATGCCCCTCGGTTTGCGTCACTTTCACCGTGGGCGTGGTGGTGGGCATCACGATCGTGGCCGGAATGCCGAGCCGGTTGGCATGATAGGCCAGACCCTGCGCATGATTGCCCGCCGATGCCGCGATCACGCCCGTCACCTGCGGGTTAAGCTGCATCAGCGTGTTGAGCGCCCCGCGCTCCTTATAGGCCGCTGTGAACTGCAGATTTTCGAACTTCAGATAAATCGTCGCGCCTGTCAGATCGGACAGCGTCTTGCTGACAAGCGTGGGCGTGCGAACGATCGAGGGGGCAATGCGGGCATGGGCCGCGCGGATATCGTCGATCGAAACGGGCAACTCTGCCGTTGATGCGCCAGAAGGCCTTGGGGCGGGATCAGTAGCCATAGGACCCGCCCCTAGACCATCTGGCGTAGCGAAGGAACACGCCTTATGCGGTTGACCCATGGCAGATATTGCATTCATCGGCACCGGAATCATGGGCGGCCCTATGGCGCGCCATCTCGCAGCGGCGGGGCATCGCCTGACTGTCTATAACCGCACCCGCGCCAAGGCAGAGGCTTGGGCTGCGGCACATGGCGGCGCGGTGGCGGATAGTCCTGCCGCGGCGGCGGCGAGCAGGGATGCCGTTATCGCCTGCGTCGGCAATGATGATGATCTGGCCCAAGTGACGCTGGGCACCGACGGGGCATTCGCGGCAATGCGCGATGATGCGGTGTTCATCGATCACACGACCGTCTCCGCCGATATCGCCCGGCAGCTCGCGGCGGCCCGCGCGCTCGTGGTCGATGCGCCGGTATCGGGCGGGCAGGCGGGGGCCGAGAACGGCAAGCTGTCGATCATGTGCGGTGGCTCGACCGCCGCAATGGCGCTGGCCGAGCCGCTGATGGCCGCTTATGCGCTCCGCATCGTCCATATCGGTGGGCCGGGGGCGGGGCAGCAGACCAAGATGGTCAACCAGATTGCGATCGCCGGAGTGCTGCAGGGGCTGAGCGAAGCGCTTCGCTTTGCGCAGGCAAGCGAGCTTGATCTGGCACGCGTGTTCGAAGCGATTTCGGGCGGGGCAGCGCAAAGCTGGCAAATGGTCAATCGCTGGCAGACTATGGCCGACGACCAGTTCGATTTCGGCTTTGCGGTCGATTGGATGCGCAAGGATCTGGGCCTGGCGCTCGATGAAGCGCGCAAGAACGGTGCGAGCCTGCCCGTGGCAGCGATGGTCGATCAATTCTATGCCGATGTGCAGAAAATGGGCGGAGGCCGCCAGGATACGAGTTCGCTGGTCAGGAGAATGCCGAAATGAAGAAGTTGCTGCTTACCGTCCTGCTGTCCGCTATTTCGACTCCTGCCTTTGCCGACGGTCTGATTGACAACGTGAACGGCATCACGCTCGACGCCGAAGGCAAGGTCGTGCGCTTCACGGGCCTGTTGATGACCCCCGACGGCCATGTCGCGCGGTTGCTGAAACAGGGGGAAAAGCGACCCGACAGGCTTGATTGGCGCGCGGACATGAAGGGCAAGGTGCTGTTGCCCGGCTTTGTCGATGCACACGGCCATGTCGTCGATCTGGGGTTGCGCGCGCTCGAGCTCGATCTGTCCGACACGAAGTCGCTCGATGAAGCCAAGGCGAAGATCGCCGCTTACGTCGCCGCGAACCCGGAAAAAAAGTGGATCATGGGTGGGGGCTGGAATCAGGAGAAATGGGGGCTGGGGCGCTTCCCCACAGCCGCTGATCTCGATGCGGTGGTGAGCGATCGCCCCGTCTGGCTCTCACGCGCCGATGGTCATGCCAGCTGGGCGAACAGCGCGGCGATGAAGGCGGCGGGGGTCACCGCCAAGAGCGTGTCGCCTGCGGGTGGCCGGATCGAGAAGATTGGCACCGAGCCCAGCGGCGTCTTCGTCGATTCAGCGCAGGAACTGGTGATGAAGGCCGTGCCCAAGCTGCTGCCCAAGGAACGCGGCACCGCGGTGCTGAAGGCGCAGGCGATCCTGCTCAGCTATGGCATCACCGCGACGGCGGACATGGGCACCACGCTCGATGATTGGATGGCCTATCGCCGGCTCGGCGATGCCGGATCGCTGCGGGTGCGGATCATCGGCTATGGCGCGGGCGTGGAGGACACGATCCGCATCGGCGGCATCGGCCCGACGCCGTGGTTGTACGGCGGGCGGCTGAAGCTGGCGGGGGTGAAGCTCTATACCGATGGCGCCCTCGGCTCGCGCGGGGCGTGGCTGAAGGCACCCTATGCCGATGCGCCCGGCCAGAGCGGCGCGGGTTTCCTGGCCGATGACGTGTTGCGCAACCTGATGAGCCGCGCGGCAATGGATAACTATCAGGTCGCTGTCCACGCGATTGGTGACAAGGCCAATGCCCAGGTGGTCGACGCGATCGCCGATCTGGCCGAAACCTATAAGGGCGATCGGCGCTGGCGCGTGGAACATGCCCAGGTCATCGACACCGTTGATCTCGCCAAGTTCGGCAAGAATAGCATCATTGCCTCGATGCAGCCGGTTCACGAAACCAGCGACCGGACGATGGCGGAGGCGCGGCTGGGGCCAGCCCGACTGGCGGGTGCCTATGCTTGGCAAACGATGCTGACGCAGGGTGCCCCGCTTGCGTTCGGCACTGACTATCCGGTCGAAAGTCCTGATCCGTTCGCCGGCTGGGCGACGGGCTTCACCCGGTCCGATGCCGATGGCCAGCCTTTTGGTGGATGGCAGCCGCAGGAACGCATCAGCCGCGAACAGGCCTGGCGCGCGTACACGATGGACGCCGCTTATGCGGGTTTTGCGGAGAAGGAGTTCGGGCGATTGGGTGAAGGGCAATGGGCCGATTTCATCATCATCGACCGCGACCCGCTGCTCGCCAGCCCGAGCGAACTGCGCGCGACCAAGGTGGAAGAAACATGGATCGGCGGGGTGCGCGCTTGGGCGCGATGAGGAGCTTCCCGATCTAACCGGCCGGGACGCGGCCCAACAAAAAGCCCGCAGCTCCCGATCAGGAACTGCGGGCTTTTCCCCCGTTCAACCTTGCTGCCTTGCTTATGCGACGGCAGCTTCCTGCACTTCGTCGGGCTCGCGCAGCACATAGCCGCGGCCCCAGACGGTTTCGATGTAGTTATCGCCTTCGCAGGCCATGCTGAGCTTCTTGCGCAGCTTGCAGATGAAAACGTCGATGATCTTGAGTTCGGGCTCGTCCATGCCGCCATAGAGGTGGTTCAGGAACATTTCCTTGGTGAGCGTGGTGCCCTTGCGCAGGCTCAGCAGCTCGAGCATCGCATATTCCTTGCCGGTCAGGTGGACGCGGGCGCCATCGACTTCGACGGTTTTGGCATCAAGGTTGACGGCGAGCTTGCCGGTGCGGATCACCGACTGCGAATGGCCCTTGGACCGGCGCACAACCGCGTGAATGCGGGCGGTGAGTTCTTCGCGGTGGAAAGGCTTGGTAACGTAATCATCGGCGCCGAAACCGAACGAGCGGACCTTGCTGTCCATTTCGTTGATGCCGGAAAGGATAAGGACCGGCGTCTGCACCCGGGCGACGCGGAGCTTTTTCAGCACGTCGTACCCGTGCATGTCGGGCAGGTTCAGATCGAGCAGGATGATGTCGTAATCATACAGTTTGCCCAGATCGAGGCCTTCTTCGCCAAGATCGGTGGTATAGACGTTGAAGCCCTCAGCCGAGAGCATCAATTCAATGGCTTTGGCCGTGGTGGGCTCGTCTTCGATCAGCAGCACGCGCATCTGGCAGTTCCCCTGTTGCTCGCAGCCCCGAACATCCCCAGTCGCTCGGCGCGTTCACACACATTCCATTAACCTCATCAGTGATGAAGGTAAAAGGTTAATTTCAGATTAATCGGCCTGAATCCACGAGTCGCGTAGAAATACGGGGGTCGGATTAGCGCGTGTATGTCGCATCGTCGCGGTTTGTGGCGCGGCAAAACGGCGCGCGCTGATTAACCTTGAGCGGCACAGATCGGGCGCAGTCGATCACTCAGAAACGCGAGCAATGCCTCGACCCGCGCGGGCCGTAGCGCGCCGGGGGGTGTCATCAGGTGAAGCGCCACCGGCGGGGTGTGCCAATCGCGCAGGATGGGCACGAGCGTGCCGGCCGACAGATCACGCCCGACGATGAAATCGGGCAGGACGGCAATCCCCAATCCTTGGCGGAGTGCGGGGAGCAATGCATCGCCGCTATTGGCCCGCACCGGTCCGGCGGGGCGCACGGATACTTCGGCACCGTCCGGGCCGGTAAAGCGCCATGGGCCGGAGACGTTGGTATAGGCAAGGCAGGCATGCTCGCCGAGTTGCGCCGGGTGCGCAGGGGTGCCGTGCCGGGCAAGATAGGCGGGCGCGGCAACGATATGCGCGGTCACCGGCCCCAGCCGCCGTGCGCGCAGTGAACTGTCCGGCAAATTGGCGATGCGGACGGCGATGTCGAACCCTTCGGCGACGATATCGACCTTCGCATCGGACAATTGCAGATCGATTTCGATCCCCGGGTGCGCGGCGATGAAATCGGCGATCAGGTCGGTCAGGTAAAGCAACCCCAGCGACATCGGCGCGGCAAGGCGGATCAGCCCGGTCGGGTTGCTGGCGGCACCACGCGCGGCTTCTTCGGCGGCATTGGCTTCTGCCAAGATACGCGCGGCATGGTCGGCCAGCAATTGGCCCGCATCCGTCAGGCTCAAGCGGCGCGACGTGCGGTGGAACAGGTTGGTCGCCAGTTGCGCCTCCAGCCGCGAAACCGCTTTCGATATGGTGGCTTTCGACAAGCCGATGGCATCTGCCGCGCTGCTGAACGATCGATGTTCGACGACGCTCGCAAAAATTGCCCAGGCTTCAAGATCGGGTAGCCGCATGCCGTTCTCCGGGTTGGCATTACCCTACATTAGGAAACAATCAGTTTCCATCGTTTCTATTTACGTCAGCGATCAAGCGCCTATTTAGGCTGCGACCAAGGAGGTTGTGCCATGTTAACTAAGACCAAAATCGACCGGCGTGCTTTCGAAACATTGGGCCATGCCGATCATGGCTGGCTGAATGCCCGCCACCATTTTTCGTTTGCCAACTATTACGATCCGGCCCGGATGGGCTGGGGCAGCATTCGCGTGTGGAATGACGATGAGATTGCCGCCAATTCCGGCTTTCCGCCGCATCCGCACCGCGACATGGAGATCATCACCTATGTCCGCACAGGGGCGATCACGCACCAGGATTCGATGGGCAATACCGGCCGCACCGTGGCCGGCGATGTGCAGGTGATGAGTGCCGGGACCGGCGTTCGCCATTCGGAATATAATCTGGAATCCGAAACGACGACGCTGTTCCAGATCTGGATCGAGCCGAAGCGGCTGGGCGGATCGCCGAGCTGGGGCGCAAAGCCGTTCCCCAAGGATGATCGTTCGGGCAAGTTCGTCACGCTCGCCAGCGGCTTTGCCGAGGATGAAGGGGCATTGCCGATCCGGGCCGATGCGCGCTTGCTCGCCGCCACTGTCAAGGCGGGCGAGACGATCAGCTACACGCTGGGTGACGGTCGCCACGGGTATCTGGTGCCGGCAACCGGTGTGATCGAGATCGACGGCGAACGTTTTGCCGCGCGGGACGGTGCTGCCATCAGCGGTGGCCAGACCATCACGATCACCGCGATCGAAGAGGCGGAGATCGTCCTCGTCGATTCCGAATAACGACCCTGCTTTCCTCCCCTGTTTCCGGCCCGTTCGCGGGTCCGGATAGGGGCGGGCATTGCCATCTCCCCACCCCCCGCGCAGTGCCCGCCCCGACCCTTTTCTTGACCGACCCGTATCTTGAAGGAGACTGACAATGTCGAAGGTTCTGGTGCTCTATTATTCGTCCTATGGCCATATCGAGCAGATGGCCGATGCCGTTGCCGAAGGCGCCCGCTCGGCAGGGGCGACGGTTGATATCCGCCGCGTGCCTGAAACCGCCCCGCAGGCGGTGGTCGAAGCCGCGCATTTCAAGACCGACAGCGCCCACCCGGTGATCGGCTCGGTCGATGAGCTCGCCAATTACGATGCGATCGTCATCGGCGCGCCAACGCGGTTCGGGCGGATGCCCGCCCAGATGGCGGCGTTCCTGGATCAGGCCGGCGGGCTGTGGTACCGCGGTGCGCTGAACGGCAAGGTCGGCGGTGCCTTCACCTCGAGCGCGTCGCAGCATGGCGGCCAGGAAACCACGCTGTTCTCGATTATCACAAACCTCCTGCATTTCGGCATGACGATCGTCGGCCTCGATTATGGCTTTCAGGGCCAGATCGGCGTTGACGAGGTAAAGGGTGGCGCCCCTTATGGGGCGACCACGATCGCGGACGGTGATGGCAGCCGCCAGCCAAGCGCGACCGAACTGGGCGGTGCCCGCTACCAGGGCCGCCGGGTCGCCGAGATTGCGGGCAAGCTGGCCGCGTAACCGCGCAGCATTGGCTTATTGCGGCAGCGGCACTCCCGGCGGGGGTGCCGCTGCTGGCATTTCTGGCGCAGGCGCAGCGGCGATCGGTGCATCGACATGCATGGGCCGGGCCGGATAGCTGGTCCGCGCGCGCGCGAAAATGGCGCGGGCCGGCCCCGCACCCGGCGCGCTAACGGCAGTGCCCACCCAGCGCCAGTGCCATGGCTCCCACGTGACCCCCTGCGCATTGCCAGCGGGAAATGACAGTTCGAACCCGTAATTGCTGGCGTTGGCGAGCAACCAGCGCCCCGCGCGGGTGTTGGCGAAACACGCTTCGAGATCGGTACACCCCCCTGACGGCCGTGTGCCGAAATCGAGCGCATAGCCGGTCGAATGTTCGCTATAGCCCGGCGGGCCGACATAGCGGGCGCGCTCGGCGGGGTTCTTGCACCGTTTGCCCGGGCCGATCTGGCCACAGAACACGGCGCGCTGCCGCTCGACCGTGCGATAACAGGATATCGCCTTGATCTGCCCGCCAAGGCCCGATGATGTCGCATCGGTCAGCATCCGCGACAGGTCAGCTGCCGCTTCGGGCCGCAACCGGCAGGGCGCACCGAGCGAGAAGCGCGACGGCATCGTCACCAGTTCGGGCTGATTTGCCTGGCCATAGGGCAAATGCCCCAGCATCCGCCCGTCGCGCCCCGGTGCCACCCGGTGGCCGATGCACAACTCCTGACCCGATGCCATCGCGATCGACGGCATCAGCGCAATCGTCATCACGGCGATGGCGGCGGGGTGTTTCATGGGGTCTCCGGGAAGGTCGCTTGCGCTTTTTGTGGCACGCGGGCGCGGCGAGTGGCAAGGGCGGGGAATGATAACCGACCATGTTCTTTTCATCGACGGCGAAGCGATCGTTATCGACAAGCCAGCCGGCCTGCCGGTCGATCCCCCGCGCGACGGCGCGCTCAGCCTCGAAAACCATCTTCAGAGCCTGACCTTCGGGTTCCAGCGCTGGCCGCAGGCGGTGCACCGGCTCGATCGCGACACCAGCGGTTGTCTGCTCCTGTCGCGCAATCCAAAGGCGCATAAGCGGTTCCAGCGTGTGTTTGAGGCGGGGCTGGTGACCAAGCGCTATCTCGCGGTGCTCGACGGTGTGCCGACTGGGGAGGAGGGGTTGATCGATATCGCGCTCGACAAGATCAGCAGCGAGGCGGACGGCTGGCGGATGATCGGCAGCCCCAAGGGCAAGCCATCGCGCACCCATTGGCGGCTGGTGCGCGTGGAGGGCGCGCAGTCGCTCGTC
Organism: uncultured Stakelama sp.; assembly: GCA_964649315.1. Lineage (GTDB taxonomy): Bacteria > Pseudomonadota > Alphaproteobacteria > Sphingomonadales > Sphingomonadaceae > Sphingomonas. Next base: position 14,846 of record CAZYOU010000027.1, on the reverse strand, counting down.
GAGTTCCGCCCCGAAACCGGGCGCACCCACCAGATCAGGGTACACGCGGCCGAAGGGCTCGGCGTGCCGGTCGCGGGCGATCCGGTCTATGGCCGCAAGGGGCCGCACGGGATGTTGCTCCATGCCGCCGCGCTGATCGTGCCGCGTGAAGGCAAGCCCGATGTCAGTGCCGAAGCACCATTGCCCGAACGATTTGCGGCGGCGGGATTTGGCGCTGAAACTGCCGCTAAACCTGAGCCCATTGTCGAGCCGGGCCATGGCTGAGTACGTCCTCCCCGAAAGCGCGATCGAGGAGGAGCGGTTTCTGGCCGCATCGGGGCCGGGCGGGCAGAATGTCAACAAGGTGGCGACTGCTGTGCAATTGCGCGTCGCGGTGTTCAAGCTTGGCCTCGCACCCGATGTGTATCAGCGGCTGAAGGTACTCGCGGGCACGAAGATGACGTCGGTGGGCGAACTCATTATCACGGCGCGCAAATACCGCACGCAGGACGCCAACCGCACCGACGCCCGCGCGCGCCTGTCCGGGCTGATCGGCAAAGCGCATGAACGCCCCGTCCGCCGCGTCAAGACCAAGCCAAGCAAAGCCGCCAAGGCCCGCCGGGTCGACGCGAAAAAGGGGCGGAGCGAGGTGAAGGCCGGGCGGGGTCGGGTGTCGGTTGATTGAGCTACAAGCTGGGAACCGGCACTGGGCTAGGGTGGCGGAACCGAAACGCCCCTGATGAAATTGCCGTCACCCCGGGCTCGTTCCGGGGCCCACTCATCCTCCCGCCAAGACGGTGATTGCGGCGCGGTGGACCCCGGAACGAGTCCGGGGTGACGGAGAGAAATTGGGCAGGTTTCGCCCCATTAGCGGACATAGCCGGTTACGAACTAGGAACGTCCCCTCTTGTCGGCAAACCATTGTCGATATAGTTGGAGCGGATGACTTTCCGCAGACCGCCAGCCCCGCCGCCGCGCACTGTTGAAATCATTGCCCTTGGTTTTGGCGCGTTTGTTTTAGTCGGGATGTTGATCTACCTCGTGGACGCAGTCTCCAGAGGCCTGATAACATGGTCTGAACTGCCATATCTTCAGAGCGGCGTGCTTATTGGCTGCCTTCCAATGTTTGCGATAAGCTATGCGCTTCGTCGATGGAGGCTCAAGAAAGCATTGGAACTGCGCGAGTATGAGCGCACATTGGCAGCGCTAACCGAGCACGCCTGAAGGCAGCTTCCCACCAGTAGCGGTCATCATTGAATTAGCTTCTCAGCGTACCTTCGGTAGCGGCCGCGCTTCGGTTTGATGGCTCAGAGAATGATCCGCAACCGCACCGCCTTGCCAAACCCATCCGTCACACCCAATTTCTCTGCTTACCGCCCCGGAAAGCCTGCCCCATGTACGCCTTCACCGTCGATACCAGCGCCAAGGATGAATTGTACCGCGATCTCGCGTCGGCGCTCGACGCGCTGACCGCGGAGGAGCCCGATGCAGTGGCGAATATGGCCAATGCGGCGGCGCTGATGTGGCAATATCTGCCCGATCTCAACTGGGCGGGATTTTACCGGCTGGTCGGCGGCGAACTGGTGCTCGGGCCGTTTCAGGGCAAGCCGGCCTGTATCCGCATCGCGGTGGGGGCGGGGGTGTGCGGCACGGCGGCGGCGACGCTGGCGACGCAGCTGGTCGACGATGTTCACGCTTTCCCCGGGCACATTGCCTGCGACGCTGACAGCCGTTCCGAACTGGTCGTGCCGATCGTGCGCGACGGGGTGTTGCTTGGGGTGCTCGATCTCGACAGCCCGTTGCCCGCGCGTTTCGACGCGGCTGACGTGGCAGGGGTGGAGGCATTGGCGGCGATGCTCGCGGGCCGCATCTGACCCGATTTGGGACTCGCCTGTAAGTGGCCGGAATTGGCCAAAAATGGTAACTTGTCCGTTAAGGTTTTGGGTGCCGCCATTATCCGTTCTGGTGCCCAGCGGAGAATTAACCATGCGAACCCCCATGATCGCGTCACTTGCCATGATGGCGGCGCTGGCCGCAGCCCCCGCCGATGCCCAGCGACTCGGGCGCGGCCAAATGGTCGCGCCGCAGATCGCGGTGTCGCCGTCAGGCCCGCAGGGCGGGCCGCCGGTTGTAACGCAGTCCGGTGGCCAAATGCCGATGCAGATGCAGCGCCAACGGCCCATCGGTGCCCCGCGCGTCCAGAACCAGCGTTATCAGGGTCAGCGTTTTTCAGGCCAGCGCTGGGGCGGTCGTGTCGGCGGTCGCTGGATCGGCGGCGTGCAGGCGCCGGGGGGCTGGAACGCCTATCGTCGCCCCGGCCGCGGCTTCACCCTGCCGGGCTACTGGATCGCGCCAAGCTTCTTCATCGGCAATTTCGCGCACTATGGCCTTGCCCCGCCACCCTATGGCTATCACTGGTCGCGTTATTACGATGATGCCGTGCTGATCGATGATCGCGGGCGGGTGTATGACAGTGTGCAGGGCATCCGTTGGGATGAGGACGGCGATGTCGTAGACCAGCCTGGCTATGGTGCGCCCTACGCTGCGCCCGGTTTGGGTTATCAGGGCAGCTATCAGGGCACTTATGAGATCGATGGCCGCACCGGCTATCAACAGGGTCGGCAAAGCGGGCGCTATGACCCGAAACCGCCGGTGCAGGGCGGCCCGGTCATCCAGCCGCTATACCCGCATGGCTACACTCAGACCTGGTCGGCGGGCAGCGGTTATTATTATCCGGGCGGCGTGACGACGACGATCACGATCCAGCAGGCACCGGCGATCGTGACCACGACGACGACCGAATATATCGAGGAAACGGTCTACCGCGCGCCCGTGCGCCGCAGCTACCGCAAGCCCGCGCGCAAGTTGAAAGCGAAATGCGTTTGCCGGTGATTGGCTGACGCGATTTCAGTCTTAAAGGCACGCGTTACGATCGCCGGGGCCTCTTCCAATGTTGGAAATCATATGAGATCGTTCGGTCTTAACGTTCTTTGACAACCGAATAACGCGCCCTTGCGTGGGAAAAAACGGACTGTCCTCGCACCACGCGGGCGGCCCCGTTTTTTCAAACAGGTCATCACTTTCATCACCTTTCGCTGAGGGATGCTTGTGATTTGAAGGCCTGTCGTCGGATCACTGCCGCGTCGGCGCCGCCCCCAAAGTCGCGATACTCTCCGCACCCGATGCACTCACCGCTGTTACCGCGAACAGGTGATCGTCGATCGAGGTGTTGACGAGCGTGACGTTGGTGTCCGTCACGTCGCGCTTGCCCGTCCAGCGATCGGTGTCGGTGCGCCGCCAGTATACGCGATATTTCGCCGCACCCGGCACGGGCTGCCATGACACTTTGGTATCGAACGAGATCGCCCCGCTGATCGCCACCGCCTTTGGCGCACCGGGCGCGCTGGCGAAGCGGCGGATGGCAGCGATGTTGATCGCGGTCACCTTGGCGAGATAGGGGAAATCCATCTTGTCGACGGTGTCGCCGTACTCGATGCCGTTTTCGGTACGCAGATCCTGATGCTGCTGGGTCCAGTTTTCGGCCCCGACCGAAAAGCGCACCGCCGGATAGCCGAGCCGCAGGAACGGCTCATGATCGCCGCCGCGCCCGAACCGATCTGGCCGGCGGTCCATGAACACGTCGAGCCCGCCGCGCATGCCGGCGGCGACATCGTCGATCGCCTTGGCGAGCGCGCGGCTCGGGCCGTCATCCTCGCCGCCATTGCCGCGCCGGGCGAGCTGCTGCGGCAGCGTTTCCGACGCGCGAATGCCTTCGGAAAACACGCGGACCCGGTCTGCCACGCGGATGCCGTTCTGGCCCATCGTATTGCCGACGATATCATTGTTGAGCATCGCCGAAATTTCCCAGCCGCGCTCCTTCGCCGTCTCTGCCAGCAACGTGCCGCCCCAAAGGCCCTGCTCTTCGCCGGAGAAGATCGCGTAGACGATCGTCGCGTCGAACGTTTCCTTGGACAGGATACGCGCGGCCTCCATCACCAGCGCGACGCCTGATCCATCATCATTCGCGCCGGGGGCGTCCTTGGTGATGTCGAGCGTGTCGGTGCCGCGGCTGTCGATATGCGCGCCGACGATGACGACGCGGTTTTTGTCCCGCCCCCATTGCACGCCGAGCACGTCGATCACCTCGACGCCATTCGGCGCGCGCGGGCCGGTGAAGGTGCGGCCGATGCGCTGCACCTGCATGCACTTGCACGCCTCGCCGAGCTTATCGAGCTCGTCGGCCACCCAGGCCCGCGCCGCGCCGATGCCGCGCACCGGATCAGTCGCGGAGGACAAGGTGTTGCGCGTGCCGAACGAGACGAGCTTTTCGACCGTCGCCTTCAGGCGAGCGCGATCGGGTTTGTCGGCGGCGATGGCGGGGGTGGCGAGCACAAGGCTGATCAGGGCGGCGGCTGGAAGTGTTTTGAACATGGCAGACATCGTGGCGGTTTGGCCCAGTTCGATCAAGTGCCGTTGGCGTGCGCGTTCAGCTCAGTCGGTCGATCGCTTCGGTGCTCAGTCCGCCCGGCACGATCATCAGCGGAATCTTCAGTCCGCCAGCATCCGCGCCCGCGAAATGGCTGATCAGGGGCCCCGGCGGTCCGCTGGCAGCGGCGGCGAGCACCAGCGCGGCGATTTCCGGATTGCCCGCAATCACATCGCGAATCACCTTGCTGGCATCGCCCTGGCGCACGGTGATGATCGGCTTCAGCCCCGATTCCTCGATCAGCGTGCCCGCAGCGGCAGCGACCAGAGCCTGGGCGTGCTGGCGCGCCTCCTCCTCGATCGTTGCCTGAACCCCGCCCCAGGGCACGAACTCGGGCGTTGGCACCAGCGCGAGAATCTCCACGCCGCCCCCGGTTTTCACCGCGCGGCGGGCGGCAAAACGAAGCGCGGTTTCCGCTTCACGGCTTTCGTCGATCACCACCAGATAGATCCGCACGGCACCCTCCCGATCATGTTCTGTACGGGAAGGTGGGCCGGATGGCGCGAACGCGCAAGCCACCGCCTTGGCCACCCTCATGATCGCGCTGGGCTTGACCCGACGCGCGGGATCGCGAAGGAAACGCGCACCCCCGGGATTCGTGCAAGGACGTGTTTTTCATGCCGATCGAAATCAAGATGCCCGCCCTTTCCCCGACAATGGAGGAAGGCACGCTGGCCAAATGGCTGATCAAGGCAGGCGATACCGTCTCATCCGGCGACCTGATGGCCGAGATCGAAACCGACAAGGCGACGATGGAATTCGAAGCGGTCGATGAAGGGGTGATTTCGGAAATTCTGGTGGCGGAGGGTACCGACAATGTGAAGGTCGGCACCGTCATCGCGATTCTGACGCAGGAGGGGGAGGCAGCGGCCCCGAAGGCGGCGGCTCCAAAGGCTGAGGCACCTAAAGCCGACGTTGCGGCACCGGTGACGCCAGTGCCAGCATCAGCGCCAACGCCTGTCCCAGCACCCGTTGCCGCTGCGCCGGTTGCATCAGGCGATCGCATCAAGGCGAGCCCGCTCGCGCGGCGGATCGCGGCGGCGAAAAGCGTCGATCTGGCGACGCTCACCGGGACTGGCCCGAATGGCCGGATCATCAAGGCTGATGTCGAGGCAGCGGGTACCGAAACCGCGGCGCCTGCTGCGCCGACGGCGTCCGCCGCGACCGCAGTTGCGCCCGAAGCACCGCGCCCAGCCGCCCCCGTCGCCTGGGACGATACGATCCCGCACCAGATCGACAAATTGTCGAACATGCGCAAAACGATCGCGCGCCGCCTGACCGAGGCGAAATCGACGATCCCGCATATTTATCTGACGGTCGATATCCGGCTCGACGCGCTGCTCGCGCTGCGGGCCGATCTCAACAAGGCGCTCGAGCCGCGCGGGGTGAAACTGTCGGTCAATGATCTGCTCATCAAGGCGCTTGGCCTTGCGCTGATCCAGGTGCCCAAGTGCAACGTCACCTTCCTTGGCGATCAGCTGGTCACCTACAGCCGCGCCGACATCGCAGTGGCGGTGTCGATCCCCGGCGGGCTGATCACGCCGATCATCAAGGAGGCGGCGAACAAGAGCATGTCGGCAATCGCCACCGAGATGAAGGACCTCGCCGCCCGCGCCAAGGAGGGCAAGCTGAACCCGTCCGAATATCAGGGCGGCACCGCGTCGATCTCCAACATGGGGATGTTCGGCATCAAAGCGTTCGATGCCGTCATCAACCCGCCGCAGAGCATGATCCTCGCGGTCGGTGCGGGCGAAGCACGGCCCTATGTGATCGACGGTGCGCTCGGCATTGCGACGGTGATGTCGGTGACGGGCAGTTTCGATCACCGTGCGATCGACGGCGCGGACGGTGCGCAGCTGATGCAGGCGTTGAAGGCGCTGGTCGAAAACCCGCTTGGCCTGTTGGCCTGAGGCGGCGGCAATGCGCTTTGCGATCGAGCTGATGTATGTGGCGATCGGCATCATCGTGTCGATCGTGATGGCCGCCGGTGCCGTCTGGGCAGTCCCGCTGGCGCGGACTGAAATCTGGATCATCGATTACGTCGCGATCGCCTTCATCATCGGCATGGGATACCCCCAGATGCGCGATGCCTGGGCGGCGGATCGCGCGGCCGACCGCGCTGCCGGGACTGGCTCGGATCATGGCTGATCGCGCGCCCGGCATGACGCTGGCCATACGGGCAACCGCGATGGCGGCCGACGCCAATCCCTATGGCAAGATCTTCGTCGGGTGGCTGATGGGGCAGATGGCGCTCGCTGCGGGATCGGTCGCATCGCAGCGTTGCCGGGGGCAGGCACCGGTCGTGGCGGCGGACGGGTTCAGCTTTACCGCGCCGGTGACGATCGGTGACGAGGTGAGCTTTTATGCCGATATCGTTGCGATTGGGCGAAGTTCCATGACCGTCGCGGTCGAATGCTGGCGGCGTGACCGGCACGGCGACGATGCCGAACAAGCCGCCAAGGGCCAGTTCACGCTGGTCTCGATGGGGCCGGATGGCAGGCCCCGCCCGGTCGATGGCCCTTTGGTCTGATCGCACCGTTTCCCTTTCCTCCCTCCCCAGGAGATAGTTGTGGTTGACCAATTTGATCTCATCGTTCTCGGCTCCGGCCCCGGCGGGTACGTCGCGGCGATCCGGGCGAGCCAGCTTGGCCTGAAGGTCGCGATCGTCGAGCGGGAGTTGCTAGGCGGCATCTGCCTCAACTGGGGGTGCATCCCGACCAAGGCGCTGTTGCGATCGGCGGAAATCTTTCATTATATGCAGCATGCCAAGGATTACGGGCTGATCGCTGAGGGGATCAGTGCGGATATCGCTGCGGTGGTGAAGCGCTCGCGGGGCGTGGCGAAGCAGCTCAATCAGGGCGTCACCCATCTGATGAAAAAGAACAAGATCACGGTGGTGATGGGCGAAGGCAAGCTGACCGCGGTCAATGCGCTGACGGTGACCGACAAAGACGGCAAGACGACCGAACTGACCGCGAAGAACATCATCGTCGCGACCGGCGCGCGGGCGCGCGACCTGCCGTTTGCGCCTGCTGACGGAAAGCGCATCTGGACCTATCGTCACGCAATGGTGCCGCCCGAAATGCCGACCAAGCTGCTGGTGATCGGATCGGGCGCGATCGGGATCGAGTTTGCGAGCTTCTACAACGATATGGGTGCCGAGGTGACGGTGGTCGAAATGCTCGATCGGATCGTACCGGTCGAGGATGCCGATATCTCTGCCTTCCTGGAGAAAGCGCTGAAGAAGCAGGGCATGACAATCATGACCGGGGCGGGTGTCGAAAAGCTCGCGGCGACAGACAAGGGTGTGAAGGCCAGCATCAAGGGCAAGGACGGCAAGGTCATCGACGGCGAGTTCAGCCACTGCATCGTCGCGATCGGCATCGTGCCCAATACCGAGAACATCGGGCTGGAGGCGCTGGGCGTCGAAATGGACCGGGGCTTCCTGAAAACCGGGTCGACCTGCCAGACCAATGTGCCTGGTCTTTACGCGATCGGCGACATCACCGCGCCGCCCTGGCTGGCGCACAAGGCGAGCCATGAAGGCGTCATCGCGGCGGAGGCGATTGCGGGTGGCCACCCGCACGCGATGAACCCGCTCAACATCCCCGGCTGCACCTATTGCCACCCGCAGATCGCCAGCGTCGGGCTGACCGAAGCCAAGGCGAAGGAAGCCGGGTATGACGTGAAGGTCGGCACCTTCCCCTTCATCGGCAACGGCAAGGCAATCGCGCTGGGTGAGGCCGAAGGGTTCGTGAAGACCGTGTTCGACGCGAAAACGGGCGAGTTGCTCGGCGCACACATGATCGGCGCTGAAGTCACCGAGCTGATTCAGGGCTATACGATCGGCAAGACCGGCGAATTGACCGAAGCCGAGTTTATGGAAAGCGTGTTCCCGCACCCGACCTTGTCGGAAATGATGCATGAGAGCGTACTCGCGGCGTACCAGAAAACGCTTCATATGTAGGAATTCAGCTGAAATATGTCCTTCCCTCTTGTGCGAATCATCGTGGGAGCGGGACCGATGTATTACAGCGATTTGCAGTTGCTTGAGCGTGTCGAGCGGGTTGCGGCCGGTTTTGCCGGCTGGCGGCCGGGCTTGTACTTGGTCACGGTTCGGTCAAATGTCGATGTCGCCGACAAGTTCGACGACAAGGGCTATGTGTTCAATTGCAACGTGGCCGGGCAGCGCCCTGAATTTCGGATGGCCGTCAGCTGTACGACCAATGCCGGCACCTATGGCCTGCTGAAGTTCGATGAATATAATCCGGCCGGCTGCGCGGTGCTGAAGGCGGATCAGATCGTCTATGACAGCCACCGGAAGGGGCTACACAAGGGCTATTCGGCTTATCGCCAGGTCAAGGGCTTTCCCTATCACCGCGATGCCAACCGCAATCTGCGCGCGGAAGAGCGGGGGCCGGTGTTCACCGATGTGATCGCCGCGAACATCCACCGCGCCAGCGCCACGGCTACATCGACGCGGATCTATAACTGGTCGGTGGCGTGCATTGTGATGAATCGCCCGAACGAATTCGCCGCGTTCATGGCCTATGCGGCAGGACGGCCAGTGTCGCTGTGCATCCTGCAGCAGTTCTGATCGGCGAGCGCTGGACGGGGCCCGCACCTTCGGTATGATCCCGGCAAATCTTTTGGGGAACATCATGATCAGAAAAGCTTTCGCCGCGATGCTGGCATCAGTTGCGGTTTGCGGTGCAGCAGCGCCCGTTTATGCTGAGACGGTGGTGGTGACGGCCGATCACATGGTGGACGTGGTGAGCGGCAAGACGGTCGACTATCCGGCGATCTTCATCAATGACGGTCGCATCACCAGCGTGGCCGATGCGCGCACGGTGAAATGGGGCAGTGACGTGAAGCATATCGATCTTTCGGGCCAGACGATCCTGCCCGGCCTGATCGATATGCATGTCCATCTCGATTCGAACCCGCTTTATGGGGGTTATTCGGGGTTCCGCTTCACTGATGCGTTTTGGGCAGTCCAGGGTGTCGCCAATGCGCGCGCCATGCTCGAAGCCGGGTTCACCACGGTGCGCAATGTCGGATCAGAGAATTACGCCGATGTCGCCTATAAGCAGGCGATCGAGGAAGGCCTGATGGTTGGCCCCCGGATCGTGCCCGCAGCGCACGCGCTCGGCGCAACCGGTGGGCACTGCGACAGCACCTATCTGCCGCCGTCGTTCAAGACCAAGGGCGTGGCCGTGGGCGATGGCCCGCAGGAGTTGCGGTCGCGCGTTCGCGAGCAGCGCAAATACGGCGCCGAAGTAATCAAGGTGTGCGCGACCGGCGGCGTCTTTTCGCGCAACACCGAACCCGGCCAGCAGCAATTATCAGAGGACGAACTCCGCGCGATTGCCGATGAAGCGCATCTGTGGGGGCTGCGGGTGGCGGCGCACGCGCATGGTGGCGCGGGGATCAAGGCCGCCATCCGGGCCGGTATCGACACGATCGAACATGCCAGCCTGATCGATGACGAGGGTATCCGCCTGGCCAAGGAGCGCGGGACGTGGCTGTCGATGGATATCTTCAACACCGAATATACCCAGGCCGAAGGTGCGAAGAACGGCGTGCTTGAGGACAATCTGCGCAAAGACCGCGAGATCGCGCAGATCCAGCGCGACAATTTCCGCAAGGCGCATGCCGCTGGCGTCAAAATGGTGTTCGGATCGGACGCGGGGGTGATGCCGCATGGAACGGCTGCCGGGCAGCTCCGCATCATGGTCGATTACGGGATGACGCCAATCGAGGCGATTCGTGCGGCGACCCGTAATGCGGCTGACGCGCTGTCGCGTAGCGCCGATATCGGCACGCTGGCGGTGGGCCGGTACGGCGATATCGTCGCCGTAACAGGCGATCCGCTCACCAATGTGCGCCTGCTCGAAAAGCCGAGTGCGGTGATCAAGGGCGGGGTGCGGATCAAATAATCGGTAACGCCCGCCTCCTTGGTAAAGCTGGCTCTCGTGTCCCCTAGAGCGCCGTGCACCTATTCTGACCCAGCAAAACCCGTTTGGGCTGAGCTTGTCGAAGCCCTGCTTTCTTCTTCAGGCGGCGAACTCTGCGGCACAAAGAATCAGGCAGCCCTTCGACAAGCTCAGGGCGAACGGTTCTGATTTACTGCACTATGCTCAAAACCATGCAGCAAAAAGGCGCTTTCCCAGCCCCCCGGGAAAGCGCCTTTTTCAATCGTCGCTGCTGATCAGGCGGCAGCTTCATTCGGTGGCTTGTAGAACACCGATTCTGCCGGACGCAGGGGTGACGTCACAGTGGTGGGTGCGGCGGGCGTGCTGGCCGGGCCGCTGAAGCTTTTGCCCGATTCGGGCGAGATATGCTTCAGGCGACCATCGATGCTGGCCCCGTTTTCGATCGCGATGTTTTCATATTCGACATCGCCGGTGATGCGTGCGGCCCGTTCGACGGTCAGCTGACGGACCGAAACCGTTCCTTCGATGGCACCCGCCAGCCGGGCGCTTTCGGCGCGCACATTGCCGGCGATGCGGCTCTCGCTGCCCTGCACGAGCGACCCGCAATTGACGTCGCCGTCGACACGGCCGTCGATATGAAGGTCAGCGGTGGCGGTGACGTTGCCCGTCACGATGACATCCGGGCCGAGCACCGAAAACATACCGCGCTTGCCGGCTGGCTGGCTGGGTGCCGGCGGCAGGCTGGTGGTGCCCGTCTCGCGTGCAGATCCCGATTTATTGGAATTGAACATGCTCATAATCTGATTACCCCGCACAAAAAATCTGAGCCAGACGCGAACTTAGCGACTCGGTTGAAACACTATCACAAATCTCGTTACGCTTGGAGATGGGAACGCCTAGAATGGGCGTGCCAGAAGGGGATTGTCGTTCGCGGCCTGATTGAGCAGCGGTTGCGCCACCCGCCAGGTGGCGACGAGCATCGGCACCGCGCTGAATGCGGCGACTGATTCGATGCCGGTGAGATAGGCGAACAGCGCCAATGTCGATCCCATCTGCACCAGCAGTGCGGTGCGCCAGCTTTCCCGATCGCCCGCCATGATCGCCAGTACGAGGGCGACGATATCGGCGAGATAAAAACATCTCTCGTGCATGTTGGGCAGCAACCCCGCCGTTACCAGCACGGCCAGTAATGCGGCGGCAATCAGCACGCGTCCATGAAGCGGCTGGGCCGAGAATCGCGCGATATAGGCCGCGATCGCGCCGATCGCGGCCGTGAAGGCAAGGCCCAGCAACGGCATATCCTCGCCGCGCGGCAGCAGATCGACGATCGACCAGATATTGGGTGCGTTGCGGGACAGATCAGCAAAGGTTGTGCTTTGCAGCGCATAAATGGCCAGCAGATTGCCTGGGGGCCAGCCGACCAGCATCGCCGGGATCATCATGGCGGCGGTCGCGATCGGGGTGAGGAGCCACAGCCGGGCGGGCACGCGCCGGTGGATCAGCAGCGCCATGAAGAAAGGGGCGATCAGCACCGCCTGCGCCTTAAACGACAGTGCCACGCCGCACCACAGAAGCATCGCTGCATGGCGACGATCGAGCGCGGCGGCAATCGCCATGACGCACGGGGCCGCCCAGAACATATCGGCCTGGCCAAGCAACGATGCGTTGATCGCGACGCTGGGCAACAGGAATACCAGCGCCGCGCCGCGCTCGGGTTGCGGCACGTCCAGGCGGATCAGCAAATGCCGCACCGCCAGCGCGAGCGCCGCGGTACCCGCAACCGAAATCAGTTTGATCAGCGTGATCCACGGGACAAATGGTGCAAACGGGCTCACTAGCGCCAGCAGGTACAGATAGGGCGGTGTGTAGTTGGAAAAGGGCACGGCAAAAGCGGCGATCGGCCCCGTGCGGACGATATGGCCGAACCAGGGTAGCAAGTAAGCGGACATGTCTGCCGCAACGATATGCCAGAATGCCAGATGGAGCAGGCTTGCCGCCGCCAGGGTGACGACGACCGGTGGCAATGGAGACCGCACAGGCCCTGCCAGATGATGCGATACAAGACAGGGGTGGGGAATCATTCGTCTCCCTTGCCCCGGCCAGGGTTGAAACTGGGTTAAGTTGGGCCGAAACACTAGCCTCCTGCGCGCCCGAACGGCCCGAAAATCCGCCATGGTCGCGCTGCCATCAACATGGCATTGACCACCCCGGCCAGCATGGGTATAGCGCCGCCTGCTCGCGAAAAGGGTTGGTGGTGCGTTTTCCCGTACGCCGTTCGCTAGTGAGCAGAGCTGAACATTGCTGAACGCAAGGGGCCTGGGGGGCCGTTATGGCCGCCGGGGTCCCTTTGTATTTTTCCGCTTTCAGCAAAGTAACCGCCGGGTTTTTCCGGTAACAAAAGGTGAAGGGCTTCATGCCAACGATTAACCAGCTGGTCCGCAAGGGCCGCGATCCGCAGAAGGCCAAGTCAAAGGTCCCTGCAATGGACCAGAACCCCCAGAAGCGGGGCGTCTGCACGCGCGTTTACACGACGACTCCGAAGAAGCCGAACTCGGCATTGCGCAAGGTTGCCAAGGTCCGCCTGACCAACCAGCGCGAAGTCATCAGCTATATCCCGGGTGAAGGGCATAATCTGCAGGAGCACTCGGTCGTGCTGATTCGCGGCGGTCGCGTTCGCGATTTGCCTGGCGTGCGCTATCACGTGCTGCGCGGCGTGCTCGATACCCAGGGTGTCAAGGATCGTCGCCAGTCCCGTTCCAAGTACGGCGCCAAGCGTCCGAAGTAAGCCGGTCGGCTATTTTGTCCGACCTCCACGGCTGAAGTTTAGAGGAAAAAGATATGTCTCGTCGTCGTCGTCCCGAAAAGCGGGAAATCCTGCCTGATCCCAAATTTGGTGATGAGGTGCTGTCGAAGTTCATGAATTCGGTGATGCTGGACGGCAAGAAGTCCGTCGCCGAAGGCATCGTCTATGGTGCGCTCGAAACCGTCGAAGCGCGCGCCAAGAAGGATCCACTCGCGGTTTTCCACGAAGCGCTGAACAATGTGAAGCCGAACATCGAAGTGCGCAGCCGCCGTGTTGGTGGTGCGACCTATCAGGTGCCAGTCGAGGTTCGCTTCGAGCGCTCACAGGCGCTGGCGATCCGTTGGCTGATCTCGGCAGCGCGCGCCCGCAGCGAGCATACGATGGCCGGCCGGTTGTCGGGCGAGCTGATGGATGCTGCCAACAATCGTGGCAACGCCGTGAAGAAGCGCGAAGACACGCACCGGATGGCCGAAGCCAACCGTGCGTTCTCGCACTACCGCTGGTAACAGCGGTTTGATATGGCGTCGTTGGTAAGCGCGACGAACCTTACGAAGACCGACTAGACTTCCTATATCGGACGAGCCGGGGTCAACGCCCCGGCTTCTCCACATCCCCAAGGAACCGATCATGGCCCGCAGCCATTCGCTCGAAAAATATCGCAACATCGGCATCATGGCGCATATCGACGCCGGCAAGACGACGACGACCGAGCGTATCCTGTATTACACCGGCAAGTCCTACAAGATCGGCGAAGTGCATGAAGGCACGGCGACGATGGACTGGATGGAGCAGGAGCAGGAGCGCGGGATCACGATCACCTCGGCTGCCACGACGTGCAAATGGCGCGCCGAAGAGGGCAAGGGCGAAGAGCACCTGATCAACATCATCGACACCCCCGGGCACGTCGACTTCACGATTGAAGTCGAGCGTTCGCTGCGCGTGCTCGATGGCGCGGTTGCGTGCTTCGACGGCGTTGCCGGCGTTGAGCCGCAGTCCGAAACGGTGTGGCGTCAGGCGGAGAAGTACAAGGTTCCGCGGATGTGCTTCATCAACAAGCTCGACCGTACCGGTGCCGATTTCTATTTCTGCGTTCAGTCGATCATTGATCGGCTGGGTGCGCGCCCGGCCGTGCTGTATTTGCCGATCGGCATGGAAGGCGGCTTCAAGGGCCTGGTCGATCTGGTCGAGAACCGCGCGATCATCTGGCTCGAAGAAAGCCTCGGCGCGAAGTTCGTCTTCGAGGAAATCCCCGCCGACATGGTCGAAAAGGCCGCGAAGTATCGCAGCGACCTGATCGAGATGGCCGTCGAACAAGACGACGCGCTGATGGAAGCGTATCTTGAGGGCAACGAGCCGAGCACGGCTGACCTGAAGAAGCTGATCCGCAAGGGCACGCTCAACTTCTCGTTCGTGCCGGTGGTGTGCGGCTCAGCGTTCAAGAACAAGGGCGTGCAGCCTCTGCTGGACGCAGTTGTGGACTATCTACCGTCGCCGCTCGACGTTCCGGCCATTCAGGGTCTGAAGCTCGATGGCGTGACGCCCGATGAGCGTCCGTCGTCGGACGATGCACCGTTCTCGGCCCTTGCGTTCAAGATCATGAACGATCCGTTCGTGGGCACGCTGACCTTTGCGCGCATCTATT